>JBCKMZ010000007.1:0-39721 GCA_038902975.1 Polaromonas sp.
GCACTGCAGCGAAATTGGTGTCTGACCCCAATAACCCACTTTAGTTTTGAGTTCGCGGCGTACCGGCTACCGCAGGCACGGCTTTGTCTAGGGGGCGTGCAGCCATTGCTGCCGGGGTAACTGCGTTTTTTGGGGCGATTCCAGCCTCAGGCTTGACATTGCGGGCAGGTAAAGTCGCCAGCTTTTGTGGGGCAACGGGTTTGACGGCCGGAGCCGCACCAGTCGGTCGTGGTGGGGCTTTAGCGGCGAGTTTTTGTTTTTCCTCTGCGCTCAAGGCTTGATAGGTCTCCCATTTCGCCTTTTTTTCCTCGGCGGTCAGTTGTTTTGACAGCTCTTTGGTTTTGGCAAAGTTAAGCCGTGCTTCGGCGCGTTGTTTTGGACTAAGCGCGACCCATTCATTCATGCGACTGTGCATGGTTGCCTGGTCTTCTGGCGGCAGCGATGGGTAGTTTTTGGAAACCTCAAGCCACTTGCGCTTGTGTGCTGCGGTCAGGGTAGCCCAGCTTGAGGCCAAAGGTTTGAGCGTTTGCTGCTGCATGGGTGTGAGCTCTGCCCAGGTGGGCTTAGAGCTTGCGGCCTTGCTGACCGAGGGGGCGCTGACGGCGGGTCTGGGTGCTACAGGTTTGGTTGTCTGTGCGGATGCCTGTGCGTGAAAAACGCACAGGCAGCCTAAAACCAGACGCCAGAATGAGAGGGGTAAAAAAACTGCTCTTGGAATCATTTGGACAATTGCGCTTGTCAAGGTTTAATGGTTGGCCTTCAGGAACTGGACGAAACCGGGGTCTGCAAAAGCGGCTGGTGGCAACTCATCGGTCAAAAGGGCGGAGTCTACCTCTGCAATTTCTTGGGCACGGTTGTCGTTTTGAACGGAATTGATGGTGAGCAGACCTACGACCAGCGCAATCAGTGGCACCACTGAGCCGATACCTGACCACCAGTTCAAGCCGTCGTTCGAACCCCAGGTAAGCGCTGCGCCAGAACCGGTGTTGACCACGCTGCCAGTCGTTTGGGTGCGTGCAATTTTGCGTTTTGAAACGGCCTGTGCCCGTGCAGCGCGCAGGCGCTCTGAAATCTCGTAGGGAATATCCGCCGTACCTGCTGTCAGGTAAGAGGTGGCCTTCAGGGCAAACCTCTCCTGGAGGATGTCGGTTCGATTTTGTAGTGAATTAATCATAGTTTTATACCTTTGGCTCTCAATGCTTTGCCCAGGGCAAGAACTGCTCGCGAACAATGCGTTTTAACGCTACCTTCGGAGCAGCCCATAGCAGCGGCTGTTTCAGCCACATCCATCTCCTCCCAGTAACGCATCAGAAACGCTTCCCGTTGACGGCCCGGCAGCTGTTTGACTGCCACTTCGATCTCATGCAATATCTGCGCCCGCTCGGTCGCGTCCTGCGCACTTTCTGTTCCTTCGGATTCATTTTGGACCTCCAAAGTTTCCAAAATATCAAAATCTCCGTCACCTCCAGCGGATTCGAAGTCGCTCATATTGGAAAAAAGGGCGTTCCGGGTCTTGCGGCGGCGGAACCAGTCTAGGGTAGTGTTGGACAAAATCCGCTGAAACAGCATGGGTAACTCGGCCACGGGCTTGTCGCCATAGCTGTGCGCCAGCTTCATCATGCTGTCCTGAACGATGTCAAGAGCCGCTTCTTCGTCCCGCACGTGGTAGACGCTTCGCTTGAAAGCACGTTTTTCAACGCTTTTCAGGAAGTCAGAAAGTTCTTGTTCGGTTGCCAACGGTAGGTGTGTCCGGTTTGTCTAGCGTCGTAATTATTATTATGCGGTTCGACTGAAAATTATCGCATTGCTGCCAATACGCATCGCTGCTTTCCCGTCAACTGCGGCGATTGTGCAACACGAAATGGCATAATGCTGGTTGCAATTTAAAAAGCAAACGGGTCATGGCTCGGCGGAATATGTTTCTGCTCATGGTTTTGGCCTCAAGTCTCGACGCTGCTTCACAAGAGCGGGCCAAGAGGCACCCAAGGTATTTCGTTAGAGAAATTCACAAAGGTTCATCATGGAAATTTCAAAAGCCGAAATCGCTTCGGCAGCAGCGGCGTCTGCAACCTCAAATCCGACTGTGCAATCCGAAGAGCTTCGCGGGGCGGAGATTCTCGTCAAAGCCTTGCAGGCTGAAGGCGTCAGGTACGTCTGGGGCTATCCCGGTGGTGCGGCGCTTCATATCTATGACGCGTTTTACAAGCAGGACACTATCCTGCACGTTACGGTGCGTCATGAGCAGGGGGCCGTCCATGCTGCGGACGGTTATGCACGTGCTACCGGCGAGGTTGGTGTTGCGTTGGTGACTTCCGGTCCCGGCGTGACCAACGCCGTCACCGGTATTGCCACGGCCTACATGGACAGCATACCGATGGTCATCATCACAGGTCAGGTGCCAACGCACTTGATTGGCCAGGATGCCTTTCAGGAGTGCGACACGGTCGGCATCACGCGGCCCATCGTCAAGCATAATTTCCTGGTCAAGGATGCGCGCCAGATGGCAGAGATCATGAAAAAGGCCTTTCACATTGCCAGGAGCGGTCGCCCTGGCCCGGTGGTGGTGGACATTCCCAAGGACGTCTCGTTCAACAAGGCGCTGTATACCGGCTACCCGCAGACCATTGAAATGCGCTCCTACAACCCGGTGCGCAAAGGCAACGGTGGACAAATCCGCAAGGCGCTGCAACTGCTAATGACGGCCAAGCGAGCGTATATTTACACGGGTGGTGGTGTGTTGATGAGCAACGCCTCGCAAGAGCTGCGCATCTTGGTCGATATGCTGGGCTACCCCTGTACCAGCACGCAGATGGGCCTGGGCGCTTACCCGGCGAGCGATAAAAAATTCCTCGGCATGGTGGGTATGCACGGCACATTTGAAGCCAACCATGCGATGCAAAACTGTGACGTGCTGCTGGCTGTGGGGGCTCGTTTTGATGACCGCGTGATTGGCAACCCGAAACATTTTGCGCAGAACGAACGCAAGATCATTCACATCGATATCGACCCGACGAACATCTCCAAGCGCGTGAAGGTGGACATTCCGATCGTCGGCGACGTCAAGGACGTGCTGACTGAGCTGATCACCATGATCAAGGAGTCCGGCCTCAAGCCTGACGCCAACGCCCTGGTCGGCTGGTGGGAAACGATCGAAGGCTGGCGCAAGCGTGATTGCCTGAAGTACAGCATGGGCAAGGGCGACGTGATCAAGCCGCAGTACGTGGTGGAGACGCTGTGGAACCTGACCAAGGACGCCGATACCTACATCACGTCCGATGTTGGCCAGCACCAGATGTGGGCCGCGCAATATTACAAGTTCGACGAGCCGCGCCGCTGGATCAACTCGGGCGGCCTGGGCACCATGGGCGTGGGCCTTCCCTATGCCATGGGCATCAAGCTGGCCCGGCCTGACAGCGAAGTCTATTGCATCACCGGTGATGGCTCGGTGCAGATGTGTATCCAGGAGCTGTCCACCTGCAAGCAATACAACACGCCAATCAAGATCGTGTCGCTGAATAACGGTTACCTAGGCATGGTGCGCCAGTGGCAGGAATTTGACTACAAGGGTCGTTACAGCTGCAGCTACATGGATGCGTTGCCCGATTTTGTGAAGTTGGCAGAAGCCTATGGCCATGTCGGCATGCTGATTGAAAAGCCGCAGGATGTGGAGCCGGCGCTGCGCGAAGCGCGCAAGCTCAAGGACCGCACCGTTTTCATGGATTTCCGCGTCGATTCGACGGAAAACGTATTCCCGATGGTGAAAGCCGGTCAGGGCATCACTGACATGCTGATGGGGCCGCAAGACTACTGACCGCTTCGCCTTTTTATTCTTTCATTCTTTCTTTCATTCATTTACCCCGTCAACTGACGAATCTATTGTTTGCCAAGCTTGCGCATTACCGTGCGCAGGGGAGGGCAGCGAAAAGAGGAATCTCCCTATGAAACATATCATTGCAGTTTTGCTGGAAAACGAGCCGGGCGCTCTTTCCCGTGTCGTCGGCCTGTTCTCTGCCCGCGGCTATAACATTGAAAGCCTGAGCGTCGCGCCGACGGAAGACCCGACGTTGTCCCGTATGACCATCCAGACCTCTGGATCGGATGACGTGATCGAGCAGATTACCAAGCACCTGAACCGCCTGATCGACGTGGTCAAGGTGGTTGATTTGACCGAGGGCGCTTATACCGAGCGCGAACTTATGATGGTCAAGGTACGTGCTGTCGGCAAGGAGCGCGAAGAGATGAAGCGTATGGCGGATATATTTCGCGGTCGGATTATTGATGTGACTGAAAAAAGTTACACCATTGAGCTTACCGGCGATCAGTCAAAGAACGATGCCTTCCTGGAGGCAATTGACCGCAGCGCCATCCTTGAGACGGTACGTACCGGTTCCAGCGGCATTGGCCGTGGAGAGCGAATCCTCAGAGCCTGATTTAGATATAACAGAAATTTTACCTTCGGAGAAAAAATGAAAGTTTATTACGACAAAGACTGCGACCTGAGCCTGATCAAGGGCAAAACTGTTGCCATCATTGGCTACGGTAGCCAAGGCCACGCCCATGCACAAAACCTGAACGACAGCGGCATCAAAGTTGTTGTTGGCCTGCGCAAGGGTGGGGCTTCATGGCCCAAGGTTGAAAAGGCGGGACTGAAGGTTGCTGAAGTGGCCGATGCGGTCAAAGCCGCCGACGTGGTGATGATCCTGCTGCCCGACGAGCAAATCGGCGTCGTCTATGCGAACGACGTGGAGCCCAACATCAAGCAAGGCGCTGCGTTGGTATTTGCCCACGGTTTCAACGTGCATTACGGCCTGGTCAACCCGCGTGCCGATCTGGATGTGTGGATGGTCGCCCCCAAGGCGCCTGGTCACACCGTGCGCGGTACCTACGTCCAGGGCGGCGGCGTGCCCCATCTGGTCGCTGTACATCAGGACAAATCCGGCAAGTCCTTGCAAATGGCCTTGTCTTACTCAATGGCCAATGGCGGCGGCAAGGCCGGCATCATTGAAACCAACTTCCGCGAAGAAACCGAAACCGACCTGTTCGGCGAACAGGCTGTGCTCTGCGGCGGTACGGTTGAACTCATCAAGGCCGGTTTCGAAACCCTGGTGGAAGCCGGTTATGCGCCTGAAATGGCCTACTTCGAGTGCCTGCACGAATTGAAGCTGATCGTGGACATGATTTATGAAGGCGGTATCGCCAACATGAACTACTCCATCTCGAACAATGCCGAATACGGCGAGTACGTGAGCGGCCCGCGCATCATTACAAGCGAGACCAAGCAGGTCATGAAGCAGATTCTGAAAGATATCCAGACCGGTGAATACGCCAAGAGCTTCATCCTTGAAAACAAGGCTGGCGCACCGACGCTGATCAGCCGCCGCCGCCTCAATTCCGAGCACCAGATCGAAATCGTGGGTGCCAAGCTGCGCGCCATGATGCCGTGGATCGCGAAGAACAAGCTGGTTGACCAGACTCGCAACTGATTCGCAAGAGGTTCAGGTTTTGTCCTGTAAATAGGGCTTCAGGAGTACTTTTTATGCATGATGTCGAACAAGCCGAAGTCACATCAGCGGCTGTGGTGGTACGCAAGCGCCGCAAAGGTATTTACATACTTCCCAATCTGTTCACGCTTGCAGGGCTTTTCGGTGGGTTTTATGCCATTGTCATGGCCATCAATGGTCGATTCGATCTTGCCGCTATTGGCATTTTTTGTGCGATGGTGCTCGATAGCCTCGATGGACGCGTGGCTCGCATGACGAACACGCAAAGCGCTTTTGGCGAGCAGATGGACTCGCTGTCGGATATGGTGTCCTTTGGGGCTGCGCCAGCGCTCATTGCGTACGTATGGGCGCTCAAAGACCTGGGGCGCTGGGGCTGGATTGCCGCTTTCGTCTACTGTGCGTGTACCGCGCTGCGCTTGGCGCGCTTCAATGTCAATACTGGCGTGGTTGACAAGCGCTATTTTCAGGGCTTGCCGTCACCGGCCGCTGCGGCGCTGATCGCCGGCTTCATCTGGTTGATGACCGAATTTGGATTCAAGGGTACCGATGCGCTGTGGGGTGTCACCATTCCCTGGATTACGTTTGTATTGGCCTTGTATGCGGGACTGACCATGGTGACCAATGTCCCTTTTTACAGTTTCAAAGATGTTCAGATGAAGAGAAGCGTGCCATTTGTGGTGATTGTGTTGATTGCCCTGGGTATCGCTGCCATCAACATCGATCCGCCCACCGTGATGTTTGGCGTTTTTGTTGTGTATGGACTCAGCGGCTATGCCATTTACATTTGGCGCAAGTTCAAGGGTGTTCAAACCAGTGTTATCTCGACATCAAAGGACGAACCCGACGAGCGTGGCCTTCACAAATAAGCTGTGCTAACATGCAAGCATGAACAGAATTTCGCTAGCACTACTGCTATCTGCCAACGGGCGGAGACGGTAGCGTACGCGTTAACCAATCTCAAACGGCCCGTTTGCACCAGCAGCGGGCCGTTTTTCTTTGGGCTGTTGGTTTTGATTTAAACCACATTTAGCTGGGTATTAGAAGGATCTCACATGACCGACAAACTGATCATTTTTGACACGACCTTGCGTGACGGCGAACAATCGCCTGGTGCGTCCATGACCCGCGATGAAAAGCTGCGCATTGCACGCCAGCTTGAGCGCCTCAAGGTCGACGTGATCGAGGCCGGGTTTGCTGCCAGCTCCAACGGTGACTTTGAATCTATCAAGGCCATTGCCGAAGTCATCAAGGACTCGACCGTGTGTTCGCTGGCACGTGCCAATGACCGCGATATTGCGCGTGCAGCCGAGGCTATCAAGCCTGCCAAATCCGGTCGTCTGCACCTGTTTCTTGCCACCAGTGCACTGCACATGGAAAAGAAATTGCGCATGACACCCGACCAAGTGTTTGAGCAGGCCAAACTGTCGGTGCGCTTTGCGCGCAACCTGATGTCTGATATTGAGTTCAGCCCTGAAGACGGCTACCGCTCCGACCCCGACTTTTTGTGCCGTGTAATTGAGGCTGTGATTGCTGAAGGCGCAACCACCATCAATGTGCCAGACACGGTTGGCTACGCAGTCCCCGAACTCTATGGTCATTTCATTAAAAATCTGCGTGAACGCATTCCCAACAGCGACAAGGCGGTCTGGTCCGTGCATTGCCACAACGATCTCGGCATGGCAGTTGCCAACTCGCTTGCAGGCGTAAAAATCGGTGGTGCGCGGCAGGTGGAATGCACCATCAACGGCCTTGGCGAACGCGCCGGCAACTGTTCGCTTGAAGAAGTCGTCATGGCGGTCATAACGCGCAGGGACTATTTCAACCTCGACATCGGCATAGATACCAAACACATTCTGGCGACTAGCCGCATGGTCAGTCAAACCACCGGCTTCGTGGTGCAGCCCAACAAGGCGATCGTCGGTGCCAATGCCTTTGCGCACGCTTCAGGTATCCATCAGGACGGCGTGCTCAAAGCGCGTGACACCTACGAAATCATGCGTGCAGAAGACGTGGGTTGGGGCTCCAACAAAATCGTACTTGGCAAACTCAGTGGCCGCAACGCCTTCAAGCAACGCCTGCAGGAGCTGGGCGTGGTGATGGAAAGCGAAGCCGATATCAATAGCGCATTCATCAAGTTCAAAGACCTTGCTGACCGCAAGAGAGAGATTTTTGACGAAGACATTCTGGCACTGGTCAGTGATGAAAGCATTAGTCACGACAACGAGCAATACAGCTTTGTGTCGCTGTCCCAGCACAGTGAAACCGGCGAGCGCCCGCAAGCCAGCGTTGTTTTTACGGTGGCTGGAAAAGAAGTAAAGTGCCAATCAGACGGCAATGGCCCGGTCGATGCGTCACTCAAAGCGATTGAGTCCCATGTCAAAAGTGGTGCCGAGATGGTTCTTTACTCTGTAAATGCCATCAGCGGCTCAACTGAAAGCCAGGGGGAGGTAACAGTTCGTTTGCAAAATAGCGGGCGCGTTGTCAATGGTGTGGGTTCAGATCCCGATATCGTGGTGGCATCGGCAAAAGCCTATCTCAGCGCTTTGAATAAATTGCAGAGTAAAGCTGACCGGGTTGCAGCGCAGGGTTAAGGTTAAGTCATCGATAGATGAAAATAAATCATTAAATTCAAGAGTTATTGGGGTCAGACACCAATTTCGCTGCGGTGCATCGGGGTTATTGGGGTCAGACGCCAATTTCATTGCGATGCAGAGCATCGCACCCGGAGGGTGTGCCAAAGGCACGATGAATTTGGGCTCTGACCCCAAAAACTCCAATTAAGTGTCTTTTTAAGAAAGTCACGCAAGTTTTTGATATTGCGTGACTTTTTGTATTTGTATACACTTCAGCCATGTTTTTAATTGCAATCCCAAGCAGGACACACCACCATGTCTAAGCAGATTTTCAATCACGCATTAAAAATCGTCAGTTTGCTGGCCTTGTTTACTGCGCTTGCAGTTCCTGTGGCCAGTGCTGCAACCGACAAACGTGCGATTGCAAAGAAACAGACAGTTACAAAAATAAGCAGTTCCAAAAAATCAGTTTCTGCGCGGAAAAGCGTGCGTTTTGTATCTGGTATCAAGCGCAAAGGTATTATTTATGCCGCCGTTCCAGCAAAACCCTCATACGGCCAAATCGCTGGACTGCATGGCGCACACGATGCCCTTGACCTGAAATCAAGCGTGGTGCTGGTGATTGATCAGGACACGCGCGAGGTGCTGTTTCGTAAAAACGACCACGTCGTGTTGCCCATTGCTTCGCTGACCAAGCTCATGACCGGCGTGATCATTAGCGGTGCAAAACTGCCGATGGATGAAATGATCACCGTCACGCAAGACGATGTGGATACTGAAAAAGGCAGCAGATCACGCTTGAGAGTCGGCACCTCGCTGACGCGCGGTGAAATGCTGCACCTGGCTCTGATGTCCAGTGAAAATCGTGCTGCCAATGCTTTGGGCCGCACCTATCCGGGTGGCCTAGCAGTGTTTGTCAGCCTGATGAACGCCAAAGCCAAATTGCTTGGCATGACGGATACGCGCTATGTTGAGCCAACGGGCTTGTCAAGCCGCAACCAGTCAAGCGCACAAGACCTGGCCACGCTGGTTGGCGCGGCACACGCTGACCCGGTGCTGCGCGAGCTGTCAACCTCCGCCGGCTACCAGGTGGCGGTTGGTAACCGTACGCTGCAATACAACAACACCAATCGGCTGCTTAAAAACCCCGAGTGGGACATTGGATTGCAAAAAACCGGTTACATCAGAGAAGCTGGGCAGTGCCTGGTGATGCAAACCAAAATTGCTGGCCGCAAGCTGATCATGGTTTTTCTGGATTCAGCAGGCAAATTAAGCCGCTTGGGTGACGCAGAGCGGGTGCGCCGTTGGGTGGAGTCAGCACCTGCCAAGGTTAACCTCAGCACCAGCATCGAGCAAATTAGCGGTTAATCCCGATCTTTATCGCGGTTTGTAGCCCAGCGCAGTTGAAATTTCATTGGCTGTTGCCTGTAGCTTGGTTAACCAATGCTCCTCCAGCCGATCTGCTGGAGCTGAAATAGACAGCCCAGCCACCAGCTTGTTTTGATCATCGTAAATGCCTGCTGCCATGCAGCGCACACCCAGCTCCAGCTCTTCGTTGTCGCGTGCAATGCCATATTGGCGTGCTTTTGATAGCTCACGTTCCAGTACTGGTAGCTGTGTGATGCTGTTTTTTGTCTGCCCTGAAAGGCCGGTGCGGGTCGCGTAAGCCCGCAGGCGTTGCGGGTCGTCAAACGCCAAAAATAGTTTGCCTACAGACGTTAAATGCAGCGGCGCACGGCCACCAATGGCCCTGACTACCTGCATGCCCGAACGCTCGCTGTATGCCCGCTCTACGTAAATAATCTCGTCACCCTGGCGCAGGCTCAGGTTGACGGGTTGCTGCGTCAGCTTGTGCAGCTCGCGCATGGGGGTCAGGGCCGCATCACGCACGTCGAGGCGCGCTTTAACTAGGTTGCCCAGTTCCAGCAGGCGCATTCCAAGGCGGTAGTTGCCAGCCACTGGCCTGTCAACAAAGCGGCCTGTGGCCAGGTCATTTAATATGCGGTGTGCAGTAGATGGGTGCAGGCCGGACTTTTCTGCAATCTCTTTGAGGGGCATGGCCTCTTCGCGGTCGGCCAGTATCTCCAGCAGGGTAAATATGCGCTCAATGACCTGGACGGTTGGCTTTGCAGATAGAGCGGAGTTGAGCTTTGTCATGTTATGTTTTCTGCCCAAATTTTACAGTGGGGTTATTGGTGCGCTGCTCGAAGGTCCAGAAATCCATTTATCGTCAATCCGAATCTGATTCGGCTTGAACCCCGTCTTGTAAGCCATCTTCGGGCTTTCGGCAATCCAGTAGCCTAGATACACATAGGGCAGCTCAAGCCGCTTGGCCTGCTCAATTTGCCATAGCACGCCGTAGTTGCCATAGCTGGCCCCCTGGTCGGGCTCGTAAAAGGTGTACATCGCAGATATACCATCTTCAATTACATCCAAAATCGACACCATCTTGAGCGCACCCGCTTCACCATTGGGCATGCTTTCACGAAACTCCACCAGCCGCGAATTCACCCGGCTTTGCAGCAAGAACTGCGTGTACTGGTCAATGCTGTCGTGGTCCATGCCACCGCCCGCGTGGCGATCATTTTGGTAGCGCAAATAAAGCTGATAGTGCTCATTGCTAAAACACAGCTTGAGCACCCGCGCCTGTAGCGTGCTGTGCTTTGTCCAGGCACGGCGCTGGCTGCGGTCAGCTACAAAGGTTTTAACCGGCACCCGCAGCGGTATGCAGGCCTGGCAGCCATCGCAATACGGGCGGTAGGTAAACATGCCACTGCGCCTGAAGCCCTGGGTCACCAGCTCTGAATACGCGTCGTTATGAATCAAATGGCTGGGCGTAGCTACCTGCGATCGCGCCTGCTTGCCCGGCAGGTAGCTGCATGGGTAGGGTGCTGTCGCGTAAAACTGCAGAGTTTGCAGGGGCAGGTCTTTGAGATGCGTCACGGTGGTGATCTGATCAGGTTTGCGGTGTTTTGGCAGTCAAAATCTCAGACCAGTATAGGGGCTCAAACCGCCACACGGGTGCGGCCTTGCCAACGCTTTTGGCCAGATGGACGGCAAAATCTTCACGGGTCATCTCAAGCGCACCCAGCGATGTCAGGTGCTGAGTGTTCTGCTGGCAATCAATCATGGCAATGCCCTTGGCGCGGCAAAAAGCAATCAGCGCAGCCAGTGCGATTTTTGACGCATCGGTTTTGTACGCAAACATCGATTCACCAAACACCGCCCCGCCAATGTTCACACAATACAGCCCACCCGCCAATTCACCGTTAATCCACGTCTCCACGCTATGGGCGTGGCCTGCATCGTGCAGTCTGCAATAAGCCTCAACCATGCGCTGCACTATCCACGTACCCGGCTGATGCGCACGCGGCTTGCCCGCACAGCTTTCAATGACCTGCGCAAAGGAGTTGTCAAACCTGATCTCGCAATCGGCATCATTCACAAAATGACTCAAGCTTTTACGCAGTGATCTGTGCAGCTTGAAGTTGCACGTCTGTAACACCATGCGCGGGTCGGTACTCCACCACAGTACCGGCTGATCATCGCTAAACCACGGAAAAATGCCTTGTGAATAAGCGGCCAGCAAGGTCGGTACGTCCAGCACACCACCAGCCGCCAGCAGCCCAGGCGCAGGGTCACAAGCACCCCAGGCCGTGTTGATGGCCGGAAAGCTATCCCCAGCTTCCAGCCATGGCAATATGCGTGCGGTTTTGGACATGCTTTGATCGTAGCGGAGCTGTGGTGATGGCAGGGGCTTGGGTCGACGATTACATAGGCAAAGTATAGGCAAAGCAGGCGAAGCAGCAAAAAATCCAAGCTATAATTTAAGGCTGTATTCCTCGATAGCTCAGTTGGTAGAGCGCCGGACTGTTAATCCGTAGGTCCCTGGTTCGAGCCCAGGTCGAGGAGCCAAAAAATCGTTACGAATCAAGCACTTAGTGGAAACGCTGGGTGCTTTTTTTTCGGGGATCACTATTCCGAAAGTCCGCAGGTCGTTGTTGGCGAGCGCGTTCGGGGTGGTCACGGACACCCAACGGCACTACACTCCCCGTCATGACCGTCGAGTCCATCCCCAACTTCACCGATCCCGACGCCAAGCTCTGGTGGTCTATTCCCGCCGAAACGAGGAAGCTGTCAAACGTCTGGTGCGGAAAGTGCCGTCATTCCATCAGAAACTTCACAGGTGCGATAAAGTCGGGCGACTTGCTTCTCGTCGGAACGTGCTCGGAGTGTCACGGCGGTGTGGCGCGATTGGTTGAGGTGGCGCGTTAGTCGGTAGAGAAGGAGATTGAAAATCCTTGTGTCGGTGGTTCGATTCCGCCCCAGGCCACCAGTATTCAAGCCTCACTTTTTTCGAGAGTGGGGCTTTTTTCGTGGCCGGATAGCGGTGCGGTTAGCGGAGCGACTAGCGAAGCGTTGGCGGCATAGGGTCAAGTGAGTTCGGCTCAAGGTTGGCGAACTTTGATTGACACCTGAAATGGTGCGGTGATATGCTGCCTTTTTATTGACTTGACACCAAGCCACAATGACCAAAAACTCCTTACATAACAGAGACTTGGCTTCAGATTTTGCGTCTAGATTAAACCGCAGTCGCCAAGTTATACCGCAGATGGTGCGGTATATATTACGTTATATCCCTTCAATGAATCCAGTGTGCGGCTAGAACAATGAGCAAACAACCAAAACTTTTTCTTCCGTCCCCTGACGGTACCGGCAACAAAGTAGAAATAGCCCACAACGGTTCAGTTGTGATCGTGGGTGCAAATGGTTCAGGCAAAAGTCGTCTTGGAGTTTGGATTGAGAAAAACACCGGGGCAGATGTAATCGTTCATCGATTATCGGCACAACGAGCTCTTGATTTGCCTGACTATGCGGTTATGAAGTCACTTGAGCAATCCAATAACGACTTGCTCTGGGGAAATGAAAACCCTCAATACGCGAATCAAACGCACAAGTGGGGACACCGCTGGGGTGGTCGTCCAGAAACCTTTATGCAACAAGACTATGGAAAGGTTCTGTCTACGCTGTTTGCAAGAAGCGCCGATAGAGACAAAAACTATACAAAGGACGCCAAGGAAACAGGACAATTTAGTGCAGTTCCAGAGGCGCCGATTGATGCACTGATTAAGCTATGGAATGAAATTCTTTCTCATAGAACAATTTCTCTAGAGGATGGAAAAGTCAGCGTAAAACATGTCTCGCTTGGCAAGGATTACCACGGCAAGGAAATGAGCGACGGGGAAAGAGTGGCCTTATATGTAATGGGGCAGTGTCTGTGCGCGCCCGCAGGTTCCATTCTTGTCATTGACGAACCAGAGCTTCATCTTCACTCATCAATAATGCAGTCGTTGTGGGATAAGCTTGAAGAAGCACAAAAAGACTGCTTGTTTGTTTACATTACGCATGATCTGAATTTTGCGTCCACTCGAGTAAGCACCACAAGTATTTGGGTGAAGGAGTTTGACGGGGCAAGTAAATGGTCATGGGAGGTTGTCCCAGAAATTGATGAGTTCCCTGAAAGCCTTTTGCTTGAGTTGCTCGGCAATAGACGAACTGTTGTTTTTGTTGAAGGCGAAAAGGGCGGGAAAGACCATGCCATCTATCAGTCGATTTACCGAAACTACCATGTGGTTCCTAGAAGTGGCTGTCAGCGAGTGATCGAATCCGTAAGAGCATTGAGGCTTAATGCATCATTTCACCACATCAGTGTTTTTGGCCTCATTGATAGAGATTACAGAACCGACGCCGAAATACAGGGCTTGGCTGATTCTGGCGTTCACTGCATAGACGTGGCAGAGATAGAGAATATTCTTCTCAATGAAGAAACACTTCGCCTCGTTGCAAAGAACCAACTACTTGAACCTGACGATGTGGTTGCACGCGCAACTACGCTGGCAATGAATCTGCTTAAACCCGAGATTGATCGCCAGGCTTCACTAAGGACGTACAGGGTTGTAGAAAACAAGCTAAGTCAACTTGACACTAAACCTGTAGGTTTGGATGCGATAAAAGCGTCAATCGCAAATTCCACAGCCGCCATTGATGTCGAGAAAATATTTTCAGAAAACTTGAAGCTCTACACTGATCTGTCCAATACTGGAAAACTGAATGAAATTCTTAAGTACTACAACAACAAAGGATTGGTTCCGAATATCTGTTCAATCTTTGAGTTAGGGAAGAACGGTTATGAGAAACTTGTTCTACGCATGTTGAACTCCGATGAGCGGGATGGTGTCATAAATGGACTTCGGCAGTATGTGCCAGAGATATAACCATTCGCTCAACACGGACGCGCTGAAGCGCGCCGGTTAGCTCAAACGTTAGCTCTTATGGCCGTCTACAACACACCCTCCGACGCAGCAAATACGGCGGTTCGCGCTTTTCTCACGTCCGTAGGGGAACATTACTTGGGGCGCTCTTTCAATACTGGATCAGGCAAAGGCAAGACAACGTGGGAACAGATACGTCAGGATTTCGAAGAAACATGTGCGTATTGCGGAACGAATGCCAAACTCCAAGTTGAACACTTGGTGATGTTCAATCGTGCCGAGTATGGACTTCACCACCCAGGCAATATCGTTCCCGTATGCAAGGAGTGCAACGAACGGCAAAAAGACTCGGAGAAAGCATACGTTTCATGGGAATCACAGCTTGCCGGAAAATGTGGTGGAGTTTCGACTAGCCTGTTTAAGCAACGCAGAACGAAGATTTTGGAACACATTGAGAAGTACGCATACCCAAGACTGACTGATCAGGAAAGGCATGCAATTCGCGTAATTGCGGAGTCACTCTATGAAAACATAAAGAGTGAGTCGGAAAAATCTTTAGCTATGTACCGCAAGCTGGACGAGGCATTTGTTAAACCCGATCTAACGAATATGAGTCTGTCAATAGGCATGGACGTGCCTCAATAGTGCCCTTTTCCCGGAATCAGGTGACGCACTCCTCCACGCGGATCAGCTACGTCACCTTTTCTGCGTGGAATCAAGTGCATATGGCAATGAAAAATCGTCTGCCCGGCATCCTCACCCGCATTCATGCCGACATTGAATCCGGTAACGTTGGGGTCTGCATCCAAAATCCGAGTCTTCATCCGTCGCAGCAAGTCATCGCAAGCCTTTAGCTCTGAGCTACTTAAAGAAAAGTAGTCGGGGATGTGCCGCTTGGGGATCACAAGGCAGTGATGCACTGTCACAGGGAATCCGTCAAAGATCACGTAGGCCAATTCATTCTCAGCGACCACTCGCGTCTCGGGAATTTCGCAGAACAAGCATCCCGTTTCTCTGTGGCTGTAGCTCTCCCTGACCGCCCGAAGGTTTTGGTCATCACGATCCCGCTTCATGGCGTTGCAGCTATAGCAAAGTGCCTGAAGGTTTGATGGATCATCACTGCCGCCATGATTGCGGGGAATGATATGGTCAACCTCCAAAGCCTTGATGTCAGCAGAGATGCCACAGAGTTCGCAATGGAAGGATGACTTCTTCAACACGTCATAGCGGAGGGTCCCAGAGATGTACCCCGCTGACTGACGACGATGTTGGAATACCTTGTCACCACGATCATCAAGGTACTGATCGAGCTTCCCCTGACACAGTGCAAATAATTGCACAACCTGATCGGGGGTCATGGCATCAAACCCGACCAAACGGAATGCCCTGCCATCCTTCTCCACGATGCCGTGCTTGCGTAGCACACGGCCAACCATGTCGCGGGTGATCTTGGAGTAGTACTCGATCTGACTCTCATCCCTGCTCAAGATGGCCTTGGCAAGATCAGTGATCGAAGCCTCTCCCTTGTTTTGAAGCAGTGTCATCAGCATGACAGGCTGATAGATATGCTCCATCCGCATTCGGTGCGCTACGAAGTCCTGCAACTGATCGAATGTCATGTTGCCTTCAATGCTTGGATGGCTGTCACCGAAAGTGGTGGGCGGCTCGTGTGGGCCAAAGCATGGCAGGTTGGGCACAGCGGAACCAACAACGCCAGAGCGGCCTTGAGTTCCAGGGTCCGACCAGCCTCCGCTGACTCGTAGATGGGTTCGGTATGGTGCAGATGGATGACCTCGACCTCAAGACCGGGCGGGGTCACAAAACCGCAAGCATGACACCGCAGCTTGCCTTCGTGGTCTACCCCTCGGAAGTGCTTTCGGCCCTCCTCAAGGAGCTTCTGAGACCTCTTGCGCCTCATTGCGGGGGCCGTGTTGGACGCACCCTCTTCAATGATGACATTGGGAGCAATCGCCACCGAAAATGGTTCAACCTTCGTGGTGGATTCCAGATTGAATTGAAACTCTTCACGGAACTGGGCATACAGTGATCTTGCCCGTGGTCGGTCTGTCCAATACCATTGGAATACCTCCCCAAGCAACGCCTGAGCCTTCTTGGCTTCAGCAATGGGCTTCTGCTCCCAGGGACGGGGATCAAAGGAAGAGACGTTCTGAATCTTGAACTCCACTGACTTCGCAGTGCGTCCGATGAGTTCAGCAACTTCACGGTACAGGGCGACCTTTACTTGGGACGGGTCTTGGTCCAGTTGGTCATAGGCCCAGACAGCGAAGTAACACTCCTTCCAACTCCAGTCATCACGCTTGGGCCGTATGTCGAAACCAAGGCCAACGAGGAAGCCGTTCGCCTCTTCACCACCTGAAAAGACCGATGCAGGGAGTTCTTCACCAGTTGCATACTTCGCAGCGAGGGACAGAGCAAACTTTGGGGGGTAAAGCCTACCCTCGTAGACCAGATTGAACTTGGTAGGCTCCCGCTTCTTGGGAACACCACCCGTCCGTATGTCATTGATTGCTTGTAAGACGTGTTCACGCTTGATTGTTTGCGGAATCATCGTGCCCCCTTTGTGATTGGGATGCTACCAGAGAGCCATCATTTTGTCCGCGCCGCCGTATGTGTAGCTATGCTGCCTTGGGTTCTGTCACCGACACGGCAAGCGATGCCATGTTTGCGGCATCAGTTATGTCTGCAAAGCTGGCGCTGGTTATGGGGCGGTTGGGTCGCATCCAAAATTTAACGCTTTGGCCGCTCATAATCGACAGCCTATGGAGTGCGGACAACAGGGGCAAGGTCGGGTGGATCAAATCGTGGAAAATGACACAAATATGATCGGAGGCGGTATGGCTGCGAAGTATTACGAATTTTTTGCTGGTGGCGGCATGGCAAGGGCCGGACTTGGGCCGAATTGGCAATGCGTGTTCGCAAACGACATCAGCGAGAAAAAAGCGGATGCCTACCGGGCCAACTGGGGAGGTGAGCATCTGACCGTTGCAGATGTCTTCACGGTCAAACCGTCCCAACTTCCAGAACATGCCGATTTGGCTTGGGGTTCCTTCCCATGTCAAGATTTGTCGCTTGCAGGAAATGGGCTGGGCCTGGATGGTGAGCGTAGCGGTGCATTTTGGGGGTTTTGGAAGTTGATTCGGGGGCTCAACCGAGCCGGACGCAAGCCCCGCATGGTCGTGCTTGAAAACGTCTATGGAACCCTAACCTCACATGATGGCAAGGACTTTGAGCAGATTGCCAAGGCGGTGGCGGCAGAAGGATATGTTTTTGGTGCCGTTGTGATGGACGCAGTTCACTTCACACCTCAGTCCCGTCCACGTCTTTTCATTGTTGGCGTTGACGCGTTGATGGATATACCTGCAATTACTCATGTGGCGAATCCTTCGCCCGCATGGCATCCCGATGCTTTGATTCGTGCTCACAACCGATTGTCAAAAACTGCAAGGGCGGCATGGCGTTGGTGGAATCCACCGATGCCCAATCAACGAGCGGGCACGCTTGACGACATCATCGAACGTGAGCCTACCGGGGTTAGGTGGCACACCGAGGAAGAGACTCAAAAGCTGCTTGCAATGATGACTGACGTTAATCGCCGTAAAGTCATTCAAGCACAGCGGCTTGGTGCCTTGAAGGCTGGGACCATTTACAAGCGAACCCGTAATGGTGTTCAAAGGGCGGAAGTCCGCTTCGATGGCGTGGCAGGTTGCTTACGCACTCCGGCAGGCGGCTCGAGTCGGCAAACCATCATGCTAGTTGATGGTCCGAAAATACGCACGCGGTTGATCTCACCCCGTGAGGCCGCACGGCTCATGGGGTTGCCGGACAGCTATTTGTTGCCGATTCGCTATAACGACGCATATCACCTGTTGGGTGATGGAGTTGTTGTTCCTGTGGTCGCTCATTTGGCTGCTCATATCCTTTCACCGATTATTGATGCGAACCAGCAACAGGATGCCCCTGCGGTTGTTCAGCGCCGCCGAGCATGATCGACGCTGCAACTACTCCAAGTGGTTCCGTTGCACCTGACGGCTACAACTCTGACGATCCCGATACGCTTTTGCCTGGCATCACAGCCACAGAGCTACCGTTTGAGACTGAGCATTTGCGGGCAGAGC
Organism: Polaromonas sp.; assembly: GCA_038902975.1. GTDB lineage: Bacteria > Pseudomonadota > Gammaproteobacteria > Burkholderiales > Burkholderiaceae_C > Polaromonas. Next base: position 18,483 of record JBCKMZ010000007.1, read on the forward strand.
TTGCTAGGTTCCTGAACCAAATGCACAGCCTTGGCGGTAGCCGTCCGATGCGATTAGGTTCGGTCAAGTGGGGTGTTTATGCTTTTTTCGATTACGACGGCGAGCCCATTTACGTTGGGCAGACCAAGGAAAAATTGGGCACCCGCATTCGACGCCACTTGACGAACCAACGGACTGATGCTGTTGCTATGAATGTGTTGGACCCGTTTGAAGTCCATTCCATCGCTGTGTGGCCGCTCCCCGAGTTTGAAAGCAAGGGCGGCAAGGATGCCGACGCTGTTGCCCACCTCAATGCGTTAGAACACGGGGTTTTCCAAAAGCTGCTCGCTCTATCGGAGTTCCATGCTGTATTGAACGAGAAAGACCCACCGCTTCCGACGGTTCAGATCAACATTCCGGCAGAAGTCCGTGGCCGCATTGTGTCGGCGGATGTTAGCCGTCTGCGCGACCACCCAGACCTTCGGATTGCCAGAAGGGCAGCTACGCTCGCGAAACTGGCACAGGTGGTCAGTGAGCGGAAGGTTCAAAAAGGGCTACGCCGAACCTTGCTCGCCCAAGCAAAGCGGCTTCAAGCACTTGCTCAACGGCGGTATAACCATTCGGCGGACACTGACGACGACGACGAATAAGCATCTTGCAAAAATCTTTGATCGTCACATATGTATGCACTGCGACAAGTAATCACCATCCTGTTGCTGGCGCTGGCCTGCACCGCCAACGCTGAAACCATCATCGGGCGCGTGGTCGGCGTTGCCGATGGCGACACCATCACCGTGCTGGATGCCAACAAGGTGCAGCACAAGATTCGACTGTCCGGTATTGATGCGCCTGAGAAAAAGCAGGCATTCGGCAACCGATCCAAAGAATCACTGTCTGACCTGACCTTCAACAAGACTGTGAATGTCGAGACAGGCAAGCGAGATCGCTACGGGCGGCAAATCGGCAAGGTGCTGGTCAACGGGCGGGATGTCAACTTAGTGCAGGTCGAGCGCGGCATGGCCTGGTTCTATCGCCAATATCAGCGGGATCAGTCACCCAACGACCAAAAGCTGTACGAGGCAGCGGAAGATGCGGCCAGAGCTGGCAAGCGGGGGCTGTGGCGTGACGATGCACCGGTGCCACCGTGGAAGTGGAGGAAATCCAAAGAATGAAATTCGACATTAAACCGTGCGATTCCAATAATGAACGGGGGTCGGGTGATATTGGTTTTATTGCCAGTATCGTCTCGCTGTTTGTTTTACAGTTCGTTGCGCTGTGGGCATTCAGCGAGTCGTTGCCATTTCGGGACGAAATAACGGTCTATCAGACGTTCTGCACTGGAGCACGCAAAGATGAGGTGTGCAAATCCAAAGAAGAAGCCGCAGACCAAATGACATACCAAGTGTCAACCGATCAACAGACGGTTATTTTCTGGATCGTGAATGGCGATGCTCCCGAACGCCTTCAGCAATGCGCTGTACGAAACGCCAAGAACTGGTCGTGCAGAGATGAGCGCATAAAAAATACTTTTGTTCGGGAAATGATTAATGGCCAGTATCGCCTCAGCATAGAACCGGACATTTACAGTGGCGCTTCTGATCATGCGTACTACCAAGTTCCAAAATGGCGGTGGTGGTGGGTTCGCATCACTCAAGAAATGAAGTAGTCAGTTCGGGGGCGGACACAGGCGGTCACTGAGCAGGTGAGGCGAGGCATGGCACCAGCGCGGTCATGCCGGGCACGCTGCCTGTTGAATGGCGCTTCGCATGAACGATGTCATACTGCGGCTTGCGAGTCCTTTGGGGCGCTGCCGGTTTTATCCGACGATCTACATCACGTTAGCCGCACACAAGCCACAATGGAGGAGTCCCCAATGCCGAGTGATCTGATGCTCCGCTGTGAGCAGCGCCGCGAATACCTCATCAACGGCAAGCACGAGTGGCGATGGAAGGATGTGCCAGTCAGCGAAGCCGAGGATGCAGGTGCAAACAACACTCGTTGCGTGCACTGCCATGGAGCCGTACGCATCCATCGACAGCAGGTGTCACATGGGCCGCAGGATCATGTTGAGCACCTGTCCCGGCAAGACTCAACAGGCTGCCGCGCTGGCGTCCACTTCGATGGCAACCATCGACTCTCGGCTCAACCTGTCGTGTGAGCGATGTCCCGCCGCTCAACGCACACCACTCACTTAACAACAATGGAACAAGGAAAAGACTGGAAGCCGCGCAGCGCCGGTTAGCTCGTTAGCTGCCAGAAACCTCGATGCAAATCACCGACCAACATAAAGATCTTGTCTCACGGTTGAAGTGCGTCCTCGATCCATGGCGGAAATTTACGATCGCCGTTGATGGAGTGGATGACTCGGGAAAATCTTCCCTTGGTCGTTTCTTGGCGTGGCAGCTGGGCATGCCGCTTATCGAAACCGATCTGCTTCTTGACAGGCAGCCCGGGCACATTGGTCACGATATCACGACCTTCAGTCGGCTCCTCGCGATGCGGCACGATCAAGATCGTCCAGTAATCGTCGAGGGCGTATTTGTCCTGAAGACTTTGGCAAAGGCCGGAGCCATGGCTGACTTTTCCATCTATGTAGCGGCCGCCGGGCGGGAGGGCAGTCATGCTTGGAAAGTAGACTTTGAGACGTATGAAGCAGAGTACAAGTCTCGTCAAAACGCAAACTGCATGTTTACATGGTTTCCAGGAAATAGCAGCTGATTTGTCGATTTAGATGGGACACTCAAGTGCGCGTGCTACTTGTTGCCGGCTGCACCCAGTTTTAACCATGCCTAGGAATCACATGAAAAAAGACACATACTTCAAAGATCAGAAATTTGTATTGCTGTACATGTATTTTCCAGCTGGCATGTTTATGGATGAAACCTCATCCGCAGTCGAGAGCGACGAATGCCAGTCCTTAGTGATCTCTGGGAGAAGTAATTTTCTGGAATCACCGGGCAGTTTTCTTGACAAGCCCGGCGTTATGGACTTCCAGGAAGACCCGGTAACTGAAGAATTCAAGCAGTGGATTTGCGACTCAATGCCTGATTGGGCATTTCCAGCAGGCAAGCCAGAATTTGAATATAAGTCATTGTGGTGGGATCATCATAAATATGATGCCGACGAGGATCTTTTGGAGAGATACGGAAAGAAGAAATTTGTAGAAATAGTCCGGTGTATCGGTACGATTGGGGATCGTCCCTTTGCCGATCGATTGATTGTGCTTGCCTACGATGACGGTACGGATTTTGATTCCAATGATGATGGCCGTTTCTGTGTTCTGTTAAAACGCGGCGGTTATGAACTTGTCGTCGAATATATGCTTTCAGCTTTCAATGAAGGAGGCAGTGCCTATGGAGAGGAACTCAACTTAGTGCGGGACATTGTGTGTGACGATGGCAGTTCTCGAAGCTTTAACTTTTCTTTGAAATCTAACTGCTTGGATGAACTCAATAGCTCTGAGTATGATATTGATTATGATTCCTATAGTGGCTACCACGAGTATGAAAACAAAAGAGCAATCTTCAACATTAACGAAGAAGCGCTCAAGCGCTTGAAATTGATGTTCACGGCTCCAGTTCACCCCGGATTCAAAAGCCTGACCAATGAGCAGAGGCTGCTGTACAGCCAAAGCGTTCAAATGTTCGAACAAAGCGTTCAGAAGGGATTGATGGAACTTTCAGACTTTATTGGCTTGGAACTTTTTAATCAACAGTTGCCTAAAATCCCAACTGCTGAATGCTTTTCCCATGGCTAAATCGACGGCCGCAGGAAAAGTGTTATACGGTCAATATTCAATCGGCGCCGACATTACAGATTACAACGCGACCGAAGTGGGCAAGGTCTGCAATCCTGATTTCACTATCAAACTTACTGCGTTAGGCCCGTTGCCGTAGTCGATTGTTCCAATGGCTACTATTGACATAAGGGACGCCCACTTAGCTTGACCGACGAGAGCAACTCGCCAGCCAGAAATTCGTGGAGCCGAAACGCCTGACCGCAGTGCCGAAAGCCACCCACTGACCCGCCCACACCCCCGCCAACGCTATCGCTATCGCTATCGCTAGCGCATCGGATCGACCCCCGGCGCTTTTAGCCACCGCTAAAGCAATCCCTCTCAAGCCCCCTTGGCCACTCCGGTCAGCGGGGCTTTTCTCATTCCTCACGCCCGCCTTTTCGGTGGGTTTTTTTTCGTTCCGAATAAAGGAGTTCCATGAAAACGAAGATATGGATCACGGCTGCCCAAGCCTTAACTGTCGCCACCCTGTCCGGCCTTGATGAGGGCGCGCGTGACCTACTGGCCTGGAGGCCTGAGACAGACCTTCGTGGGCACCCGGGCTACTACCTCGCCGCTGAAGCCATGCGGCTGGCTGTGCTGCCCGAAGGGGCTGACGTAGCGTTCGTACTGTCCCCCGCCGACGCAGCTAAATACGACCGCCATGTGACCTACCCGCCGGAGCTGAGAGGCGTGGTCTTCAGCGGCGCAAAGGGACTGCCCAAGGACTACGAACGCACGCTGGCGTACTGGTCACCGCTGTTGATGACAGCCGATCACGACGGCGCTCAGCACTGCCAGAACCTGCTCAATGAGTACCCAGTGCCGGAGATTGATGGGCGTCCACAAGATGCCTTGTTGAGCAACGGCGTGGCGCTGTGCGTCGCTCGTGTGCTGGAGTTGATCGAGGGGTTGCACCACGACCGATTCCTAGAGATACAGGTCCCCGTGATGGGCGACGACATGCTGGGGCAGGATCGGATTTGTGGGCTGTTCGACTCAGACGCGCCATATCTGGTGAGCCCCGAGTTGCCGTTTGAACGCATCTTCCTTCGGGTTCGAGACATCCTAGATTCGCCCAATCCGGACTTCATCGCCGTCACGGTGCTCCACTCGGAAAACTGGGATTCCCCGTTCTATCAGTAAAAACAACAAGTCTCTTTCGCAGGGTTGGGGTGGACAAAAAACTGTCAACGCTGTAAAGCCATAGGAGCGCGGCAAAAAGCGCTTCATCACGGCGGCACTCTGGAATTCACGTTCTCGGGTGCCGCCTTTTTTTTCATTCACAACCAAGGAGCATTTTTATGACATCGATCTACACCGGCCTCCACGACAAGCACGTTCGCCGCACTCTTCAATGGCGTTCACCGCGCAAAATTTCACGACTGGAGTCGCAGTGAAAGTGATCCGCAGCGCCGTCGAAGCCATCGCTGGCGATGACATCCTCGATCTGATTCACCGGCGCATCGAAACCATCGCCGACGACATTCCATACGACGCAGAGTTGCATGGCTATTTCGTCATTGTTGAATCGGGCGACACATTGGAAGCCATCAACGATCGGGTCGGCTTTGATGTGCTCGACAAGCCGGTGGAAATCCTGGAGGACTGCGGGACGTTTTGGTCCGTGCTTTTCATCATCAGTGACGATGGCTTTGGCGTCGAGGTGTTCGTGCCGAAGACCGGAGGAAAAACCGACGGCATCAACGCTCAACTGCTGGCCATGTGCCAGTGCCATTCGACACCCGGAGACCCCGCATGAAGAAATCCTATTGGCCAAGCTACCGCATCGACTCCCGTCTAGTCGATCTGCTCGTCGAATCGCGCCTGATGGTCCTCGGCATTCACGACGCCCGGTCGTACTTCGAGGTTTTCTCCAGCCGCATAGTCATCTGGGTAACCGTCTGCGCCGTTATCGGTGCCGTCACGGGTGGCACCGGGGGCATGTTGTGGGGGGTGCTGGCCGGAATGGTTATGCCGCTGTTTCTGCTGTACATGGCGATCATCGCACCCATGATTCTGGCGCAAATGTTCGGCCTGATCCTGGGCATCGCCTGGGTGATGTTCTGCATATGGGCGCTTTTCAAAATGATCTTCAGTTGGTAGTAATGAGTGCTATCAAAAGAGGAGCAACGGCAGGTACCTTATATAGATAAGCGTTAACTTATATATTTAAATTCATCAACCACAAACTAAAGGAATTTCAAACATGACAACCGTACTCGATACCGAAACCACCATCGAAGAACCAGCACTGCGCATCGTTCGCGTGGCATCTTGCCCGAGCCTCTCGAATAGAAGCCAACTGACTTATCACATTGGCCTTGCCAAAGCCAATGGCGTGTGCTTTCGTCTTTGGAGCAACTCAGGAAAGGGCATGCTCAGCCGCATGTGGGTCAGCATGGCGGACATCAGCAAACAGCTTTCGACCGTCACACCCAAAGATGCCATCACGTCATCGGCACTGCTGCCACTCTGCGTCGGCGTCTCGGTGAACAACGCGGGCTTCTGGCTTGCAATTTTATTGAACGGCGAAGGCCTTCTGGAGCGTGCCAAGGACAACCAAAGAAATTACCGATGCAGTGATCCAAAACCGTTCTTGGAACGCATCAAAACGCTGGTGGCATCGGACGTGAGCCTGCAAGATGACGATGCGCCTATGGATACAAAGCCTGATGTTCCGACCAAGCGTGGCAAGGTAAAGAAGGCTTGATCCGGCAGCGTGTTTTCACTCTTGGACTATTAGTCCGTTGGTCTCACCGGCAAGTCCTTGAAAAACAACAACTTTTTTGAAAGAGAAAATTTCTTCCGACCCAAATCCGACCTTTTCACGAACCACATCAGGAGAAAAAGCTGATGTTCGCACTCACCGTCGCCCTCGTGGTGACAACCGTTTTATCCCTCTCGTTCAAATCGACCCAGCGCATAGGTTTACTGACCATTGCGGCGTTGTCGTTTCTGTTTCCCACCCTGGCTGTGCTGCTGCTCCTATTGGGGCTTGCTGCTGCGGCTTTTTTTTATTTTCACAAAGGAGCTTCCAATGAATTTTTTCGACTGCCTTACTTTCGCCGTCGCCAACATTGATGACGACACCCCCGATGCGTTGCTGCCGATTACGTTGATGGATAGCGCCGCGTTGATGGCCCACATGTCGCCGGACATGGTGGGTGCGCAAGCCTAGAGCTAGCTGCGCAGATTCCATCACAACACCCAACTCCTTTTCCCCCGCTGAATGTCACCGCATCTGCTTTGCTGCAGAGGGTTGCGCACGCGCGGTGGAGAGGGAGCATTTTTTTTTGGAGAATCCATGACATCAATCACAAGCCAACGCGTGGACGACGCACAGCGCGTGAGCCACACCGCCAAGATTTTCGGCGTTCACTTCCCGATGCGCCTGGAGCCGTTCGTCTTCGACATGACGGGGCGATTGGCAGCGGCATACAACGGCGGCTACTGGGAGTTTTATGCTTTGTCGAATGGCGGGTTCTACATGGCACCGCGAGAGGACACCATCTATGCAGTCTGTTGCGAGAACGGTTTTGAGGGCAAGCTGTCTGCGAATGCGCTTGGTATCGCCGCCTGCCTTTATGCATACAGCCATCTCAGTTTTTGCGGCGATACATTTGCCGCTACCTGCGCGGAGCAGTATCACGCCTTGCGCGAATTCATGTTCGAGCACGTTGAGGCAAGGGCCATCCTGCGGGCCATCGACTGACTTGCCTGCCAGCTGTGGGCATTTCGTTGTGCGATGTTTCAAGATGGCGCAATCAAAAACCGGCATCTCAGGTGATACCGGCATCACCGGTTTCCCCTCTTTTTGACCGCCGACTTCGCGGCATTCGCGTCGCACACGATTTTTGATCGTATCTTTTTTGCACATCGTTAAATAATATTCACGAAGTTTTGATGCGGCTGATATAGTAGTGATGTCCGAAGGTGATTGATGTGGGTGAATTCAGGACGCACTCCCATCACGTATCCCCGTTCGACGGACAACCTATTTATAACGCAAGCGCGACCAGTCCTGACACCTTCTTCCGGAACGGAGGTGTTGCCGTGCTTGCATAAAACTCGATTCTCTTGTCTGCGCATGTACGGCTGTAATGTCGTCCTACTCCGGTATGGGCACCTTCGTTTGAAAGGTTGCCATGCAACAGCTCCCTCAAGTTGAACCTGCGGATAAAACGCTCGAAGTTCAACATTCACAACCTATGGCGCAAGCTGGGTTGAACGCCAACGGCCCAGAAGAAAACCAGGCCAATCCTAGTATTGACTCCGGCCAGCCGCCATCAAAAAGTCCAGTGTCGCCGATCGCCGGGGATGTCGGCGTGGGTGGTGACCTCGCCCCAAGTTCGGCGACCGCGCCGCCCAAAACCGGAGAAAGTGGTGAAGCTGGCGCGACCCCTCCCGGCACCGCTTTCACCGGAAACGCCGCTTTTGTCGCGGCCCTCTTTCGCAACTTGCCGAAGGGCGCGCGCCCCACAGTTTGTGTGAAAGCAGGCGACCCGACACAGGGAGGATGGTTCGCGGTCGAAGCGCGGGAAGTCGATCGCCAGTGCCCAGCAAATCGCAACAACTACCTTAATTGCTCAAGTTACTTCCCTGATGAGAAGGGCGAATACAAGGCGCGCAAGGGCAACGTCGCCGGGTTTCATCTCCTGGTTTTGGATGATGTCGGGACTAAGGTCAAGCGCGACCGTCTGCTGGGATTGACACCAACATACGAGATTGAAACAAGCCCTGGAAACTTCCAAGTTGGGCTTGCGCTGTCACAGCCGCTGCTCCACGAGATCGAGGTGAATGCGCTACAAGGTGCTGTGCTCGCCGCCGAACTTTGCGACCCCGGCGCATCAGGCATCGCGCGTTGGATCCGCCTGCCCGTGGGGATTAACGGCAAGCAAAAGTACCTTGACGACGAGGGCAAGCCATTCCGCGTCAACATGCCCGTCTGGAACCCGGACATCTCATATACGCTGGATGAATTGGTCAAGGGCTTGGGTCTGAAGCTGGATGCAAAAACGCCACAAGCGATGCAAGCAGGCCGTGCCAAGGACAAAAGTGATGATAAGCAAAACGAGGTCTACACGCCAAAGGCTTCGGTCAATCCCATCGTCACTGCCCTCATGGAGCAAGGTCTGTACAAGCGTGAGATTGCCACGGGAAAGCATGACGTCACGTGCCCTTGGGTGCATGAACACACTGATCAGCTTGACACCGGTGCCGCCTACTTTGAGCCTGATGAAAGCTACCCGTACGGCGGGTATCGTTGCCAGCATTCGCACGGCGATCAATATAGAATCCGGGCGTTGTTTGAGTACCTTGGCGTGTCGCCCGAGGAAGCGCGTCACAAGGCCAGGATTCGCCTGATCGCCGGTGAGATGAACCGCGTTGTTGCCGCCTCAGAAAAGGTCTTGGTTGCGCGTGGCAACGTGTATCAGTCGGGCGGCATGATCGTCAGGGTGGCGAGCAACCCGATCACTGGTGACGCGCTGATCGTGCCGATGCATGAGCCTGCGCTTACTAAGGAGTTGGCCGCTTGCGCGGATTGGGAGAGGTTTGACGGTCGTACTGCTGGGTTTGTTCGTTGCGATCCATCGCCAAGGCATGTCGGGCTGGTATATAAAGCGCAAAGCTACGATCATTTGCCTTCCCTGGTTGGGCTGGCCCGGCAGCCTTACTTTCGTCCCGGTGATGGCGTACTGATCACCAAGCCCGGCTACGACCCGGTATCACGGCGCTACGGTGCATTTCAAGAATCGCAATATGTGTTCCCCGAGTTCACCATGGAGACTGCGCGCGCCGCACTGAACGACCTGGAGGAGTTGATTGTCGAAGTGCCGTTCGCCACGGAGCAGGACAAGGCCGCCACACTGGCAGCCATCTTGACGGCGGCGGTCCGACCTTCGCTGGACTATGCACCCGCGTACCATGTTGGAGCCCCTGGCTACGGCAGCGGCAAGTCCTACCTGTGCGGCATGATCGCTGCATTCGCTGGTCCCGGTGACACCAAGCGCGTGGCCTACCCGACGAATCAGGAGGAAGCGGTGAAAGTGGTGTTCTCGCTTTTGCTGGAGTCACCCGCCGTGATCGAGTTCGATGACATGCAAACTGATTGGCTGCCGCATGGGGTGATCAACAGCATGTTGACCGCCCAGAGCATCACAGGGCGCATTCTGGGTTCGAGCAAAACCGCCACGGTTGGCACGACGGTCATGGTGATGGGGTCGGGGAACAATGTTGGCCCTGTGCGCGATACGACGCGCCGTGTCATCACGATCAACCTGAACACCAACAGCGAATCCCCGGCGACGGTCAAGTACAAGGGCAAGCCGCTGGAGGTACTTCGTGCCAATCGCGAAAAGTATGTGACCAAGGCGTTGACCATCATCGCGGCGTGGAAGGCGGCAGGCAGTCCGCGTGCTGACCTGCCCAGCATTGCGACCTACGGTGGTGCCTGGACGGACTATTGCCGTCAACCGCTGGTCTGGTTGGGTTACCCCGATCCAGCCAAAGGATTGATTTCACAAATACGCCATGATCCTGACGCGGTGGCTTTGGGCACCTTGCTCTCCGAATGGTTCAAGGTTTTCGGCTCCGCCGCCGTTACCGTGCGCAAGCTGATTTCTACGGTCAATTATGGCCATGAGCATCTGAGTGACGCGCTCCAGGCCTTTCCTGTCGCTGAACGCGGCGACATCAATCCGGGCAAGCTCGGCTGGTTCCTGAAAAAGAATCAGCAGCGCATCGTTGCGGGCTTATTCGTCCAAGAGGCGGAGGCCGACGGTCGCAAGGCGTGGCGCGTCACGCGAGTGGGATCGGCACCGGTTTCACCTGTTTCGCCGCCTTATGCCGGGCCGGACCAGGAGTTTGTCTCGATCGACCAGGCGGACAGCTAAGCCTGCAACTAACCCATGCCCTTGCCGGTGCGCTGGCAAGGACTCTTGCAACATGGCTCCACAAATATGCACCCGAGGGTGCAACCTTAAGGAAATTTAAATGACGAATTGTGAACAGTTTGAACGCTCCTCTGCCGGGCGTCGTGGCAAAACGCTTCTGGCCAACAGCAAGCTGGGGCGCATCCGAATGCTCACGCTGGAGAAGTTATACGCCACGGTGCTCGAAGCGGTGTCAGCGGCGCTGCCGGGCTTGATCGAGGGCGGCAGATACACCACTGCCACGCTCTGTGGCCCCGACCTTTGGGCAGGGTGGACAGGCAACGCAGGCGGAATCGCGGCAGGGATATGCGCGTCATACATGCAGAGGACGAAGGTCGTGACTTTGGTGGTTTATAAAACGAAGTCAGGAAAGGGTAGGCGGCAGTACATGCTGCCGCCAGAAAACATAACTGTGAAGTACGTAATTGTTCAGCAGTAAGCACGTGGGGCCATGGAGTGTCGATGCCGGCCAGGTGGTGACGCGCGAGCTCCGTGTGGAAAAAATATCTTCAAAAAGAGTTGACTGGACGCCAACTGGCTGATATGCTCACCAACAGAGCAATTAAAAGATTCGGCAAGTGCATCGACTCTTGAAGCCCAGCCCTGGCGGCTGGCACCAATAGGAGGGGCAACTTTTACAGTTGTCGCCTCATAAATACCCAAGCGGGAAAGTAGCGTTTTAGGTGCAATGCCAAAGCGTTAGTCCTCTTGGGGCAACCGTCCTGAGTGGTTTTTTTTCGCCAGACAGTGCTGGCGTTTTTGAAACTTAACTAAGGATTAATATTTATGAAGAAGACTGTCAAAACCAAGGTCATTGACCGGCCCGGTCAAGAGCACCTGACGGAAACCGCACCGAGGTCGGTCGATGGTGACCATGTCACGGATGCGCCTGGGGCCGCTGAAGAAGACCCCTACGCAGGAGTTTCGTCAACCTTCAGCACCATGTCCAAGGAGGAAATCGTCAGGGGCAAGAATGCACTGGTGGAAAAGCTGGAGATTGCTCATGCCGAGGCGAGTGAAGCTGCTGCCTTCCAAGCCAGGAAGATGGCATATTGCCTGACAAATTCCATGGTGCTTTCCGGAAAATACCGCGTCCGCAAAAGCACCTATGAAATTACCGAATATCAATTTAACGACATCCATCCGACCTTGATGAAGGACATCGATTACGGACCAGCTGAATTAGTCGGTTTTGATTATTGGGGGAAGTTGAGCAACGTAGAAAAGCACATTGCAATCCTTTGCCTGAAAGATCTCGCCAAATTGAATTGCGTACCAATGGTGGAGACCTCTTGCTCTAAGTGCGAAGGGATTTCGTTCCAAGTTATCTGAAATCACAGTTTGGTGATCTCGTCAAAAGTCCAGGCAGCGCCCTGGCAGCTGTGGCTCCGCGTCGGGGCTATGGTTGCCGCCACTCATTACACAATTTTTTGGAGGGCATCAAATGCTCGTAAAACTGACTCAAGATTTCATCGCCAATCAGCTTCAATCCCCGCAGGGCAAGAGCCGCATTGAGTTCTGTGACACTACCTTACCCGGCCTCTACATTGAGGTTAACGCCTCCAGACCCGGACAAGGAATTTTTCGCTATCGTTATAAGGATTCAACAGGCAAAACTTGCCACTCCTTAATTGGGTCTTCAAACGTGGTCACGCGTGATATTGCTTTCCAAAGAGCCTCCACGCTTCGAGAACAAGTCAAGCTGTCAATCTATCCGAAAGCTGCTGACAAACCGGCTCCATCGGTAACGGTCTCAGACCTGTTCGAAAAACATGTCTTCCCGTACACGCTTCCACGCAAGCGCAGCCATTCCCGCGACGTTGAGATGTATAACCTACGACTCAAACCTGCATTCGGCTCGAAAGCACTCTCCTCTGTATCTCGCAAGGAGGTACAGCTTTTTCATACTCGACTCTTGGAAGAAAAATTAGCGCCTGCTACATGTGACCATTACGTCAAGCTGCTGCGTTCGGCCTTCAATCATGCTGTCCGTTGGGAACTCATTGACAAGAACCCTTTGGCCGGTATAAAGCTGTTCAATGCCGACAACCGCGTGGACAACGTTCCCGATAAGGAACAATTGGTCACCCTGCTGAACGTGCTTCAGACTGATGAAAACAGAGCTGTCTGCCAGATAGCCTTATTCCTGTTGGCGACCGGGGCCAGGCTGTCAGAGGCACTCGGCGCACAGTGGTCGATGATTGACAGACAGAACCGCACCTGGCGCATACCGGCGAGGACATCCAAGTCAAAGCGCATTCGCTCGGTGCCATTGTCAGATGCGGCTTTGGACGTCATAAATCAGCTCGACAGCGCCGGTACGTCTGAATACCTCTTTATCAGCCCAAAGAGTGGGCTACCCTTCACAACGATACAGAAAGTCTGGTGCCGCATAAAAGCTAAGGCGGGACTGCCAAAACTGCGCTTGCATGATTTGAGGCACTGCAATGCGTCTTGGATGGTATCTGCCGGAGTTAGCTTGTTTGTGGTGCAAGACATACTGGGCCACTCTGATCCCAAGATAACGATGCGTTACAGCCATGTGGCCAGCGAGACCAAGTTAAAGGCATCGAACACAGCATCGGAAATTATTAGGGCGTCTATGCCCTTTAACCTTAGTGTGGTCGCCGAAACGCCGGTGGAAGTGGCGACGGTGTAGCTGACCCCGGCGGGTGACTGGAGTGGAAACCTGAAATTCTGAAATTCTGAAATTCTGAAATCCTGGAAACCTGCCGAGCTGCCGGGATTCCAGGTTCGCAGTTTTTCAATTTTCCAGGTTTTCAGACTCTCGCTCCCCTCCGGCGGCTACGACCCCCGGCCCGGGGAAACTGCGGACTGGCGGTGCCCCGACTCGCCGCGAGGTTGGCCCACGGCGGGGCTGGCGCGGGGCGGCCCTGGCGACCCCCTTCCGGCGACGGCGCGGCGCACCTTGGCCCGCTATAAAGCGCGCACGCGAGGACGCTGAAAATTTCCATGCGGGGCATCGCAATCGACACGTTTTGGCGGTCAGCCCGGACGTCGGTTGCAACATCCAAAATCGACGGTCAGTAAGCCGATGAAAAGTATCGGGATTTGCTGGCTATGAGGCAAGCTGTGAAAGCGTCGGCTGCGGGCGTTGGGACTTCGCAAGAGCCGTTTCGCGGAGCGGCAGTACGAACGAGTCCTTTAAAACAATTTTGCTCGTTATTGCTTATATTTGCTTGACATGCCTATTTTTGTGTATTAAAGTCAATTTACGCAACAACAAGGAGTTTTAAGCATGAAATCGCATTTGAGCATGAAGTCACACATCTCGGTTCCCATTGAAACAGAGTTGTTTCTGAAATTGGTGGATTTTCTTAGAAAGAACGACGACCGAAGAGACCCAGTTCTAGTCATTGATGATGCGATTGAATATTGGATCGACAATGCCGATTGGAAGCCAGAACTATTGAGGAAGACTGCGTCCAGAGGTTGCCAATGGAAGAGTCTGTTCTTGCCGGATGGCACCGAAGTTCGTATGCAATACAAGGGTGCGTATTCTTACGCCAAGGTCGAAAGTGACGATCTGGTTTTTGATGGGAAATCAATCTCTCCAAGTACGTTCGCCAATAGCATAGCCGGTACCAGCAGAAACGCATGGCGTGACCTTTGGATCAAACGTCCAGGCGATTCCGATTGGCGTTTGGCAGACGAGCTTCGCGTCGATATGGATTGAGTGGTTTACAAGGTGGGGTACACATCGATTTTTGCTGGAGGTCAAATGTCTGAAGATTCCTGGGGCCCAGTGCGTGCCAAACTCAAGGCAAAGGTAATTGAACAGATCAATCGTCACCGAGCAGTCGATCCGAATACGAACGCCAAGAAGATGGTGGAGCTCCAGATTCGGCTTGAAAAAGAGACATTTCAAAAACGTCTAAAGCGCATTGAAGATGGTGAGGTCGAAGATCAGGATGGATCGCGAGAGTTGATGTTGCGCGTGATAATTGATCACGTGCTGCCTGAAGTCGAACAGCAGTTGAAGCGTCAGTTCTAATGGAATGCAGCCGTTGGATGCTGCAGATTTTCGATCCACTGTCGCGCCGAGTATTTGAACCTACCGATGGACATTCACTTTCGAACAATCAGAAACACCCGCGACGAAACGTCAATGGGGCACAAGTTGTGGTTCCTACCTGCAACTGGTTGCGACGCTATATCGGCGACGGCCAATGGCGCTGGATTTACGCCTCTCACTGCGGCGGCAAGGCACTTTGGCTGGGATCCTGTCAGCCTGGGACAAGCTACAGATGCATGTAACGCCAGGAGGCAAGTTGCGGTTGTTAATGACATCGCTCCGACCCTATTCTTGGTTCCTCAGACAAAGGGCGTGGCCGATGCACAATTCTTGATCAAGGATCTTCTTCGCGCAGTCTCGAAGGTTGGGGTGAACGGCTTACATTTCACACATTATGGGTTTTTACAGGGTCGGTTTCCGACGCGGGAAATCGCTGATGTTCTCCATGAATTACTTGATCCGGGCACAGGGTCGCGGTTAACGAGGTTGGTGTTTGACATCGACCACCGCATGGCAAGTAGCCTTTATTCGCTTATGCAGCCGAGGCCATAGTGCGAGAGATCCCGTTGTTTGTTGGTGTCGATGGCTGTCGAGCCGGGTGGCTTGCTGTCACCCATGACGCGGCAGGATTTGGTTTCCAGGTATTTCGGACGATGGAAGATCTCGTTCTTGCGCTTAGCGATGCAGCTTTGATCCTGGTGGATATGCCGATCGGATTGCCGTCATCCTCACATCCATATCGGCAGTGTGAAAGAGATGCGCGCAAGCTGCTTGGCTCACGTGCTTCGAGCGTTTTTTCAACGCCCTGTCGAAACGCTGTTCACGCATCGGACATTGATGCAGCACGCTTGGCAAACATCAATGAAATGGCGAAGAGTTTGTCGGCTCAATCATGGGGAATATGCTCAAAGATTGCCGAGGTTGACCGTTTTCTTTGTAAGGCTGGCTCGCCTTTACAGCCAATTCGCGAAGTGCATCCCGAGGTCTGCTTCTGGGGATTGAACGGCAAGAAGGCCATGCCGCATTCCAAGAAGACACCTATGGGCTTGCAAGAGCGCATAGAGGTTCTCAGAAGAGTTGGCTCTGGAACCGACGACCTTATTGCTCACGTCAAGCGGTCCTATCGTCGCAATGCAGTTCAAGTCGATGACATCCTGGATGCACTTGTAGCGTGCATTACCGCGATGGCGTCGCTAAATTCCGAGCTGTTACGACTTGGAGAAATTGGCGAGTTCGATGATCGTGGCTTACCGATGGAAATGGTCTACGCATTGGCGAACGTCTGACCTTGCGGTGGCTTGATTTCAACCTTCCATGACTACCCCTCGCACCCGACGCCTCGCGCCATACCGGTGTCAAGTTCGGGCAAGTTCTCGGGGACTTCGGAGGGGCGCTAACCGCTATGCGCAAGCCATTGAGCTATATAGAGATTTCGAGGGCGAGAGGCCAATCTTCGGGGCAAGGTTCGGGGATGTTTCGGGCCGACAGCGACAAATTTCGGGTAGCAAAAAAACGCCTTTAGAATCATGCGCTATCAAAATGGTAGCATCTTACTGTTAATCCGTAGGTCCCTGGTTCGAGCCCAGGTCGAGGAGCCAAAAAATCGTTACGAAACAAGCACTTAGTGGAAACGCTGGGTGCTTTTTTTTCGGGGATCACTATTCCGAAAGTCCGCAGGTCGGTATTGGAATTGCGTATTTGGCTTGCACTGTAATGCCTGAGGGGGAGCTTTGGGGAGGCCACCCGCCGGACGCAGCCTTCACCCATCCATACAGAGGATGACAGGCTGTAACAATCGCCGTACTATGTGGTTTTTGTATTTGTAGCCCCCCGTGTTACTTGAACGGGGGACAGAGGTTGCTTGTCGTTTAGTGGCTGTTTCTGATATTGTTTTTCTGGTGCATCGGTTGGGAGCGTGCAGTGCATTTCATACCAAGTCCTAACCCTGCATTCGAGAGGGACGCGCCAAGAGCATCGTTTTTCATGGTTTCCTTTCGTGGGGCGCGCCCCTCAATTTTACGTTAGAGAGCAACAACCTAGGAATTCGATGCACACTTACGTGACTGAAATGCGCCTCCCACGAAGTAGCACAATTGGTGGGGGCGAATGGGTTCTGACTGGACTAAGTGCCCTCACTGTTATATTTGGCAAGAATGCTAGCGGAAAGAGTCTGCTTTTGAGATCGTGGCGCGATAGCGATAGAGCAGGCACACATTACATTGTTCCGGAGCGAACGGGGGAATTCGGATATAACGCTGGTTACTTGCAGCCACAACTCACGGCGGAGACGCGAAGCAATCAATCCACTCGGAATTTCATACCTGAGTACCGCTCCCAGACGCTGGCAAGAATTCAGGCATACTTCCTGGAGCGTGGTGCCGGTCGATCTGGAAGTGTCGGCGACCCAACGCCGGATGTACTCGAGGGTCTTCTGGCGCTGCTGTTGCCAGACTTTGAGTTCACCCTCCGAAACTCCGTTCCGCCGTACAAGATCGTCCGCACCTCAAACCAGCTAGAGATTGCCAATGCCGATCATCTGAGTAGCGGTGAAGCTCAATTGCTGAGTATCGCAATCGACGTGTTGACCATTTCAGCGCTTTGGTGCCTTCAATCAACCCCGTCTCGTGTTCTCTTGATCGACGAGCCCGATGCACACATCCATCCGGATCTCCAGGTACGCTTTGCGGATTTTCTGGTGCAAGTCGCAACGCGATTCAAGCTTCAAGTGGTAATCGCAACCCATAGCACGACGTTGCTAGCGGCGATTGGACAATTTGGGAAAGACCACACCGCTCACATCTACATTGATCGCACGAAGAACGAGCTTGTAGCGCAACCGTTCAGTGACGTTCTCAGGGAACTGTCAGCTATTCTCGGCGGGCACGCCCTGATGGGTCCCCTTTTTGGGGTGCCCCTCCTGCTAGTGGAGGGGGATGATGACTATAGAATATGGAGTCAAGTTCCTCGCCATCATGTGGTGACGTTCGCGGTCGTCCCCTGTGGCGGAGACAAGATCCGGGATTATCAGGCGAGCCTAGAAAAAGTCTTTCAGAGTTTGCGTGAGCCGACAGGTGGTTTCGCCGGATTCGCACTACTGGACGGCGACAAGTCCCAACCTCAGCCTGATAACCCCTCACAAAAACACGTGCGGTTTTTACGCCTGGAATGCCTGGAGGCCGAGAATCTGTACCTCACCGACGAGGTCCTTGGAGAGCTTGGCACAAACTGGCCCGATGCTTGTGCGGCGATTGTCGCGCGTGCTGGTGAATTCGGATCAAAGGCTGACAAACTAGCGAATGCGCCAAAATGGGATCGTCAGTGGGACGATCTGAAATCTGTCGTCAATGAGATTAGCAAGATCCTCGACACCAAGGGCGTGCATTGGACGCAACGAGTCGGTGTCACGATCGGGAAGGTGCGTCCAGCGGGTACTCTTAGCGAGTGGCTGGGCACGCAGGTGCTCACCGCGCTCTGGGGCGCTCCATCGCAGGAAGTTGCTCTCTAACCCGCTGCTGCAGCCGACACCCGCGAGCGGGCGCGGGTGAGCGCAACGTTAGGTCATGAAAACGACCATATCCCAGTTCTCAGATTCGCTCATACCGGGGAGCCAAAAACTCGTTACAAAACAAGCACTTCGGCGAAAGCTCAGGTGCTTTTTTGTTTTTTCGGGGATCACTATTCCGAAAGTCCGCAGATCGTTGTTGGCGAGCGCGTTCGGGGTGATCTTGCTGTCGCTGTCGCTGTCACGGACACCTACCGGCACCCCGTCATGACCGTCGAGTTCATCCCCAACTTCACCGCCCCCGACGCCAAGCTCTGGTGGTCTATTCCCGCCGAATTGTCCGTGTTACCCAAAACCGTTACTTTTTGAACCACGCCAAACTGGATTCGATTCATAGCCATGCTGTCGTCCTCAAAAAATCAACGATAGGCATAGATTACGCCTTTACAGGCTCACTGGGATGGCTTGGCTGAAGATCATTGCTAATCAGGAACTCCAATGCACTGGGGGGATACACCCCAGACCCTCACAAGGGGTAAAGCAGTAAAGCAGCAAGGGTTAAGTGCCTTACGGCGTTGTCCTGGCTAGCCGAAAACCGTGGTCGATGCTGCGGCTGACGGGGGAGATCCTGCTGCGGCTGGCCGAGCCGGGCCCCAGATGGTAGAGCCAAGAGCCGCCACGAAGCACCCGATTGTTCCCTGCGATGCAATTGCTGGTCCAGACACTGCCATCGCTAGGGGCACCGTTGTAGTTGAACTGCCAACAGTCTTCGACCCATTCCCATGCATTACCAAGCATGTCGTACAGGCCCCAGGCATTGGCCTGCTTGCCCCCTGCCGGGTGGGTTTTGCCGCCGCTGTTACGGCTGTACCAGGCCACGCTGTCCGCACTGTCGCTGCCGCAGTATTCATGGCTACCGCCGGCGTGACAGGCATATTCCCATTCGGCCTCGCTGGGCAGGCGGTAGCTCTTGCCAGTCTTGGCGTTGAGCTTTTGAATAAAGGCTTGTGCATCGTCCCAGCTAACTTGTTCTACCGGGCAGTCGTTACCGCAATTGTTGAACTTGCTGGGGTTGTTGCCCATCAGCGCTTTCCACTGGCCCTGGGTGACCTCAAACTTGCCCATGGCAAAGGGGCGGGCTAGGGTGACGGTATGCGCCGGGCGGCCTCCATCCGCGCCTTTGCTGCTGCCCATGGTGAAGCTGCCCGCTGGCAGCATCACCATCTCGGGGCAATCGGTGCAGTCTTTGAACACCTGACCTACCTGCGGGCCTTTGGCCCTTTCTGCCTGTTCCCGTTGTCTCTGTTCTGCTGCAAGGCGTTCACGCTCTGCTGCCTGAACCTTGAGCTTGTTCATGCGCGGCTGCACCAGTGCTGCATAGCGGCCTTGCGGGTAGCGGCTCAAGTAACTTTGGTAGAGCGCCTCGGTGCCCCCACTCTCTGCACTCTGCCAGGCTGCTTCTTCGGCGGCGCTGCGGGCATTGGCGGCTTCGTCCTGCAGCTTTTTCACGCGCTGTTTGGCCAGCGCCACAAACTTGCCCTTGGGGTATTGCTTGATGTAAACGCCGTAGTCGTCCACCGTGCCACCGGTCTCCACCGCGCTCCACAGGGCGGTGTCGGGGTCGGTGGACACCGGGCGGGCTGTGGGCGCTGGCGTGGTGGTCGGACTGACCTGTATGGTGACGTTAGCCCCAGGCGCAATGAAGAAGAAGTTGCCGCGCAGGTCGCTGACCACACTGGGGCGCTGCTGGTGGTTGACTTTTCTGGCTTTGTCATCGACCCGGTCTTTGACCTGCTCCAGCGCAGCGCGTATCTCTAGGCCCGGCGTTTGTAGTAACTGGGCCAACTCCCATGTAAACAGACCGTTGGCGGTGCTTTGGCCCGGCACGCTATCCAGCGCCTTCTGGCCGCGCCCGGCACTCATCATGATGATCTGGCCGGTGCTGGGCTCGGGTGGGCTCAAGCCCCGCGTGCCGCCTAAGCTGCGGGTGCCTTGCTTTGGGAAGGGGTTGTCGCGGCAGGCGTCTATCAGCAGCACGGCAACACGGGCATCTTTGAGGGCATCTTGTATATCGACCAGGGGCACGCCGTCGCGCTGGATTTCGGCTTCACTCCGGGCCTTGATGTCGGTGGGCAGCAGCAGCTGGTTAGCGCCTATCTGCACGCCATGGCCGGCAAAGTAAAACACCACTTCATCGCCCTTGTTGATGCGGCCCTTGAAGGTGTCGATGGCAGTCCAAAGTTGCTCACGTCCCAGATCGTTGACTTGGGTGATTTCAAAGCCGGCTTGTTTGAGCACGCCCGATATGAGCTTGGCATCGTTCCTGGCGTTCTTCAGGCGCTCGATGTTGGTGTATTGGTCGTTGCCGATGACCAGGGCCAGGCGGGCGGCATGGGCGGGCAATACCGCGCCCAGCGTACACAGCAGCGCCAGACACACCCCTGGCGCAAGCCAGCGGCGCAGGAGACGGCGCATACGCTGCGCAAGAGACACCAATATCATCGCGACCAGACCCAGGTTGATGAACAAAGACAAGGCCCACAAGCGGCACGCGCCAAGGCTGCACAGTGGGCTTGAGACAGGATAGACGAATTATGCACACCGCCGGATAGGAAATTCAACCGCCAAGTATGGCACCGAAAAGCGTCCTCAAGAGTCGTGCTTTTCTTGATAGCAGTAAGCCTCACGCCGCAGGATCGTCCATGCCTGCTGGGGTCACCCTTCAAATTTTCTGCCCGGCCTGATCCACCATGCCCTCCACTACCTAGATTGGATTTGGTTTTATTCGCCACCCTTGCACTGTGTTTTGCTCAAACGGGGAGAAATTTTCAGATTTGCAGCCTGAAGTTCCAATGACTGCACCAATTTTTCATAAAAATGACTACGATGTAGCTCTATGAAAACGTTAAGCCGACTGTAGCCGCCGACGCCGACCTTGACCCGGGGTTGATGAGACCCACACCGGGCCTGCGTTTGCCGAGGGCTTTTTTCAGTGGAAAGGGTGTCGGTGCT
>JBCKMZ010000008.1:0-39252 GCA_038902975.1 Polaromonas sp.
GCTTTATGCGGAACGAGGTTCAGTGTTTTTAGTCCGGCCTCTTCAGAAGCTCGCAATAGTTGCAAGTGTAGAGTGCAGTGCTTGCACCGCAGCGAAATTGGTGTCTGACCCCAATAACCCAGGTGGTGGTCTGGTTTTCTTGTATGCTGTGCCTTGGGGTGGTCCAGCCGGCTGTCGGATTGAACCCCATCCAAATACTCGCATTCCCAAGAAAGTTTTTTCCATGACACGCGTTTTGAACTTCAGCGCCGGCCCGGCCACACTTCCTGAAACTGTGCTGCGTCAGGCCGCAGCCGAGATGCTGGACTGGAAGGGCTCCGGCATGTCGGTAATGGAGATGAGCCATCGCGGCAAGGAATTCATTTCCATCCACGCCGAGGCCGAGGCTGACCTGCGTGAGCTGCTGGCGATACCCGCGAACTACAAGGTGTTGTTTTTGCAGGGCGGTGGCCTGGGGCAAAACGCCATCGTGCCCATGAATTTGCTGCGCGGCCATGCCGGTGCCGACTTTATCAACACCGGCGAGTGGATGAAAAAGACCATCAAGGAAGCCAAAAATTTTTGCCAGGTCAACATCGCGGCGACTGCCGAGGCCACGGGCTTTACCAGCGTGCCGAAGTTTGATACCTGGCGTTTAGATGCCAACGCGGCCTATGTGCATATTTGCTCCAACGAAACCATAGGTGGCGTCGAGTACAACTGGACACCCGACACCGGCGCAGTACCGCTGGTGGCCGACATGTCTTCCAATTTGTTGTCGCGGCCCGTTGATGTCAGCCGCTACGGCCTGATTTACGCTGGCGCGCAAAAAAATATTGGCCCCGCGGGTTTGACCATCGTGATCGTGCGTGACGACCTGATTGGCCACGCCATGCCGCAAACCCCTTCAGTGTTTGACTACCAGCAGCAGGCCGATAACGACTCGATGTACAACACGCCGCCAACCTACGCGGTGTACATCGCCGGGCTGGTGTTCAAACACGTC
This sequence comes from Polaromonas sp., assembly GCA_038902975.1. Taxonomy (GTDB): domain Bacteria; phylum Pseudomonadota; class Gammaproteobacteria; order Burkholderiales; family Burkholderiaceae_C; genus Polaromonas. Next base: position 986 of record JBCKMZ010000008.1, read on the forward strand.
AAGTCACTCGGCGGCCTCCAGGCCATGGAATCACACAACCGCAAAAAAGCGGCCATTTTGTACGACTACCTCGACTCGACCTCGTTCTACAACAACCCGGTAGCGCACGAAGACCGCTCGCTGATGAACGTGCCCTTCAAACTGAAAGACCAATCGCTGGACGATGCCTTCCTCAAAGGGGCGCAGGCCAAGGGCATGTTGCAGCTCAAGGGGCACCGCTCTGTGGGCGGTATGCGGGCCTCGATTTACAACGCCATGCCGATCGAAGGCGTGCAGGCGCTGGTGGCCTACATGAAAGAGTTTGAGGCCAGCCATGGGTAAGTCGGACAACTTGCCGGGGCAGCGCTTTGAGGTGCTGGTGCTGAACCAGATATCTGCCAAGGGCCTCAAGCGGCTGCCCGCAGAGCGCTACAACGTTGGCAAGGATGTGGCCACGCCCCATGCCGTGCTGGTGCGCTCGGCAGACATGCATGCGATGAGCATTGCCGCCAGCGTGCAGGCCATTGGCCGTGCCGGTGCCGGTACCAACAACATCCCGGTTGCAGCCATGAGCGCACGCGGCGTGCCGGTGTTCAACGCGCCCGGTGCCAACGCCAACGCCGTCAAGGAACTGGTGCTCATGGGCATGTTGCTGGCGGCCCGCAACGTGGCACCGGCACTGCGCTTTGTCGCCAGCCTGGATGCCGCCATGGCCGAGGCAGTCATGGAAAAAGCAGTCGAAGACGGCAAGAAAAATTTTGCCGGTTACGAGCTGGCTGGCCACACGCTGGGCATCGTCGGACTGGGCAAGGTTGGCTGCCTGGTGGCCGATGCCGCCATCAAGCTGGGTATGCAGGTGCTGGGCTACGACCCCGACATCACGGTTGATGCCGCATGGAGCTTGCCAGCCCAGGTCAGGCGGGCGGCCAGCGTGGCCGATGTCTTGAAAAATTCCGACTTTGTGACCCTGCATGTACCGCTGGTCGCTGCCACCCGTGATCTGGTTAATGCCGACAACGTTGCGTTGATGCGACGCGGTGCAGTGCTGCTCAATTTTTCACGCGAAGGTGTGGCGAATGAGGCCGCCGTGCTGGCTGCGCTCAGTGCCAAACAACTGGGTTGCTATGTTTGCGACTTTCCGTCAGCCAGCATCAACCAGCACCCGCAGGTGATTGCACTGCCGCACCTGGGTGCCTCCACCCGCGAGGCCGAAGAAAATTGCGCCATCATGGTGGTCGATCAGCTGCGCGACTACCTAGAGCACGGCAACGTGGTCAACGCGGTCAATTTTCCCGCAGTGTCCATGGCGCGCGAATCGGCTTACCGGGTGGCCATTGCCAACGCCAATGTGCCCAACATGCTGGGGCAGATATCAACCGCCATGGCCATGGCCGGCCTGAACATCCATAACATGCTCAACAAGTCGCGCGGCGACATGGCCTACACGCTGGTCGATGTTGATAGCTCCGTGAGTGATGCGGTGCTGGACGAGCTGCGGGCGATTGACGGTGTGCTGAGCGTGCGTTACCTGCCAGATTTTTCGGCTTGAATTGAGCATCATCTGCCAAGGAATTAGCCATGCCCCACGCGTTCGCCAAGATCCTTAAAAATTTCACCACCGCTTCTGGCAAGGCGGGCAAGCTTTATTCACTACCTGCGCTGGCCAAACAGTTCCCGAATGTGTCGCGCCTGCCGGTGTCGCTGCGCATCGTGCTCGAATCGGTTTTGCGTAACTGCGATGGCAAACGCGTCACAGCCGAGCATGTAGCCGAGCTGGCCAACTGGGAGCCGAAGGCCGAGCGCAGCGCGGAAATTCCGTTTGTCGTGTCGCGCGTGGTGCTGCAGGACTTTACCGGCGTGCCGCTGCTGGTCGACCTGGCCGCCATGCGCAGCGTGGCCGTCAAGCTGGGCAAGAATCCGAAAGTCATCGAGCCGCTGGTGCCGGTCGATTTGGTGGCCGATCACTCGATCATGGTCGATTATTTCGGCACCAAGGATGCCATCGACCTGAACATGAAGCTCGAATTCAAGCGCAACCGTGAGCGCTATGAATTCATGAAATGGGGCATGCAGGCGTTTGACACCTTTAGCGTCGTGCCACCCGGCTTTGGCATCGTGCACCAAGTCAACCTTGAGTTCCTGGCGCGCGGCGTGCATAAAAGCAGCGCTGACGTCTATTACCCCGACACGCTGGTCGGCACCGACAGCCACACCACCATGATCAATGGCATCGGCGTGGTTGGCTGGGGCGTCGGCGGCATCGAGGCCGAAGCCGCCATGCTGGGTCAGCCGGTGTATTTCCTCACGCCCGACGTGGTCGGCATGGAACTGACCGGAAAATTGCGCGAAGGCGTAACCGCGACTGACCTGGTGCTGCGCGTGACCGAAATGCTGCGCCACGCAAAGGTCGTGGGCAAGTTTGTCGAGTTTTTTGGTGAAGGCACGCGCACGCTGGCCTTGCCAGACCGCGCCACCATCGGCAACATGGCGCCAGAGTACGGCGCTACGATGGGCTTTTTCCCGGTGGATGAAAAGACCATAGCCTACTTCCGGGGCACCGGTCGCACCGACGAAGAAATCGAAGCGTTTGAGGCCTACTACAAGGAGCAAGGACTGTTCGGCGTGGCCGTGGCTGGCGAGATTGACTACTCGCAGGTGGTCAAGCTCGACCTGGGCGACATCACGCCAAGTCTGGCCGGCCCCAAGCGACCACAAGACCGCATCGACCTGGATCATGTTGCCGATCAGTTCAGCGCGCTGTTCAGCATGCCGATTGCAGAAAACGGCTATAACCAACCAGCCAACCGGCTGGGGCAGCGCTACCCCGTGCTGTTCGGCACGGAACACTTGTCTGGCGAGGCGCAACACACCGTCGGCAACGGCGATGTGCTGATTGCCTCCATCACCAGCTGCACCAACACCTCCAACCCCGGCGTGATGCTGGCGGCTGGCCTGCTGGCGAAAAAAGCGGTGGAGGCCGGCCTGAGCGTGCAGCCGCACATCAAGACCTCGCTGGCGCCCGGTTCGCGCATCGTGACCGAGTACCTGACCGAAGCTGGCCTCATGCCGTATCTGGAGAAACTCGGCTTTGACCTGGTCGGCTATGGCTGCACCACCTGCATCGGCAACTCGGGCGACCTGACGTCCGAGTTGAATGAAGCCATCGACAAGAGCGACCTGGTCTGCGCCGCCGTGCTGTCGGGTAACCGCAACTTTGAGGCCCGCATCCATCCGAACATCAAAGCGAACTTCCTGGCCAGCCCACCGCTGGTCGTCGCCTATGCGATTGCCGGCACGATGCTGCGTGACCTGACAAGCGAGCCGCTCGGCACGGGTAGCGCTGGTCAGGATGTTTTCCTGCGTGACATCTGGCCCAGCAGCGAAGAGATCAATGCACTCATGAAATTCGCGACGAACGGCGAGGCCTTCCGCGCCAATTACGCCAAGGTCAAGACCGATCCCGGCAAGCTCTGGGAAAACATCCAAGGCGTGAGCGGAGATGCCTACAACTGGCCGGTCAGCACCTACATTGCCGAGCCGCCGTTCTTCAATGATTTTGCTATTGAAATGAAAGCACCTACCGTAGGTGGGGCGGGCGCTGGTGCCAAAAACAATGAATATTCGGTGAAAGGCGCGCGCATCATGGCCTTGTTTGGCGACTCCATCACCACTGACCACATCTCGCCAGCTGGGGCTATCAAGGCCTCATCACCCGCCGGCCTGTGGCTGCAGGCCCACGGCGTGCAAAAGGCCGACTTCAACAGCTACGGCGCGCGGCGTGGCCACCACGACGTGATGATGCGCGGCACCTTTGCCAATGTGCGGATTAAAAATTTGATGATTCCGGCGGCAAGCGATGGCTCGCGTGAAGAGGGCGGTGTGACGCTCTTTCAACCCGGCGGCGACAAGATGTTCATCTACGACGCAGCCATGAAGTACATCGCCGAAGGCATGCCTACGGTGATTTTTTCGGGCGAAGAATACGGCACTGGCTCGTCACGCGACTGGGCCGCCAAGGGCACGCAACTGCTCGGCATTAAGGCGGTGGTGGCGCGCAGCTTTGAGCGCATTCACCGCAGCAACCTGGTCGGTATGGGTGTGCTGCCGCTGCAGTTCAAGCTGGGCGAGTCGTGGCAAACGCTGGGCCTTAAGGGTGATGAAGTCATAGACGTTATTCCGCACCCTGAGCTCAAGCCGCAGAGCGAAGCCATGCTGGTCATCACGCGCGCCGACGGTTCGCGTCAAGAGGTCAGCGTCATCCTGCGTGTCGATACGCCAATTGAAGTGGACTACTACCGAAACGGCGGCATCCTGCCCTATGTTTTGCGGCAGCTACTGGCCTGATGGGCACTTCTATAAATTCATTTTTCGGGCGAATTGCGGCGTTGCGCGGTGCTCGAAATCCTCACGTACCTGAAGTACGTTCCGGTTCCTGCGCTCCGTGCGCCTTGCACTTCATCCCGAAAATCTGAATTTCTAGAAGTACCCTGATGCAGATTTTAATTTCGGGCGGTGGTATTGGTGGAATGGCGGCTGCGCTGGCGGCATCGCGCGCTGGCTGGGATGTTCGACTGTTTGAACGCACGCCTGCATTCAGTGAAGTCGGCGCAGGCATACAGCTTGGCCCGAATGTCACCCGTGTGCTGCATGGCTGGGATCTAGCTGATGCGCTGGCGGCAGTGGCCGCATCGCCCGAACGCTTGCAGGTGCGCAGTGCCGTCTCGGGTCACCTGCTCGGTGAGTTAAGGCTGGGGGCCGACATGCTGGCGCGCTACGGCGCACCCTACCTCACGCTGCATCGCGCCGATCTTCACGCTTTGCTGTTCAATGCGCTCGGGCAATACCCCGATGCCAAATTGCATCTTGACCGGGCAGTAACGGGGTTTAGCCAAACTCCGCAGAGCGTCACAGTGCAGACCGAAGGCGGTATGGAGGTTGAAGGGCGAAATGTTGAAGGGGATTTGCTGCTAGGCAGCGACGGCCTGTGGAGCAGCGTGCGCCAGCAGTTGTTGGGTGACGGCCCACCGCGTGCCACCGGCCATCTTGCCTACCGCGGATTGGTCCTGCAACAAGATCTGCCCGACAATTTGCGCAGCCAAAACGTCACTGCATGGCTGGACCCCAACCTGCACGTTGTGCAGTACCCGGTGCGTGGCGGCGAGTGGCTGAACGTGGTGGCCATCGTGCAGGGCAGTGTGGCAGGCGATTTTGAAAACTGGGACCATAAGCCGGATGGCACTGCCAACGCCGCAGCGCTTTTAAAAATAACGGCAGGCAGTTGCACTGCATTGCAAAATTTGCTGGCAGCCGTGCCAGCGTGGGGCTTGTGGGCGCTGCATGACCGAACGCCCATGCAAGGTGCCTACCAGCACGCGCTGGGCCGCGTAGCCTTGCTGGGCGATGCAGCGCACCCCATGCGTCCCTACCTTGCGCAAGGCGCAGGCATGGCGATTGAAGACGCTGCCGAGTTGGGTCATGTGCTCAAGCTTGCCCGTGATCCGGCTTTCGATGTACCCACCCTGCTGCAGCGCTACGCCCTGAACCGCTGGCAGCGCAACGCCCGGGTGCAGGCACGGGCCATTCGCAACGGCAATATCTTTCACGCCAGCGGGACCATGCGCTGGGGCCGCGATATGGCCATGAAGCTGCTGGGCGAGAAGCTGCTGGACCTGCCGTGGCTGTACGGTTTTAGGTCCAAGATTTCATAGAGTTTTTGGGCTCTGACCCCAAAAACTCACGCGGCGTTTGAAGTCGCGCCGCCAGCGGCCGGTTAAAGCCGAAGTTCCACCACAGGTTTGCCAAGCTGCGCGCGCAGCATCCAGGCAAACACCGAGTCCACGGTGACGGTCTCGATCCGGTCTGAAAAGCGCTTGTCGTTGGGGTGGTCGTCAAAGGCGATATTGGCGGCCGTCACGCGCGCGCCCAGCCGCTCCATCGCATTAAGCCTGAGCGTGGTGGGCTCGTAGCCCTTGAATCTCAGCCAGGCCTGCGCTTGCTCGCGCGACGTGACGCCTGGCTCCACTGCGGCGGCCATCGTCTCGATCACCCACTGGTTGGACTGCTGGTATTTGCTGCTCCATGGGTAGCTGACCATGTTGTAGGCCTTGTTTTGCATCAACAAGACCTTTGCGTCATCCTGCAAAAAGGGCAACAAACGCTCCTGAATCTCGGGGCTGGGCGCCAGCCAGGCGGTTTCATAGCGCCAGGGGTCGTCCAGGAAAAATTCACCCAACCCCTGGCGAAAGATGTGGGCCTCAGCAGTTCCACAAAAATTGAGCTTATGCAGTAGACGCCACTGATGCCCGCCTTTGCCATCCGGCTGCTGGTAGGCAAAACCAAAGTGCGAGTAGCGCAGACCGTACTTGGAGAGGTCTTGCCCGGAGCGCGCCAGCAGTACCACGCGCTCGCCGCTGGCATCCAGTGCTTTTCTGGTTTTTTCAGCCAGGCCCAAGCCGCTCTCAATGACCCGGACGGTCAATTTCTGGGGGGTACAGGAGCGGCCCGCGTGGGCCGTCGGGGCCAAACCCAAGGCGGCAGCAAACAGAACGCCGGCAAATCGAGACAGAAAGGTCCGCATGTTGCTGACTCCGGCCTCAGTTGCTCAGACGCCGGTTGTACAGCAGCGCACGCCCGAGCTCATTCGGAATAAAGGCGATCGCTTCACCCGCCACCAACAGAATCATTCCGGCTGCAATGACGCTCACGGTGACAACCGTGCCCACAGCCATTGATGCGACGCCCAGCGCCTTGCCGCCGATCTCGACGCTCACCCGCACCCCGTCGGACACGCGCTCCAGAACATAGACACTGCCTCGCGCAGTGCTCTCCACCGCTTTCACGACCAGCGTCGCACCCGCAACCGATAAAAAAACGGCGGACTCTTGCGCGACCCCGCCTGCCGCTTCACTGACCATCAGCACCGAGGCCACCGGCAAGGCAGACACGGCGCTGAGCACCGACACCTCCCTTTGCGCCCGCGCCGCACTGGACGCGAGAAAAGCAGCAACAACCAGCGCGACAGCGACTCCTGTTTTTGAAAACTTGAACTTCATTTGCTACTCCTGCATTGACGATCAAAAAATAATAGCATACGACCTCTGCGACCAATCTAGGTCAAACCACCGGTGGATCATCTTCTCCAGGATGGGGCCAGTTTCGCGCGTTGGTGGCCACAGCCAGCGCTCTCTGGGAGAGATTCCCCCAGACTCAGCATGCTGACATTAAGTACCTAAATTCAACCACATAAGGTCAAGTATCTACCGCCATTTATCGATAAAACACTTCGACCTTGCCCTTCAACTTGATAAGCAGCGGGTTGCCCTTGCGATCAACCGTTTTGCCAGCCGGCACCTTCAGCCAGCCTTCGCTGATGCAGTACTCCGCCACGTCACTACGTTCCTTGTCATTGAAGCGAATGCCGATGTCATGCTCAAAGATAGCCGCCACAAAGTGAGGGCTGCGCTCGTCGGTGGACAGGTGGTCGGGCAGGGCGGGTTTGGTAGTTTCGTCGTTCATGGGGAGTTTTTGGGGTCAGAGCCCAAATTCGCCGATTCTACGGCTCGCCCGGAGGGCGCGGTGCGATGCACCGCAGCGAAATTGGTGTCTGACCCCAATAACTCTTAGCCAGCCAGCGCTACATAGACCTCTTGCACATCCTCATTTGCATCAATGGCAGCTAAAAAGCTTTCCACCTCGGCCAGGTCTGACGCGCTTAAAGACGCAGGGTCAATCGGGTTCTTCGGCTTGTAGCCGAGCTTGACCGAGAGCACCGTAAAGCCATGTGCAGGCAGCGCGCGGCTGACCAGGTCAAGGTCAGTCGGCTCGGTCAAAAATAGCGTGTGACCTGCTTCTTCGCCCGGCTCAAAGTCTTGCGCACCGGCTTCAATCGCCGCCGTTTCAGCATCGGCTCCAGGAGTAGCACCTAGGTTTGTGGGCGCAGCCTCAATCATGCCCAAGTGGTCAAAGTCCCAGGCCACAGAGCCCGAACTGCCAAGCTGCCCCTTGCGAAACAGCACCCGCATTTCAGACGCAATGCGCTTGACGTTATCGGTCAGGCATTCAACCATCACCGCCACCTGGTGCGGCGCAAAGCCCTCGTACAGCACATGCTCATAGTGGACTGCGTCAAGACCTATGCCAGCGCCTTTTTTAAGCGCCCGATCCAACGTCTCCTTGGGCATAGACACCTTGCGGGCTTGTTCCACCACCAGGCGCAAACGCGAATTGGCAGCCGGGTCAGCGCCACTGCGCGCCGCCACCATGATCTCTTTAACCAGCTTGCCAAATACCTTGCCCTTGGCACTAGCCGCCAGGTCTTTGCCTTTTGCTTTCCATTGCGCGCCCATGGGGTTCCTTTAATTTTTTGCGCTTGCCTGAATGACTTGCGCTTTGTTTTGAATGACTGGATTGTCAACTGTTGGGGCACAATTCCGGGTTATTGGGGTCAGACACCAATTTCGCTGCAGTGCAAGCACTGCACCCTACAGGCGAGCCAAAGGCTCGGCGAATTTGGGCTCTGACCCCAAAAACCCAAAAGAAAGACGCATCCCATGATCTCAAATGACAAAGCCATCCACAAAGTTGCATTGGTAACCGGTGCGGGTACCGGTATTGGCAGGGCTGTGGCGCTGGCGTTCTTGCGCGAAGGTTACAGCGTGGTGCTGGCTGGGCGACGTGCCGCGCCGCTGCAAGCGGTAGCCCTGGAATCTGGCGCTGGCAGCCGGGCACTGGCGGTTGCCACTGATGTCAGCAAACCTGAATCAGTGGCGGCGCTGTTTGTAAAGATCAAGGACGTGTTTGGCCGCATCGACGTGCTGTTCAATAACGCCGGCGTGAGCGGCATTGGCACCGGCTTTGAGGACATCGCTTTTGACAACTGGCAGAACATCGTCAACATCAACCTGACGGGTTCTTTTCTGTGTGCCCAGGGTGCTTTTAAATTGATGAAAAATCAGTTGCCGCAGGGTGGCCGCATCATCAACAACGGTTCCATATCGGCCCATGCGCCCCGGCCCAACTCCGCGCCTTACACATCGACCAAGCACGCCATCACGGGGCTGACCAAATCCATATCGCTCGATGGCCGCAAGTACAACATTGCCTGCGGGCAAATTGATATTGGCAATGCCATGACCGAGATGGCAGAAAAAATGGCCAAAGGCGTGCCGCAAGCCAACGGCGAGATTGCCATCGAGCCGATGATGGATGCGAGGGAAGTGGCTGATGCCGTGGTGCATATGGCGGCGCTGCCGCTGTCGACCAACGTTCAGTTTATGACCATCATGGCGACGAAGATGCCGTTTGTGGGAAGAGGTTGAGCAGAAGCTCAGTCGAGCTTGCCCAGCAGCAAATATTCCATCAACGCTTTTTGCACATGCATACGATTCTCGGCTTCGTCCCAGACGACGGACTGTGGGCCATCAATCACATCGGCTTGGACTTCTTCGCCGCGATGGGCCGGCAGGCAGTGCATGAATAAGGCATCCGGCTTGGCAGTGCGCATCATCTCGCTGTCAACGCACCAGTCGGCAAAGGCTTTTTTGCGGACTTCATTTTCAGCCTCGAAGCCCATGGAAGTCCAGACGTCAGTGGTGACCAAGTCAGCACCCGCGCAGGCTTGCATCGGGTCTTTGAAAACCTTGTAGCTTTCAGCCGAACGAATACCTGCGACGGACTGGTCAACCTCGTAGCCGCCCGGCGTGCTGAGGTGAACCTTGAAGCCCAGAATCTCACTGGCCTGCAGCCAGGTGTTGGCCATGTTGTTGCCGTCACCCACCCAAGCTACCGTTTTGCCCTTGATGGAGCCGCGATACTCGATGTAGGTGAAGATGTCCGCGAGGATCTGGCAGGGGTGAAACTCGTTCGTCAGGCCGTTGATGACGGGTACGCGTGAATGCTCGGCAAAGCGCTCTATCTTGGTTTGCTCGTAGGTACGAATCATCACCAAGTCCACCATACGGCTGATGACTTTGGCGCTGTCTTCAATCGGTTCGGCGCGGCCGAGCTGGCTGTTGTCGGTGGTCAGGTTAACAACCGTACCGCCTAACTGGTACATGCCGGCTTCAAAGCTCACGCGCGTGCGGGTCGAGGCTTTTTCAAAAATCATCGCCATCGTGCGGTCAATCAAGGGCTGATGCTTTTCGTAGGACTTGAATTTTTTCTTGATGAGGGCTGCGCGCTCGAAGAGGTAGGCGTATTCATCCGCATCCAGGTCGCTGAACTGGAGGTAATGCTTGATCACTTTTGCCGGTATGGCGGTCGTGCTCATGTTTTTTCTTTCAGTATTTGCTTGATGAGCGGCGCCAGTATGCCCACCACTTCGTCAGCCTCGGCAAGCGTCATGGTGAGCGATGGCAGCAGGCGGATCACGCTGTCAGCCGTCACGCTTAACAGCAGGCCGTTGTCTGCCGCGCGATTCAGCAGCTCACCGCAGGGCACTGTTAGCTCTATGCCCAGCATCAGGCCACGACCGCGAATCTCCTTCACGCCAGCCTCGCCTGCAAGCTCGCGCGCCAGCGTTGCGCGTATGTGGTCGCCGACCTTGACGGCATTGGCCAGCAGGCCTTCTTCTTCCATGATGCGAATGGTTTCAACCCCGGCACGCATGGCCAGCGGGTTACCGCCGAAAGTTGAGCCGTGGTTGCCTGGTGCAAAAATATGCGCGGCCTTAGGCCCTGCCACCACGGCCCCAATCGGCACGCCAGAGCCCAGGCCTTTGGCCAGCGGCATCACGTCGGGTTTGATGCCAGCCCACTGGTGCGCAAACCATTTGCCGGTGCGCCCCATGCCGCACTGCACTTCGTCAATCATCAAGAGCCAGTCGCGCTCATCACAGAGGGCCCGTACGCCTTGCAGATAGTCGTTGCTCATGCTGTGGATGCCGCCTTCGCCCTGGATGGCTTCAAAGAAAACGGCAACCACGTTCGGGTTGTTTGCGGTGGCGGCCTTGAGCGCGGCCATGTCGTTGAGCGGTACGCGGATAAAGCCTTCCAGCAACGGGCCAAAACCAGCTTGCACCTTGGGATTACCGGTGGCGCTGAGGGTGGCAATGCTGCGACCATGAAAGGCTTTTTCATAGACGACGATTTCTGGCCTTTCAATGCCCTTGTCGTGACCGAACTTGCGGGCCAGTTTTAGCGCGGCTTCATTCGCCTCAAGCCCGGTCGAACAAAAAAAGACGTTCTCCAAACCCGACAGTTCGACCAGCTTGGCGGCCAGGGCTTCTTGCAGCGGCACATGGTAGTAGTTGGAGCTGTGGATGAGCTTGCCGATCTGGTCCTGTAGTGCGGACACCAGTTTGGGGTGATTGTGGCCCAGCGTGTTGACGGCAATGCCACCCAGAGCATCAATATAGGCCTTGCCGTTGATGTCCCAGACACGGCAGCCCTGGCCGTGCGACAGTGCTATGGGCAGGCGGCCATAGGTGTTCATCACATGGGGGGAGGCGGCTTCGATAAAGGTGGGCAAGGCAACGGTCATGGGGAAACTCCGGACTAAAAATAAAATGTCGCCCCACACAGGGTTCTGAGCGACTTTGAACTGATTTTAGGAGGGTTTTTGGGGTCAGAGCCCAAATTCGCCGAGCCTACGGCTCGCCCGGAGGGCGCGGTGCGATGCACCGCAGCGAAATTGGTGTCTGACCCCAATAACCCTTTTTGGCCGAGCCAAAAGCAAAAAAGCCGTCTTTCGACGGCTTTTTTGCTTCACTTGCAGCGCACCCTACAAAACGGCAGACTGTTTTTGCTGTCCGGGCGGTTTGCCTAATTGCTTAGGCGGCCTTTGCGGGGGCCAGCGCCAAGGCTTTCACCTTGGCGGACAGGCGGCTCTTGTCGCGCGCTGCCTTGTTTTTGTGGAAGATGCCTTTGTCGGCAATCGTGTCCACAATGCTTTGAGCTTTGGCAAACAAGTCTTTGGCCTTGTCTTTATCACCAGCGAGAACGGCTTTTTCGACGTTCTTCACAGCGGTACGGTATTTGGAGCGCAGCGAGGTGTTCGCGGCGTTCAGTTTGACGTCTTGACGGACGCGTTTACGGCCTGATGCCAGGCGCGGGTTCTTTTTCTTGGGTTTGGCGGTTGCCATATATAAATTCCTTTGATCCGGGGAGGAGTATGCGGATGTTGCAAGCGAAGCCTTCGATTATAGCCCGCTGCGCCTGTGGCCCGGCTAAGCCGGTTCCGCGGCCCCTGCTGGAATTGCTTCGTTTGAGGATGGGTAAACTCCTGTCGTGTCCTTATTTAAAGCCGCCTCCACCGTATCCCTTCTCACGCTTGTTTCGCGCATCACTGGCCTGGTGCGTGAGATCTTGATCGCCTCGACCTTTGGCGCGAGCGCGATGACCGATGCTTTTAACGTCGCGTTTCGCATTCCCAACCTGTTTCGCCGCCTGTTTGCGGAAGGTGCGTTTAGCCAGGCTTTTGTACCCGTTCTGGCAGCCAGCAAGGAGCAGCATGGCGAGGCCGAGACAAAACTGCTGATTGACCGGGTTGCTACGCTGTTGACCTGGGCCTTGCTGTTGACCTGCGTACTGGGTGTGGCGGGTGCGCCGGTGTTGGTCTGGCTGATGGCCAGTGGCCTTAAGCAGGATCCGCGCGGTTTTGAGGCTGCGGTATTTATGACGCGCTGGATGTTTCCCTACATCGGTTTTATGTCGCTGGTGGCGCTGTCTTCGGGGGTGCTCAATACCTGGCGGCGATTTGCTGTGCCTGCGGCTACGCCTGTGCTGCTTAATCTGGCCATGATTGCTGCTGCCTGGGCTGGTGCGCCATGGTTTAAAGCGCACGGCATTGAACCGATTTATGCGCTGGGCGGCGGGGTGATGTTGGGCGGTATTTTGCAACTGGCGGTGCAGATTCCAGCGCTCTTAAGCCTGGGTTTACTGCCAAAAATAAGACTCAATTGGGCTGCAGTGAAGGAAGCATGGTCAGATTCAGCTACCAAAAACATAGTAAAACTGATGCTGCCAGCCCTGTTGGGTGTCAGCGTTGCGCAAATCTCTTTACTGATTAACACGCAAATCGCCTCGCACCTGACACCCGGCAGCGTGAGCTGGCTGACCTATGCCGACCGCCTGATGGAATTCCCGACGGCCATGCTGGGCGTAGCGATTGGCGTGGTCTTGATGCCGCAACTGGCCGCTGCCAAGGCGGCGAACGACGCTGATCAATACTCGGCCATGCTCGACTGGGGCCTGCGTATTGTGGTGCTGCTGGCCGTGCCCTGCGCAGTGGCCTTGCTGACGTTTTCCCAGCCGCTGGTAGCCACGCTCTACCACTACGGTGCCTTTACCGATAGGGATGTGTTGCAGACGACTACGGCGCTCATGGGCTATGGCGTTGGCTTGCTGGGGCTGGTGGCCATCAAGGTGCTGGCATCGGGCTTTTACGCGAGCCAGGACATCAAAACACCTGTGCGTATTGCGGTGGTGGTGCTGGTTATCACGCAGTTGCTGAACCTGGCATTCGTGCCCTGGCTACAGCACGCGGGGCTGGCACTGGCCATTGGTATTGGCGCTTTAATCAATGCACTGTGGTTGCTGCTGGGCTTGAAAAAACGCGGTAGCTACAAGCCCGCGCCCGGCTGGGGCCGCTTTGGATTGCAGGTGATGGTTGCCAGCGCATTGCTCGCGGTGTTTTTGATATGGGCTGCTGGCAGTGTGAACTGGATCGGTCTGAAGACCGCTTATTTGCAGCGCATAGGCCTTCTGGCGTTTGTTCTTATTGCATCGGCAGCTATTTATTTTGTAGCGCTCAAGGTCTCTGGGCTGAAACTGCGGCAACTGATTAAGCGTTGAATAACTCTCTGATTTGTGAGAAAGTAGGACCATGGAATTAAATCTGGCCGTACCGTCCCCGTTGCAGTATTTCTCCAGCTTGGTGCAAAGCGACAAGCATTTTCCCCTGATGGAAGCTGCCATCAGCCTGGCGCAGGACGAATACCCTGACCTCGACATACAGCAGGTGCTGGGCGACGTTGACCAGTTGCTGGTGCGCGTCAAGCGCCGCCTGCCAGCCGATGCGCCCGCCCTGCAAAAGCTGCGCTCATTGAACCAGTTCTTTTTTCACGATCTGAACTTTGGCGGCAACATCAATGACTACTACGACCCCGACAACAGCTACCTGAATGCGGTGCTCAAGACCCGGCGCGGCATACCCATCACGCTGGCAGTTTTGTGGCTTGAGCTGGCTGGCGGGCTGGGCCTGAATGCGCGGGGCGTGGCTTTTCCCGGACACTTTATGCTCAAGGTCAATCTGCCGAAAGGACAGGTGCTGATAGACCCGTTTACCGGCCAGTCATTGAACCGCGAAGAGCTGTCCGAGCGGCTGGAGCCATTCAGGCAAAAAAACAGCCTGAATGACGAATTCGACACGCCCATCGGGCTTTATCTGCAGTCGGCCTCACCGCGCGAGATCATCGACCGCATGCTGCACAACCTGAAAGAAATCCACAAGACGCAGGAAGACTGGCAGCGCCTGATTGCGGTGGAAGACAGGCTGATCGTGCTACAGCCCGACGCATGGTCTGAATACCGCGACCGCGGCCTAGCCTGGGCGGTGCAGGGTTATGCTGCCCGCGCCGTGCCTGATCTTGAAAAATACCTGGAGCAGGTAGAGAGCGCAAACGATCTGGATGCAGTTGCCGAGCGGCTTTCACAACTGCGCAGTCAGTGAACAACCACTGCTGCACCGCCAGCAATCGGCGCAATCACGCCAATCGTATAAACCTGCTCGCCAGCATCACGCAAGGTTTTTGCCGTCGCTTCAACATTCGCGGCAGCAACAACAACGACCATGCCGATGCCGTTGTTGAAGGTACGGTTCATTTCGAAATCGGAAATGGCGGCGGTTTTTTGCAGCCAGGCAAACAGCTCGGTTTGCGGCCAGCTGCCTTTGACGAGGTGCGCCGCCGTGCCTTCGGGCAACACGCGCGGAATGTTCTCCAGCAGGCCGCCGCCGGTGATGTGGGCCAGCGCCTTGATCGGGTGCGCCGCCAGCGCCGCCAATACGTTTTTGACATACAGGCGGGTCGGCTCCATCAGGGCTTGTTTGAAGGGTTTGCCATCCAGTGTGGCGGGCAGATCGCTGCCAGCGCGTTCAATGCATTTGCGCACCAGGCTAAAACCGTTGGAGTGCACACCGCTGCTGGCAAGGCCCAGCACCACGTCGCCTGGCAGCACGTCTTTACCCGTCAGGATTTTTGATTTTTCAACCGCACCTACCGCAAAGCCGGCCAGATCGTATTCGCCGGCCGGGTACATGCCGGGCATTTCAGCGGTTTCACCGCCTATCAGCGCGCAGCCGCTTAACTCGCAGCCTTTGGCGATGCCGCCAATGACGGCTGTAGCGGTGTCTACGTCGAGCTTGCCGCAGGCGAAGTAGTCGAGGAAAAACAGCGGCTCGGCCCCCTGCACCAGCACGTCGTTGACGCTCATGGCGACCAGGTCAATGCCCACGGTGTCGTGCATATTCCACTCAAACGCAAGGCGCAGCTTGGTGCCTACGCCGTCGGTGCCGCTGACCAGCACGGGCTCCTTGTAGCGCTTGGGTACCTCAAACAGCGCGCCGAAGCCGCCAATGCCGGCCAGCACGCCCTCGCGCATGGTTTTTTTGGCCAGTGGCTTGATGCGTTCAACCAGGGCATCGCCCGCATCTATGTCAACGCCGGCATCTTTGTAGGAGAGGGGGGAAGTGGAAGAAGTGGTCATGCGAATCAGGGTAGGGGGGTGCGGTCGGCGGTCGCCAAGGCTCGGGTACTGTCAAACTGGCAGCGCGCAAGCCCGATAGAATCCAGCCTAAGATTCTAAGGGTTCATCCCTGTCAGGCTTTATGCAATTTACCAACACCCAAAAGCGCGCGTCGGCCTGGTGCCTGATCACGGCAGTGATCGTTCTGGCGCTGTGGCTGCTGGGCCCGGTTCTGACACCTTTTGTGGTGGCCGCTGTACTCGCTTACGCGCTGACACCGCTGGTCAACAGAATCAATGCGTGGGGCAGAGGGCGAATGCCAAGGGTCGTGGCAGTGATTCTGGTGGAGCTGCTTTTCATCCTGATGCTGCTCAGTCTGGTTTTGCTCATCATTCCCATCATGGCCAAAGAGTTGCCGCTGATGCGTGAACAGGTTCCCCTGCTGGTCGATCGCCTGAATACCGACGTGGCACCCTGGCTGGCGCAGTTTGGCATCAAGGTGTCGCTCGACGTTGCCAGCATCAAGGCGGTGGCGCTGAAGTACCTCAATGCCAACTACGCAGAGATGTTCGGCTCGGTGCTGTCGTCTCTCAAGCTGGGCGGTAGCGTGGCGCTGGCCGTGATTGGCAATGCCGTGCTGATCCCCGTAGCCTTGTTTTATTTATTGCTGGACTGGAACCGATTTGTCGCCCACCTGCTGGAACTGGTACCCACGCCCATGCGCCAAGCGTTCGACAGTTTTACCGACGAGGCCGACGGCGTGCTGGGCCAGTATTTGCGGGGGCAACTGCTGGTGATGGTCATCATGGCGGCGTTTTACACCGTTGGTCTGTCACTGTTCGGCCTGGACTTGGCTCTGCCGATTGGCATTTTTACCGGACTGGCGATGTTTATCCCCTACCTCGGCTTCGGTATCGGTTTGATACTGGCTGTGCTGGCCGGGTTGTTGCAATTCGCATCTCTCACGGCACTGGTTATGGTGGCTGTGGTTTATGGCATAGGTCAGGTGGTTGAGAGTCTGGTGCTGACACCGCGGCTGGTCGGCGAGCGCATTGGCCTGCATCCGCTGATCGTCATTTTTGCCCTGCTCGCCTTTGGTCAGGTGTTTGGTTTTGTCGGTGTACTGATAGCGTTGCCGGCTAGTGCTGTGTTACTGGTGGGCATACGCCGACTCAAAGTCCGCTACCTGGCCAGCAAACTATACAAAGGCGCATAATTCCATTTCCAGATCAATACGATATGTTGTTGCTTCGCCTTGCCGTGGGTTATTGGGGTCAGACACCAATTTCGCTGCAGTGCAAGCACTGCACCCTACGGGCGAGCCAAAGGCTCGGCGAATTTGGGCTCTGACCCCAAAAACCCGCGCCTAATCTCCTATCGATCTGAAAATGGAATACGACTTATGGCGGGCATGAAGCAGATCGCACTCGATATCGGGCTTGCCTCTGCACCCTCGTTCTCCAATTTTTTCGCTGGCCACAACGAGGCTGCGCTCCGGCATCTGGAACTCTGGGCCGGTAATTCCTTGCGCTCACCCGTGCCAACCTATTTGTGGGGCGAGCCAGGCAGCGGCAAAACCCATTTGCTCAATGCGGTCAGCGAGACATTGCGCGAGCAGGGTGCGCGTGTGGGCTGGCTCGATGCGTCCGTGCTGGAGCCACCCGAGTTCAGTGAGTCGTGGGCTGGCGTGATTCTGGACGACTGCCATTTGTACACCGCCGTTCAGCAGCAAGGTGCCTTCAACTGGTTTATCAATGCACTCAACTCCGTTGATGGCCATCCACGCTGGGTACTGGCGGCAGGCGGCTTGCCCCCAGCTGACTTGAACCTGCGTGAAGACCTGCGTACGCGCCTGGGCTGGGGCCATGTGTTTGAGCTGCGCTCCTTAAGCGAGGCCGAGCGACGCGCTGTGCTGCGGGTTGAGGCCGATGCACGCGGCGTGTTTTTAAGCGACGAGGCGATGGACTTCATACTCAACCGCTTCTCGCGTGACCTGAGCAGCCTGATGCAGTTGCTCGATAAGCTCGACGGCTATGCGCTGCAAACCCAGCGCGCCATCACCATTCCTTTGATTAAAGCCATGCTGGATAACGAATGAGTCAGTTAAAAAAGATCACGCTATTCGATCTCGATCACACACTCCTGCCCATTGACTCAGACTACGAATGGTGCGAATTCACCATTGCTTTGGGCTGGCGCGAGGGCGATGAGTTCCAGCGCCGCAATGCCTGGTTTTTTGAGCAGTACAAGGCTGCTACGCTCGACATCTATGAATACGTGCGCTTCGCCATGCAGGCTGTTCGTGAACAGGGCGCTACTAAATCAATAGCTGCTCACGCTCGTTTTATGGGCGCTGTGGTGCAAAAAGCCATTAAAAAACAGGCTTTGGAGCTGGTTCAGAGCCACCAAAAGATGGGTAGCGAGGTGGTCATCGTCACCGCCACCAATGAATTTGTGACCCGACCGATTGCAGATGCATTTGGTGTCAAAGAGCTGATCGCCATTGAGCTGGAGCGTGACGTGACGGGTTGGTTCACCGGCGAGATCAAGGGTATCCCATCATTTCGTGAAGGCAAGGTGGCGCGGGTCGAAAGCTGGCTGGCTGCCCGGCACCTAACATGGGGCGACGTAGAAACCACCTTTTACTCCGACTCCATGAATGACCTGGCCTTGCTTGAAAAAGCTACATACCCGGTAGCCACCAACCCCGACGATCGGCTGCGTCTACTGGCCACACAGCGCGGATGGCGCATACTTGAGCTGTTTCAGTCTTAGTACCTAATGATCAAAAAATTTATCGCTAAACTCTTTGGTAAAGTAGCCCCTTCTGAGGTCTCTGCAGCATCAGCCAAGCGGCTCAAAAAATCTCCGTTCGGCACCCGCCACGACATCACGGCCAAAGAGCACGGCATCAACCCCAAGCTGGTGGACGAGCGGGCCATGGATGTGGTGCACACGCTCAAGCAAGGCGGGTTTGAGGCCTATATCGTCGGCGGCGCGGTGCGTGACCTGCTGGTTGGCCTGCGCCCCAAAGATTTCGATGTGGCGACCGACGCAACGCCAGAGCAGGTCAAGCAACTCTTTCGCCGTGCCTTCATCATTGGCAGGCGCTTTCGCATCGTGCATGTCATTTATGGCCGTGGCCGTGAGCATGAAGTCATTGAGGTATCGACCTTCCGCGCGCACCTCGACAGCAGCCAGGCCGAACAGGTTGGCGGCAACGAGCGCACCAGCAAAAGCGAACTCGCCGGCATGAAACACGCTGTTGATGCATCTGGCCGCGTGCTGCGCGACAACGTCTGGGGCCCGATGGAAGAAGACGCTGCGCGCCGCGACTTCACCATCAACGCGATGTACTACGACCCCGAAACGCAAATCGTGGTGGACTACCACAGCGGTATTGCGGACGCGAAGAAAAAAATCATTCGCATGATAGGCAACCCGGCGGTACGCTACCGTGAAGACCCGGTGCGCATCATTCGTGCCGTGCGCTTTGGTGCCAAGCTCAGTGCGCTGGGCTTTAAGTTCGAGGCCAAAACGTCTGCACCGCTGCGTGAAATGTCCAGCCTGCTAGCAGACGTGCCGCAGTCGCGGCTGTTTGACGAAATGCTCAAGCTCCTGCAAACCGGCCATGCGCTGGCTAGCATTGCGCAACTCAAAAACTTAGGCCTTGGCACCGGTATTTACCCGTTGCTGGATGTGGTGGTTGCAACCGCGCACGAGCCGTTTTTAAACTTGGCACTTAAAGACACGGATCGCCGTGTTGGCGAAGGCAAACCGGTAGCGCCAAGCTTTTTGCTGTCGTGTGTGTTGTGGGTTGATGTGCGTGACGGCTGGGAGCGGCGCTTAAAGCGCGGTGAGCACACCATGCCCGCGCTGCAAGAGGCGATTGACGATGCCTTCAATGCCAAAATTGGCGACGTATCGGGCCGCGGCAAATTGGGCACTGACATGCGCGAGATATGGGCCATGCAGCCACGCTTTGAAAAGCGCACCGGCGCATCGCCCTATTCACTGCTAGAGCAACCACGCTTTCGCGCCAGTTTTGACTTCTTGCGCCTGCGCGCGCAAACCGGCGAGATTGATATGGCACTGGCCGAGTGGTGGGAAAAATTCAGCACCGCTTACGACGACGAGCGCCATGAAATGGTTGAAGCAGCGCGCCAAGAGCAATTGCAAAAGCCGCAGCAGCCGAGGGTGCGTGTGAAGCGTGTTGATGCTGATGTGCAAGCTGATTTTTCTGCCGATCACACCGATGGCGACGCGCCAGCCAAAAAGCGCCGCCGCAGACGCAAGCCTGCTAATCGTTCGAGTGCAGGCAATGCTGAAGGCGGCTCGGGTCAGTCTGCACCAGACGCAACCAACGCCTGAGCGTGGCGGGCCCGAATGGTGTGTTGAACGTCACAGCCTACATCGCACTCGGAGCCAACCTAGGCGACGCGGCATCAACCCTGCGCCAGGCTGCCCAAGCGATTGCCCAGTTGCCGCAGACCAGCGTAATCAAGATATCGAGCATCTACAAAACTGCGCCGCTTATTTCTGCTGACGATGTGCCTGCTGTTGGTGATCTTGGTAGCGACTACTTTAACGCCGTAGTCGAAATTCGCACAGCACTCAACGCCCCCCAGTTACTTCAAAACTTACAACAAATAGAGCAAGCCGCAGGCCGCGAGAGGCCGTATCCGAATGCACCGCGCACATTAGATTTGGACTTGCTGCTGTACGGCAGCGCCAGCATTGATTCAGCGCACTTGGTAGTGCCACATCCGCGCATGTGGCAACGCGCTTTTGTGCTGCTGCCGCTGGCTGAAATTGGGCCTGGTTTGGTGAGTGATTTGCAGTTAAACGCCGTTGAAAGTCAGCGGATTGAGATGCTTTCAGGCCTGTAGATGAGTTATTGGGGTCAGACACCAATTTCGCTGTGGTGCATCGCACCGCGCCCTCCGGGCGAGCCGTAGGCTCGGCGAATTTGGGCTCTGACCCCAAAAACTCCTGCGCGGGGTCATAATCTGTCGCAGAGGATAAACGCTGATTGTTAGACCTTAGGAGAAGTCGTGGCCTGGATCATCGCAAAATATTTCCTGACTGCCGCAGTCGTCGTGCTCGTATCCGAGCTTGCGAAGCGTAGCGACAAGCTCGGTGGCTTTGTTGCAGCACTACCCTTGGTAACCGTTTTCACGCTTATCTGGCTGTACGTTGAAAAACAACCCGAAGAAAAAATTGCAAATCATGCGTGGTACACATTTTGGTATGTTGTCCCAACATTGCCAATGTTTCTCGCATTTCCGGTGCTCCTTCCTCGCATCGGTTTCTGGCCATCTTTGTTTGCCTGCGTCATCATCACCATTGTTTGCTTCGGCCTGTTCGCTCTCGCGGTTCGCCGCTTCGGCGTGGAGTTGCTCTAGTGAACTGGTCTAACCCTCGGTTACATCTTCAACACAAACAAACTCAAGGCGCCAGTCGCTCCCGCAACCAGCCCCCATCGTCTTGCAGCGTGTACCGCAAGCGATCATGCAAGCGGCTCCTGCGCCCCTGCCAGAATTGCCAGTTGTCGGGCTTTAAACGGTAGCCACCCCAGTGCGGTGGGCGCGGTGGTTGCAGTAAAAATTTGGCAGCGTACTTGGCAGCGTTGGCCACCAGCACGCCGCGCCCGGTAATCACCTCGCTTTGTGGGCTGGCCCATGCGCCTATGCGTGAGTCGAGTGGGCGGCTGTGGAAGTAGGCATCGCTTTCTTCTGCGGAGACTTTTTCAACCATGCCTTCAATGCGCACGCTGCGCTCTAGCTCAACCCAGTGAAACTGCAACGCCGCATACGGGTTGCCCGCCAGTTCAAGGCCTTTGCGGCTGTCGTAATTGGTGTACCAGACGATGCCGCGTTCGTCATAACCTTTGACCAGCACCACGCGCGTTGAAGGGCGCAGGTTGTTGGCTACGGTGGCCAGCGTCATGGCGTTGGGCTCGGGTATCTCGCCTGCAATCGCTTCGTTTAACCACTGCTCAAATTGTTTGAGCGGGTCGGCATGGGATGCGTCTTCATTGAGCTCGGCGCGCGCGTAGCTTTTACGCAGATCGGCAATGGCTTGGTTAGAGTGTGTAGTGCGTGACATCGTTAAAGTGTAGCCATGCAGCGAAACCCTGCGCGCCATCGCACTCGCGTGTGGTGCCCTAGCGCCCGCATGAGTCAGCGCAGGCCAGCACCCGCAGCACCTTAGGCGCGCTGGATCAGTTCAATCTTGTAGCCATCCGGGTCGGTCACAAACGCAATCACCGTCGAGCCGCCTTTGACAGGCCCGGCTTCACGCGTCACGTTGCCTCCGGCAGTTTTGATTTTTTTACACGCTGCATAGGCATCGGGCACACTGAGCGCGATGTGGCCGT
The DNA here is from genome assembly GCA_038902975.1 of Polaromonas sp. Taxonomy (GTDB): domain Bacteria; phylum Pseudomonadota; class Gammaproteobacteria; order Burkholderiales; family Burkholderiaceae_C; genus Polaromonas. The sequence continues at coordinate 23,024 of JBCKMZ010000008.1, forward strand.
AAGCGGTTCCCATGTCATAGCTGCTGGTGCCGTGGTTGTAGGTCAGTTCCAGTTCTGCATGGTCTGGATTTTTGCCGTAGCCGACGAACGCCAGGGTATATTTGTATTCAGCGTTTTCAGATGTGCGCAGCAGCGTCATGCCGAGTACCTTGGTGTAGAAATCAATCGAGCGCTGGAGGTCGCCAACGCGAAGCATGGTGTGTAGGAGTCGCATAAAGGGGGTTCGTGAGTGTTATCGTAAAAAGTGATTATCGCCAATCTTGACTTCTAATTAATCCATCGGAGTTGCCAGTGACCGCATTTATCAAAATCATTCTTTTTACAGACACAGATGGCCGCGCCCGTTTTCGTGAGGAGGCGCTGGCCCTTAGCGAAGGCACGCCGCAGGCTATGCTCTCAAAGCTGATGCCCTCTAGCGCTTACCAGTTGCGCCACAGCCCAGTCGGTTTTCGCAGTACCTTTCATTGCACTAGCGCGCCGCAGTGGGTGTTTATTCTGCAAGGTGAAATGGAGATTGGCCTACAGGACGGCATCTCGCGCGTCTTCAAATCCGGCGAGCATTTTTATTCAGCCGACGTGCTTCCCGAAGGGGCCACCTTTGATGCAAGCGTGCATGGTCACTGGAGCAGGCAGGTGGGGTCTGACCCGCTGGTGACGCTGTTTTTACGTGGTTGAAGTGAAAACAGTCGCGAGCTGTTTATCGTCCGCCGTATGAACCGCCGCCGCCACTACCACCGCCGGAGCGACGTGGGCCACCTCCGCCGCCGCCTCCGCCACCACCGGAGCGGCGTGGGCTACCACCACCACCGTCAGAGCGCGGCCCGCTAAAGTTGCCCCGGCCGCGATTGCCGCCAGACGGCTGACCAGATGAAGGGAAACCTGATGACACATGACTGGCGGGTTGTCGCTCGTCGAAGTCGCTGCGCTCACTGAAGCCATGAAAGCCGTCCGGGCTAGGTGCTCCGGGTGCATATTGCATAGGCGGCTGTGAGTCATCGCGAAAACGCTGCTGCTGGGGCTGCCGTGGTTGGCCACCCGTGTTTTGTCGAGGCTGACCGGGGTTAGGGGTGCGTGGACCACGGCCAAAGTTGCCGCCGCCTTCGTTGCGACTGCCTTCATTGCGACCACCACCGGCTGGGCCACGGCCTCTTCCATTGCCACCGCCACCACCACGTGCAGGCTGCGCGGCCTTGCTGTCGCGGATACGGGTCATCATTTCACTGCGCGCGGCCTTGGCTGCGGCCTGCATCACGTCGCGGCTTGGCGGTTTGCCCAGACCGCCCCAGATGGTCTGGCGACCCATGGCCAGCGGCTCGGCACGTTCGCCGGGTTCAGCTTCAAAACCGGGGACTATGACTTTTTCGATGTTCTGTTTGGTGAAGCGCTCGATGTCCTGCATGAAGCCTTCTTCATCCAGGCACACCAGGCTGACGGCCTCGCCACTGTTGCCAGCGCGGCCAGTACGGCCAATGCGGTGAACGTAGTCTTCGCTGACGTTGGGGATCTCGTAATTTACGACGTGCGGCAGCTCGTCAATGTCGAGGCCGCGTGCGGCGATGTCGGTTGCCACCAGCGCGCGAACCGTGCCGCTTTTAAAGTCGGCCAGCGCCTGGGTGCGTGCCGTCTGGCTCTTGTTGCCGTGCAGCGCCATGGCTGAAATGCCGTTTTTGCTCAGATGCTCGGCCACATTGTTGGCACCAAACTTGGTGCGCGTGAAGACCAGTACCTGGCTCCAGTTGTGCTCGTTGATGATGTGTGTCAGCAGGGCTTTTTTCTTGCCACGGCCCACCGGGTAAATGGTCTGCGTGATGCGCTGCGCCATGGTGTTGCGCGGCGTAACTTGTATGTGCAGTGGGTCGCGCAGCAGGCCGTTGGCCAGGTCGCGGATTTCATCGCTGAAGGTGGCAGAAAACAGCAGCGACTGCTTTTGTTTGGGCACCAGTGCCAGCACTTTTTTGATGTCATGGATAAAGCCCATGTCTAGCATACGGTCGGCTTCATCGAGCACCAAAATTTGCACCTGGCTCAGGTCCAGCGTGCCCTGGCCTGCGTGGTCAAGCAGGCGGCCCGGCGTGGCTACCAGGATGTCTACGCCACGGCGCAGTTTTTCAATTTGCGCACCCATGCCGACACCGCCAAACACCACCATGGATGTCAGCTCAAGGTATTTGCCATAGACGCGAACGCTTTCTTCAACCTGCGCAGCCAGCTCGCGCGTGGGCGTCATGATCAGGCAGCGCACGGCGTTGACACCGCGCCGATTGGCGAGGCGCGGCTCGGTAGACAGGCGCTGCAATATCGGCAGCACAAAGGCCGCCGTTTTGCCGGTGCCGGTCTGGGCACCGCCCAAAAGGTCGCTGCCTGCCAGCACAGCGGGAATCGCCTGTACCTGAATCGGGGTTGGGGTTTCGTAGCCCTGCTCAAGCACGGCTTTAAGTATGGCCGGAGCCAAATTCAATTCTTCAAAGGTCATTGTGTTGCGCCATTAGGCGCTTTTTGATCGGCCTGTTGGGTGCTTTGTGTTGGAAGCAACCCGCCAGTGATAGGCAGATGGGGTCAAAAGGTCGGGCTGTAAACATCTCGAGTAGCTACCTGGGGAAGTAGACTTGGGATGTGCCCAAATGTCGCGGGTAACTGGAGCCTGCAACCACAGCATTGTCTCACGGAACGATAATAGAGGGTTGATGGTAAAAATTGCAGCTTAAATTCTGCTGCTGTTGCGCCATCTCGTTCATGTCCTGTCTATCCATTTTTTAGAAATTATTCCTGATGGCTCAATACGTCTTCACCATGAACAAGGTCGGCAAAATCGTGCCGCCCAAGCGCCAGATTCTCAAAGACGTTTCGCTCAGTTTTTTCCCCGGCGCCAAGATCGGCGTGCTCGGCACCAACGGCTCGGGCAAGTCCACCTTGCTGAGAATTATGGCCGGGCTGGACACCGAAATCGAGGGCGAAGCCACCCCGATGCCGGGGCTCAATATCGGTTACCTGCCGCAGGAGCCTAAGCTCAACCCCGAGCACACCGTGCGCGAGAGCGTTGAAGCCGGCATGGGCGCGGTGTTTGCCGCCAAAGCCCAGCTCGAAGCGGTTTATGTCGCCTACGGTGAGCCCGATGCCGACTTTGATGCCCTGGCCACCGAACAGGCCCGGCTCGAAGCCATCATCACCACCTCAGGCACCGACTCCGAACACCAGCTCGAGATCGCCGCCGACGCGTTGCGCCTGCCGCCCTGGGATGCCAAAGTCGGCGTGTTGTCGGGCGGTGAAAAACGCCGCGTGGCGCTGTGCAGCCTGCTGCTGTCCAAGCCCGACATGCTGCTGCTCGATGAGCCGACAAATCACCTGGACGCGGAATCAGTCGATTGGTTGGAGCAGTTTTTGCAGCGTTACTCTGGCACCGTGGTGGCCATTACCCACGACCGTTACTTTCTGGACAATGCGGCCGAGTGGATTCTGGAACTGGACCGCGGTCGCGGAATTCCCTGGAAAGGCAACTACAGCAGTTGGCTGGAGCAAAAAGGCGAGCGTTTGGCGACGGAACAAAAGGGCGAAGATGCTAGGGCTAAGGCCCTGAAGAAAGAGCTCGAATGGTCACGCCAGAACCCGAAGGCGCGTCAGGCCAAGAGTAAATCGCGGTTGGCTCGTTTTGAAGAACTGTCGGATTTTGAATACCAGCAGCGCAACGAAACCAACGAGATTTTCATCCCGGTTGCCGAGCGCTTGGGCAATGAAGTGATTGAATTCAAGGGGGTCAGCAAGTCCTTCGGTGACCGTCTGCTGATCGACAACCTGAGTTTCCAGGTCCCCGCCGGTGCCATCATCGGCATCATCGGCCCGAACGGCGCAGGCAAATCGACGCTGTTCAAGCTGATTGCCGGCAAGGAGTTGCCTGATAGCGGCGAAATCAAAATCGGCAAGACCGTGCACATGGCTTTTGTAGACCAGCACCGCGATGACCTCGCCAACGAAAAAACCGTCTGGGAAGACATTTCGGGTGGCCTGGACATGCTGACCGTCGGCAGGTTCACAATGCCGAGTCGCGCCTATGCGGGGCGCTTCAACTTCAACGGCGCCGACCAGCAAAAGCGTGTCGGCACGCTGTCAGGCGGCGAGCGCGGGCGTTTGCATCTGGCCAAAACCCTGATCGCCGGCGGCAACGTGCTGATGCTCGATGAGCCGTCAAACGACCTTGATGTTGAAACCCTGCGCGCGCTCGAAGACGCTCTGCTCGAATTCGCCGGATCAATCATGGTGATCAGCCACGACCGCTGGTTCCTGGATCGCATCGCCACGCACATCCTGGCCGCCGAGGGCGATAGCCAGTGGACTTTCTTCAACGGCAACTATCAGGAATATGAAGCCGACAAGAAAAAGCGCCTGGGCGAAGAGGGTGCCAAACCGAAACGGGTTCGCTTTAAGGCATTGCATTAAATTTCGAGCTGCTCGTGAGCGACGAGGAAGTTCTAAAGCAAACCCGGCACTGGCTTGAAAAAGCCGTGATCGGGCTTAACCTCTGCCCGTTCGCCAAGGCGGTGTACGTCAAGAACCAGGTGCGGCTGGTCGTCAGTCACGCTCGTCATGCGGACGATTTACTGGAAGAACTTGATAGTGAGCTCGACCTGCTGGTCGCCACGCCCGCAGAGCAGTTAGAGACCACGCTGCTGATCCACCCCACGCTGTTCGACGACTTTCTGGACTTTAATGATTTTCTGGAGGTCGCCGAAGGGGTGGTCGATGAGCACGGACTTGAAGGCATCATCCAGCTCGCCAGCTTTCATCCGCAGTTCCAGTTTGAGGGTACTGAGGTGGCTGACATCAGCAACTACACCAACCGCGCGCCGTTTGCCATATTGCATCTGCTGCGCGAAGAAAGCGTTGAAAAAGCGGTTGCGGCCTTTCCCCAAGCCGAAGCGATTTTTGAGCAGAACATCGCCACGCTTGAAAAACTGGGGGCTTCAGGCTGGAAGGCCTTGGGGCTTTGAGGTGAGTTATTGGTGTCTGACCCCAAAAACTCAACTCGCAGTCAGCCTGACTGGCGTTATCTCCAGCGACCCGCTGGCGGTGCTCATCCACAGCGTGCCGTCCTGTACCGTGACCTGCAATTGCATACTGCGCTCGGCGAGCTTTGCCAGTGCCTGGCTTTGCGCGGCTTCGATCTGCCACACCACCAGGTTGGCTGCGCGGGTGAGTTTGGTTTCAATGCCCTTCCACCACACGTTGGTGCTGCTGGCAAAGCTGTAGACGCTGACTTTGCCTGCCCGACCCGCCGCTTTCATCAGGCGCTTGTCGTCGGGTTGGCCGACATCTATCCAATGCAAAATTTGGTTGGTGTAGTCTTGGTGCCAAAGCGCTGGTTCGTCCACGTCCCACAGGTCTTTTGCAAAGTCGAGCTTGCCATTCTTGTCGTCAGCAGGCACATTGAGCGCGAAGGTCAGCAGACGGATCATCATGCGTTCATCGGACTCCGACGGGTGGCGAGCGATGATGACGCTGTGGTCAGCATAGACGTTGCGATCCATGTCTGTCAGTTGAAGTTGCGCTTTGTAGATAGTGGCTTTAAGTGCCATAGTTTCTGGAAGCCCCGAGTGCTGTTGGTGATACCCGTATTGGAACAGACTGCCTCAAACCCCTTATAGTTTGCCGATGATTCGTTTATCTGTACTTGATCAATCCGTAGCCGTATCAGGAGCGCTTGCGTATTGACCGCAGCCGCGGCGTCTAAGGCAATGATCGTTAACCTCAAAGGGCACTTCTAGAAATTCAGATTTTCAGGATAAAGTGCAAGGCGCGTGGAGCGGAGCAACCGGAATGTACTTAAGGTACATGAGGATTGCGAGCACCGCGCAACGCAGCAATTTGCCTGAAAAATGAATTTATAGAGGTGCCCTCAAAGAAAGTAAGCCATGAAAGCCATCTGGAACGGCGCAGTCATTGCGCAGAGCGACACCACCGTGGTGCTTGAAGGTAATCACTATTTCCCCGAAAGCGCGCTCAACCGCGACTACATCACCTTCAGCAACCACCACACCATGTGCTCATGGAAAGGTCAGGCCAGCTATTACTCGTTGCTGGTCAATGGCGAGATGAACACCGATGCCGCCTGGTATTACCCCGACCCGAAACCTGAGGCCGACAATATCAAGGGTCATGTTGCCTTCTGGAAAGGCGTGAAGATCGAGGCCTGATTTTGTCTGCTGGCTTTTTGGTTGACAATGGTTTAAAAGAGATGGATGCCGGTCGTTGAGGGAATGACCGCTGCATGTCACTTTCCTGAGGGGCGCTTCATCATGTTCAAAAAAATCCTGCTGCCAGTCGATAGCTCATCCACATCGAACCAGGCGATTGAAAAAACCATGGCCATGGCAGAGGCATTCAAAAGCCAGGTTACCGTGGTGAGTGTGATTGACGACTACGCCTTTACGGGCGTTGGTGTTGATTTTGCGTACGGGCAAACGGAATACCTTCAAGCCGCCACGGCAGAGGCAAATGCCACCCTCAATGCGGTCAAACAGCTGTTCCAGGCACGCGGTATTCCTGTGGTTTCATCGCTGGTAGAGGGGCTCGCTGTTTACAAGGGCATTCTCGATACCGCGCAATCCACGGGCGCAGACCTGATCGTCATGGGCTCGCATGGCCGCCAGGGGCTGAAAAAACTGATTCTGGGCAGCGTTGCGGCACAGGTTTTGTCACATGCCCATCTGCCCGTCATGATCGTTCGCGAATAAACAATTGAAGACCCTCGGGGAGTTGTGCGCTAAAAGGGCGCTGTGCTCTCCATGCGCAGCAACCCGCTGCTGACCGGGTGCTCAAACTGCAGCACGCAGGCGTGAAGCAGCAGGCGCGGCGGGTTTATTAAGCACCAGCAGGCTGTCATCAACATGAACAAGCTCAATGCCTAGTGATGTTTCAGCCACGCGGCGGCGGGAAATTATGAACCGTTGGGCTGCTGCGTTTTACTTCGCGCAGCATGAAAAGATAAAGGCTTTCAACCTTCGCGCGCGCCCAGGGTGTTTTGCGCAAAAACTTCAGGCTGGATGCTACGCTGGGCTCGCTGGTAAAGCAGCGGATGTTGATGCGCTGCCCCAGCTCTTCCCAGCCGTAGTGGCTGGCCAGCGCGGTCACGATGGCTTCAAGCTTGATGCCATGCAGCGGGTTTGCTGGCTGTTTATTTCCCTGCTGAGGCGAGCCACTTTGGGCAACCATGCTGCTTAGGGATGCGGAAACTGCCGATATCCGCATCCCTTACTTATTCTTCAGCTTGCCCCGCAGCGGTACCGTGGTGACGATGGTTGGGCGCACCGCGTCTGGCGACACCGTCTTCGGTGGTGAGGTGTCTTTCTTTGGTTTTTTGACCATCTTGCCGCTGTTTTGTTGACCTTTTGCCATGCTGTTCTCCGGTTGTTTGAGCGTTCAATTATCGTTGCAATCAGTGCAGTTTGATGCGGGGCTGGTGCGTCCGGTCTAGCTCAGCCCCGAATTCTACGTTTAAATATTATTTAACATAATATACATCGTGGAATATTGAAAATGCAATCACCATTGCCCAGGCGGACGTTTGGCGCGGATAGACTTTGTGATTAACTCCTCCGCATCGGGTCGGCTGGCGCGCTGCGCAAATTGCAGCGCTGTCAGGCCTTGCTGGTTTTTCAGTGTCGGATCAGCGCCTTCATCGAGCAGCAGTTTGACCGCCTCTGGCGTGCCATACATGCTGGCCAGCATCAATGGCGTACTGCCGTTTGGTGATTCGGCATCTATGTAGGCGTGGTTTTCGATCAGCAGCCTTATGAGCTGCAACTGACCGGTAGTGGCTGCGTAGTGCAACGGAGTCCAGCCGGTTTTATTGACATCGGCACCTTTTTTAACCATGCTGTCTGCCAGTTCCAGTTGCCCCTTCAGGGCGGCGAGCATCAGTGGGCTTTCACCTTGGATATTGAGCGCATTCAGGTCTATCTTGGGCGAATCGACCAGCACGCGGGCCACCTTGGGTGAAGGCTCCCGGATGGCGATAAACAGGCCGTTCTGGCCAGTCGGATCTATGGTGTTGGCATCAAAGCCACGCGCAAGCAACTGTTGGACGGCCTTGGCATCGTCCATTTTGACAGCCTTGAAAAAATCATCAAAAGACCCGGCTTGCGAAACATTAAATAGAATTAAAACAATGCTGAAAATGATTGTCTTAAAGTAATTTATGAGGTATTTTTTCATCCCTTGACAGCTTTGAAAAGCTGCTCGAAATTCAGACTCGTGGCCTCGGCAATGGTTTCAATGCTTTGCTGTTTAAGCTCGGCTATCAGTTTGGCCACGTAAGGCACATAAGACGGATTGTTGGTTTTTCCGCGATAGGGAATGGGTGCCAGATAAGGGCTGTCTGTCTCGATCAAAATGCGGTCGAGAGGGACAAATTTGACCACTTCCCGTAAATCTGCCGCAGTTTTGAAAGTCAGAATGCCTGAAAAAGAGATGTAAAAACCCCAATCAAGGGCGGCACGGGCAACCGCCTCAGTTTCTGTAAAACAGTGAAAAACTCCGCCCGCACGGCTTTCAGACTGAGCGCCCTCGCCTTCTTCCCTGAGGATGGCCAAGGTGTCGTCTGAGGCATTTCGGGTGTGAATGATCAAAGGTTTGCCAGACTCGCGTGCGGCGCGAATATGGACGCGAAAGCGCTCGCGCTGCCACTCCATGTCGAGCACAGAGCGCTCCCCGAGGCGGAAGTAATCAAGGCCGGTTTCGCCGATGCCCACCACCCTGGGCAGGCCTGCTCTTTGCACCAGGCCTGCTACGTCGGGTTCCAACACGTCTTCGTTGTCGGGGTGTACGCCAACGCTGCACCAGAAGTTGTCATACGTAGTGGCCAGTGCATGAACCTCTTCAAACTCTTCAAGCGTCGTGCAGATGCAAAGCGCCCTGTCAACTTTTGCGTCAGCCATGGCTTGACGAATCTGCGGGAGCTGGGCTTTTAGCTCGGGAAAGCTTAAGTGACAGTGTGAGTCGGTGAACATAGGGCTGAAAATGAAAAGTGGTCTGAGGTTTTTGGGGTCAGAGTCCAAATTCATCGGGCACGCCCTTCGGGTGCGATGCTTTGCATCGTAATGAAATTGGCGTCTGACCCCAATAACCTTCAGATGGTTTGCGTAGGTTGGTTCGATGCCAGGTGTGTGCCCAAAATTTCCTCAATCTTGAGCTTGAGCAATCTCGACTTTTCGTCGTTCGGAAAGCGCACACCGACACCCTGGGTGCGGTTGCCTGCCGCTCTGGCTGGCGTAACCCAGGCGACCTTGCCTGCAACCGGGTAGCGCTGCGTATCTTCGGGCAGTGTCAGAAGCACGTAGACATCTGCCCCCAATTGATACTCACGGGTGGTCGGGATAAAGACACCCCCCTCCTTGAACAGGGGAATGTAGGCCGTATAAAGCGCCGTTTTTTCCTTGATGGCCAGTTGCACGACGCTGGGCCTGGCGGCTGCACCGGATGCGCTGGGAGAGGTGGCTGCGGGAGTGGTGGTGACCATGCTGTTAGTTTAGGGGGTTTTTGTTCAATCAGGACGCGAGCGCGATTTTGGCGCGACTGGCCAGAGATTCAAGCATTAGCCCCGGGTTGTAGGGATGCTCAACCGTACGTGCGGTGGCAGCAAGCTCTTTTGACCATGTGCTGAGGGCATGCAAGCCCGTTTTAACCTTGGCTGATGACGGCAAATCGCCGAGGCTGAAAAATCGCGGCTCGCTACCCACCTTCACAGCCCACACGTCGTAGCAAAGCTTCTGCAGGGCATCAACTGCCTGGGCAGGCCCCAGGTCGGTCAGCGCAGCGGCATCGCCGCGCGCCATCGCCTTGGGCAGGGTCTGCCACCCCTGTGCCACTTCCCGGGCCTGCCCGCCCTGCACCCATGCCAGCGCATCAGCAGGGCGTCCACCAGCGGCCGTCAAGAGCGTAGCGATATCTTTGGCATCGGGTATTTTGGACGGATGGCTCATGGACTGCAACCAGGCCAAGGCCTCATCAAAGTCGGGCCAGTGCATGGTATGCCCGAGGCAGCGACTGCGTATGGTGGGTAACAGTTGATGGGCGGCTTCGGTGGCGAGTATGAATTTGACCGCACCGGGCGGCTCTTCAAGTGTTTTGAGCAGGGTGTTGGCGGTAATGCCGTTCATGCGTTCCGCCGGAAAAACCAGCACCACCTTGGTAGTGCCACGCGAGCGGGTGAACTGCGTGAAGGACACCGCCTCGCGCGCCGCATCGACCTTGATTTCTTTACTCGGCTTGCGTTTTTTGCTGTCCAGGTCGTCCTGGGTTTTCTCATCTAACGGCCAGCCAAGCTTCAGCGACAGGGTCTCAGGCAGCAGCATACACAGGTCGGCATGGGTATGAACATCGACCGCGTGACAGCTTGGGCAAACACCACATGCGCCCTCGGGTAGCGGGTTGTCGCACAACCAAGCGCGCGCTAGGGCAAGCGCTAGTTCAAACTGCCCCAGACCAGAAGGGCCATTTAACAACCAGGCGTGGCCGCGTTGCTGCAGCAGGCTTTTGAGCTGGTTTTGCAGCCAGGGGGCCAAACTATCCGCATCGCTCATGGCAGCCAGCCTCGAGTCACAAACACCTGCTTCACGTCGCTCCACACGGCTTCGCGGCCCTGCCCTGCATCAATACGGGCAAAGCGCTGCGGGTCTGCTTTAAGGCGGTCTGCGTAACCTTGGGCTACACGGCGAAAAAACTCGACGGGCTGGGCTTCAAATTTGTCAGGCATTCGCGCACCAGCCAGACGTTTTGCGGCTTCTTCCGGTACTAGGTCAAACCAGATGGTGAGGTCTGGCTGGACGATGTCCTGATTTGCAGATGTCCCCTGCACCCTCCCCTGTACCCATTTCTCAAGCGTCTTGAGTACCGCCAAATCAAATCCCCGGCCAGCCCCTTGGTAGGCAAACGTGGCATCGGTAAACCGGTCGCACAAAACCACCTCGCCATGCTCTAGCGCAGGCGCGATGATGCGGGTGAGGTGGTCGCGCCGGGCGGCAAATATCAAAAGCGATTCGGTCAGGGCATCCATCGCGTCGTCCAGTACCATGGCGCGCAGCTTTTCGGCCAGCGGTGTGCCGCCTGGCTCACGGGTAAGCGTCACAGTGCGGCCTGCAGCGCGCAGGGCTTCGGCCAGCGCGGCGATGTGCGTGGATTTGCCTGCGCCGTCTATGCCCTCGAAGCTGATGAAAAGACCCTTTTGCTGCATTCACTGACCCCGAATGTATTTGTTGACAGCCCGATTGTGATCGTCAAGATTAGCGCTGAACTGGCTGCTGCCGTCGCCCCTGGCCACAAAGTACAAAGCCTTTGTCGGCGCCGGTTGCACTGCCGCCAGCAACGCAGCCTTGCCAGGCATCGCTATCGGCGTGGGTGGCAGTCCACCACGGGTGTAGGTGTTGTAGGGCGTATCAAGTTGCAGATCGCGCTTGCGCAGGTTGCCGTCAAATTTATCACCCATGCCATAAATCACCGTGGGGTCGGTTTGTAGCGGCATACCTATGCGCAGCCGGTTGCTAAAGACCCCTGCAATCTGCGCCCTGTCACTGGGCTTGCCGGTTTCTTTTTCGATAATGCTGGCGAGTATAAGTGCCTGTTCTGCGGTTTGCAGCGGGGTATCTGTGCTGCGCAGTGCCCATGCGGCCTCGGTGCGTTTGTCCATGGCACGGGCCGCACGCTTGAGCACGGCCAAGTCGCTGCTACCCTTGGCATAGGTGTAGGTGTCGGGAAAAAAGCGCCCCTCGGCATGGAGGCCCGGTTTTCCGAGTTTTTCCATGATTAAATCCGGCTGCAGACCAATCGAATCAGGCGTGAGATGCTCTGCTTTTTGTAGCGCAGCACGTACCTGGCTGAAATTCCAGCCCTCGACGATAGTGACGCTTTTTAGGGCTTCTTCGCCGCGCACTAGCATATTGAGCAAGCGGCGCGGCGTGGTGCCGGGGGTAATTTCGTAGCTTCCGGCCTTGATTTGCCTAGCCTGACCAGATACCCGAAACCAGATTTTCAGGAGCGGCAACTGCACATCTGCCCCGCTGGCAACTATCAATTCTGCAACTGTCATGGCGCGGGTGCCAGGCTCAATTTCAAGATCCAGCACCTGCGCACCGGCTGGCAGCTTCAGTAGCATGGGCGCGTGCAGCCACCACAGGCCGCCAGCGATGGCCAGCAGGGCAACAACAAATACCAACAGACAAAAGCTTGTAAATACGCGGGACAAACTCAAGGACCTTCTTGCTAAAACAGACATCCCATGATAATTCAGACCATGGACATATCGACGACTTCCCTTTCGGGCATTGCAGCACTCAAAAACCTTGGCGTGATCCGCGCATCGGGTGAGGATGCGATTAAATTTTTACAAGGGCAGCTGACACAAGACGTGGCGCTCATGGGCCTGAACGAGGCGCATCTGGCCGCGTTTTGCAACAACAAGGGTCGTATGCAGGCGAGCTTTGTGGTGTTTAAACGCAGCGAGCACGAGATTTTGATGGTTTGCAGCGCTGGTCTCTTGCAGCAGACGATCAAGCGGCTGTCCATGTTTGTGCTGCGTGCCAAGGTCAAACTGCTTGATGCCAGCGCTGATTTTTCACTCTTTGGCCTGGTTGGCTCGGCCATAAATGCTATCGAATCAATAGCTGGTCACGTTCGTACTCATTGGTCAAAACTCGATTTTGAGGGTCAAAACCTGGTGTTTTTATACCCCGGAGCAGGTTTTGAACGGGCTTTATGCTGCGCACCAGCCGCAACCCCGCCACCTGGCGGTACGACGCTCGCACCTGGTATCTGGGAATGGCTGGAGGTGCAGTCCGGCATAGCGATGATCACGCAGCCGATTTTTGAGGCTTTCGTGCCGCAAATGCTCAATTACGAGTCGGTAGGCGGTGTCAACTTCAAGAAGGGCTGCTACCCCGGGCAGGAAATTGTGGCGCGCAGCCAGTTTCGTGGCACGCTGAAACGCCGGGCTTATCTGGTACATGGCGATGCCGCGATGACGATTGGCCAGGAGGTTTTTCACCTGCTGGACACCGAGCAGCCTTGCGGCATGGTGGCAGCCTGCGCCGCACATCCTGAAGGCGGCTTTGATGCCATTGTGTCGATGCAGACGGCTGCGGCGCTTGACTCTGACAATGGCAGGTTAACGCTCGGAAGTGCTGGCGGCGCAGCGCTCAAGTTGCTTGTCCTGCCCTACTCTTTGCTTGAAAATGTCTAAAGGGTTATTGGGGTCAGACGCCAATTTCATTACGATGCATAGCATCGCTAATTGCTAATTTCAACAATTTCGGTAATAGGCAAGGTGGCAATGTCGCGCAGCTTTTCGCTACGTGAGCCATCCTGTTCCAATAGCGAAGATACCTGGGAAAAACTCGATGCAACAAACAGACTCTGACCGCTCGGTGCCTTGCGGCTAACGCCGTACCGGAGGCGCGCACGTTCCTTCGCCGGCAGTTTTCCGATCAGACTCTTGGTAGCCCAAATTGCCCCGTGGCGTGCAAAGTCCGAGACCCGTGCAGCCTGATTGATGGTGTCGCCAAGAACCACGAACTCGACACTGGTGGCTGACTGGAAGGTGCCCAACCATTCCTGTCCTTCCGTGATTCCGGTATTTAGGTAAAGCTCATTCAACCAATTTTTGCGTATCTGCCAAGCTTTGCTCAGCTTTTGTATCTCCTGACGCATTTCCTGCGCACAGCACAGTGCATTCATCAGGTAGTCGCTGTCCGGCTGAGGAAAGAAGTAATAAAGCATGCCGTCCCCCACATGCTTGCCGCAGGTCGCGTGATACTTGCGAAAGATCGGCCCCATCGCTCCCCAGATTTCATTAATGAGTTCGAAATACTCTTCCGGCGGCAGTTCGGAGCAGATTTTCACCGAGCTTTGAAGGTCAGCGACAAGCACGGCGAGGGACGTCAGGACCGGGAGGCGTTGACGAAGCAGGTTGCGAATCATCACGTCACGATTGGACAGCACCTCGAGAAGGGACTCTTGCGTCTCGGATTGATCGGCAAAAACAACGAAAATTCCTTCCCGGAAAAAGGAGGCATAAGTCCTGCAATTTTTGCCTTGGCGTCTGAGGTAAACCTCGGATTGAACGATCGGTCGTTCCACTAGGGCGGCTATATCCCCAAAGCGCTGTTCCAATCGCATACGATCCGGGGTGGATAAGCCCTGGCAAATGGTGCCGAATGCCCCGATAGTTACCTTGCCTTTGGCAAGCGACAGGTGAAAATCGAGCGCATCAGCTTCGTCTGCGTGCATCTCCTTGTTAGTGATGAGCCTGAAGATGTTCCTTTCTTCACTGTTTGCCGGAAGCTGTTTCAGGCCGTTGAGAAACTCGGCCTTACCAGCATCGTTAATCCAGACCAGCTCGAAATTATGATTGATCATGTAGGCAGGCTGCCGGATATCTTCGAGCGTAACTCGTAGCCTGGAAGGGGGTAGCGCCACCACGTCGGCCGATGAATGAGACTGCATGACATCCTCGCTTCTGAAATCACCCAGCCTGGAAACGATCTCGCTCATACTGACTCCCTCTTGTTTGAGTTGCTGCACCTGATTGATACGTTCAATCGCGTCATCCGAGAAATAGCCCAACTGTCTCGGCCCTCCCGATTGTCCAGGGTTGGCGATCACTGGCTTAGACAGTATCCCCAAGCTTATATAGTTATTTAGCGTTGCTCTGGATATGCCTGCTTTTTCAAGTATTTCTTTACTAGATAGCATAGTGTTTCCCCTAAGTCTATTTATACTGTACAACACATATGATATACAGTATCGATTTGACTGTCAAGATATTTTTGTACTGTCTAAGGCGTAAATGAGACAGTACAAGCGTTGCTGTCAAGTCCCTTTTGTACAATCTAACAGCCTGTCGGCGCTTACGTTACTTTTTTTGCACCACGCATCGCCAGTCGTTTGAGCATCTCAATGTGTGGGATGTCAACCTCGTCAAACGGTTCTCCATGCGGCAAAAACCCTGCTTGCAGGTAAAAACCCTGCGCACTGCGCTGCGCGTGCAGCACGATGGCGAGGTCGCCGCGCTGCTGGGCTGCATCCGTTAAAGCCGTCAATATGCTGCGGCCCAGTTGCGATCCACGCAAAACCCGCTTGACCGCCATGCGCCCTACTTTGCCGGTCTGCTGGTCGTGACGGAGTAATCGTCCGGTCGCGACGGGCTGTCCGAGTCCGTTGTAGGCCACCGCATGTAGCGCAGCGGCATCAAGCTCATCGCACTCCATTTCAACCGGTATGCGCTGTTCGTGAACAAAAACTTCCACCCTTACCATTGCCGCGTCCGGGCCAAGGCTGGTCCAGGAGCCAAGTTTGACCTCGTGCATGACGGCACCTGCCTCAAACCGGTTCAGGATACTGCGCAAAGCATCGGGTACAGGCCGGGACGTTTGCGAAGACGGGTCGGCAAACACGTAGATCAGCTCGCCGGTAATCAGCAGCTCGTTTTCCCTGAAAATAGCGCCTTCAAACACGATGGACGAGTTGCCTACGCGAGCACATTTGAGTGCCACTTCAAGCCTGTCGTCGTAGCGGGCCGAGGCGTGGTACTCGATGCTGGCTTTTTTGATATACAGGTCGCCACCAAGCTGGCGCATGGCCTCTTCGTAGGGCAAGGCTAGCGCGCGCCAGTAGTCAGCAATGGCCGTGTCAAAGTACATCAGGTAATGCGCGTTGAAGACGATTTTTTGCATGTCCACCTCGGCCCAGCGCACGCGCAGCGGGTGGGAAAACCGAAAATCTTGTGATTTCATGGGGTGTTTAAATCCAAACCATTAAAGGGCAAGGCTGAGCCGATCGGGATTTACGAACCATTGGGTGTCGAGGGCGAAGTAAGCCAGGAGCTTCTGGAAGAGATAAAACTCTGGAATCAGGCTTTGCGCTATTATCGCGCTCAGGATTGGGATCAGGCTGAGGCGGCACTGCTCAAACTGTCATGTATGGCACCAGCTTATTTCTACAAATTTTACACCCAGCGCATCGGTTTTTATCGCAAACAGACGCCCGGCGAAAATACTCGCAGCTCGGCCGCTGCATTTCTGTTAACCCAGCGCGGTTTCAGGGCCAGCCTGCTCGAGGGCGGGCTGAACGGCAGCAGGCAAGGC
The DNA here is from genome assembly GCA_038902975.1 of Polaromonas sp. Taxonomy (GTDB): domain Bacteria; phylum Pseudomonadota; class Gammaproteobacteria; order Burkholderiales; family Burkholderiaceae_C; genus Polaromonas. The sequence goes on from JBCKMZ010000008.1 coordinate 39,148, forward strand.
GGCAGCGCCAGCGGGAACGGCCAGGGAGCATCAGCATCGTGAGTGCAATTCTCCACCCTCCTCTGGAGAGGCGCCGTTTGTCCGGTGTCGACGGCCGCCTGATCT
>JBCKMZ010000009.1:0-38412 GCA_038902975.1 Polaromonas sp.
AGAGCGCTGCGGCGCTGGGTGTTGGTGTCGGCTCGCTTGCTCATCGTGCTGGATTGAAAACCGCGTTGATCGTGGCACCTGTGACGCACCCCCCGCTACGGCCACCCGCTTCGCGGCCCTTCGGATTTACATAAGGCTGCATTGTGTGAATGGCTGGATATACCCGGCGGAATCAGTGCACAGATTCAAGGCCATGCCCCCTAGGGTGTTCGCGAGCAAAACTACATCCGCTGACCACTCGACCTACTGCGCGTTCACCACGAAAAGATAGAGGCGTGGATTCTGGAGCAGGCCGGGATTGTGTTCACGCAATCGAACAAACCGGGTGCCTTGCAATTGGTTGTTCAATCTCTATAATGTAGAGACATCAACGTATATCCACACACACCATGATAAATCTACAAATTTCCAAATGGGGCAACAGCCTTGCGGTACGCATTCCGGCGGACTATGTGCGCCAGATCGGTGTCAAAGAGGGTGATCGCCTCAGCGCCACTGTGGGGGCTGACGGTGCGCTCAATCTGCGCCCGTCGCATTGGAGTCGCAAAGCCTTTGCACAGGAGTTGGCCCGTGACAGCAAGTCCATTCCGATGGGCACGTCGGTCACCCGGCAACTGCGCAATGAGGCGCGCTACTGATGCTGTACGTCGATACCAACGTCCTGGTGGCACTGTGCACCAATGAGGCCAAGACTGCGGATGTGGTTCGTTGGTACGCTGCTTGCAAAGATGAATTGGTGTCTGCCGCTTGGTGCGTTACCGAGTTTGCCAGCGCCCTGGGGCTGAAGCAGCGCACCAACCAGCTCACCGCCGACCAGGCCAACGCTGCGTGGATGAAATTTGAGCGCGTGTGCGCTAACGACCTGCAATTGCTGCCCGTGGAGGCTTCCACCTTTCACAAAGCCGCCACGTTGACGATGGACCCGGCGACAGGCTTGCGCGCTGGCGATGCCCTGCACCTTGCTTGCGCCATCGCAGCCGGTGTTCAGGGTTTGGTAACGCTGGATCTGGTGTTCGCCAAGAACGCCAAGCGGATGAAGGTCAAGGTCATTCCACTATGAGCACCGATAAACAAAGATTCGCCAGCGTGTGGGACGCCATCGAGGACACACCATGACCTTCACGGATAAGGAATGGGAGAAGGCAAGGCCCACTGCGCGGCGCGGTAGGCCTTTTGGTAGCGGCTCCAAAGTGCAAATAACCCTGCGCCTGGACACTGACTTGGTAGCAAAATTCAAGGCGTCCGGCGACGGATGGCAGACCCGTATTAACGATGCCCTGAAAAGCTGGGTGCAAAGCCATGTCTAAGAAGGGAGCAGCCAGCGGCAGGTATCGTGTGAAAGCGACACCAAGTAAAAACCCCCGTGCTACTGATTAGATAGCTTCGGGGCTAGTGTTTATGCGGGCTGTGAATGGGGTGGCTGATGGGGCTCGAACCCACGACAACAGGAATCACAATCCTGGACTCTACCAACTGAGCTACAGCCACCGTAGAGATAAATTATAACGGCTACTTCGCTAGCGCGTTACGGTGTTGTCTGGGTTGGCTTGCTGGTCAGCCGCAGCCCGTACCGGCTTAGCGACTTTCATTTCTGCCTTGAAGCGCTCCTTCAGGACGTTGTAAAACGCCAAGCTCTCGGCTGATGTCCACAACTGTGCGTACTGCAGGCGCCCTTGCTTTACGCTGGCTTCCAGTGCCGGGTCGCGTGGTAATACCTTGGTGACCTTGACGATGGCGTAACCCTGTGTACCCAGGTCTACGCCAGCAAACACGGGCAAAGCAGTAGCATCGGTACGCAGCGCTGCTTCGACCACTTTTGGTGGCAATTTTTGCGTCTGATCACGCGACACCACCAGCGTGTCTTGCAAGGTGGCTGAAGCAGGCGCGACTTTCCATGCGGCGAGTTTTGCGATGCCGTCCTTGCGGGCTTCTTCGGCACCACGCATGGCAAGCCAGCGCTGGCGCACCAGCTCTTTCACCTCCAGCAGCGGCCTTGTACGGACCGGCGTGTACTGGGTGATGCGGCCAGAAATGAGCTGGTTAGAGGCCACTTCGACGGCTTCGGTGTTGCGTTTTTTCTCAATCGCATCAGGCGAAAAAATCGCATTCAAAAACTTCGGGTTTGCCAATACACCCGTCGCGCCGGGCTGTGGTGTGCGGGTGATGCCACTTGCGGTTTTGATGTCAAGCTTCAAACGTTCTGACACTGGTGTCAAGCTGTCAGCCTGCTCGTACACGCCGTTGGTAAAAGCCTCGGCGGTTTCAGCAAATTTCTTTTGTGCCTGCTGTTTTTTGACATCGGCTGTCAGCTCTGGCTTCATCTCTTCAAAGCTGCGCTGCTTGGGCGTCTTGATATCTGTGAGCTTGATGATGTGATAGCCAAACTCGGACTCGACCACATCGCTGATATCGCCCTTTTGCATGGCGAAGGCAGCATCAGAAAATGGCTTGACCATGGCACTGCGTGTAAAAAAGTCGAGGTCACCGCCGCCAGGGGCAGAGCCGGGGTCTTGCGAATTTTTCTTCGCCACGTCTGCAAACGAGTTGGGGGATTTTTTAACCAGCGCCAACAGCTCGGCGGCTTTGGCTTTGGCCTTTTGGCGCTCTGCCTCGGGGGCGCTTTTGGGTGATGTAATCAAAATGTGACTGGCACGGCGCTCTTCGGTACCACTCAGTCGGGCTGCGTTCTGGTCGAAGTAGTCCTTGAGTTCGGCTTCATTAACCGTAATGCCTTTTTTAATCGTCTCAACATCGAGCAGCACATATTCAATATTGGCCTGCTCGGGTGCCTGAAACAGACTTTCACTGGCCTTGTAAAACTGCTCAAGCTCTGCATCGGTGGGATTGAGCCTGGCTGCGTATTCGGTGGTGCTAAAGCCTGCTACCTGAATTTCACGCTTTTCAAAATAGGCATTCAGCGCTATATCGGCAGCCGTGTTAGTAGAAAATCCGCTCCCGGCAATGCCTACCAGCACTTGCCTGCTGGACAGTTCGGCGCGCACGTTGGCTTCAAACATCTCGGGGCTCAAGCCCTGGCTGCCCAGCATCTGGCGGTAGCGCTCCATGTCCAGCGTACCATCGGCCCGGCGCAGGCCGGCAATGTCGGGGTTGTCCTGCAAATCGCGCGCCAGTCGCTGGTCGCTGGTGCTGAGTTTTGATTTGTTTGCCGCCACCGTGAGCACGCGGTCACGCACCAGCTTTTCAAGCGTGGCGTATTTGGCTTCGGGCGAGTCGAGCAGCTTCGCATCAAGCGACGGCATACTGGCGCGCAGCCTTTCAACTTCACGCAGGTGTGCCCTGTCCCATTCGGTCTGCGTAATTTCTTGACCGTCAACCTTGGCAACGACGACAGCATTGTCTTTGTCGCGGCTGTAGCCATCGAGTCCAACAAGAATAAAGGACGGCACGATCAGAAAAAACAGCAATGCCATCGTGACTTTGGTGTGCTGGCGAATGAAATCAAACATCTCGAATTTCCTGTGTGGTCAACAAGGCGCAAAAAAATAAACCGGGAGCAAGCCCGTAATGGTGACCGAATAAAAAAGGCGAACTGGTCAAGTTCGCCTTTGTTCTGGATTTTCAAAAGTCTGTGGTGGGTGCTGACGGGCTCGAACCGCCGACCTACGCCGTGTAAGGGCGCTGCTCTACCAACTGAGCTAAGCACCCCACAAACTTTTCAAACCATATCAACCCATCAGTTCAAAGCGTCTTTGAGCGCTTTGCCCGGACGGAACTTTGGAACCTTGGCGGCCTTGATTTTAATCGCATCGCCGGTACGCGGGTTACGGCCGGTACGGGCCGCGCGCTTGCCAACGGCAAAAGTGCCAAAACCCACGAGAGACACAGAGTCTCCTTTTTTCAGGGTTGTTTTAACAGCGTCAATGGTTCCATCCAGCGAACGCGTTGCCGCAGCTTTGGAAATGTCAGCATATTTGGCAATGTGCTCGATCAGTTCAGTCTTGTTCACAAGGGCCCCTCGTTGATGTTGGTTAATCTGGTTGTGTCTAAAAAATCTCTCCCAAGACATCCATAAACGATATCAGCGAGAGTCAGCATGTGCAGGTCGCCTGCTGCGCACCATTAAAGCCGTTGACTTGCGGGGTGTCAATACAGCAGCAAATTTTGACAGCAGCAAATTTTTACAATGTGCGGAGGCGAATTCTAGTCTTTTTTCACCCCATACCTGCTGGCGCGACAGCTAACCCAGCGCAGCAGCAATTGCTTTGCCCACGTCAGCCGTCGAAGCGTTACCGCCGAGGTCGGGCGTGCGTGGTGCGCCACTGCCCGGAGCCAGAGCTTTTTCAATCGCCGACAACACGGCATCATGTGCGTCTTTATGCCCCAGAAACTCCAGCATCATCGCGCCGCACCAGATCTGCCCAATCGGGTTGGCCACCTGCCGGCCTGCAATATCAGGCGCAGAACCGTGTACCGGCTCAAACAGTGACGGAAATTTACGCTCAGGGTTCAGGTTGGCGCTGGGCGCGATGCCTATGGTGCCGGTACACGCCGGCCCGAGGTCGCTGAGAATGTCGCCAAATAGATTGCTGGCCACCACCACATCAAAAAAGTCTGGCCGCTGCACAAAATGCGCGGTGAGTATGTCGATGTGAAATTTGTCGAGCCTGATGCCCGGGTAGCCCTTGGCCATCTCCTCCACACGCTCGTCCCAGTAGGGCATTGATATTGAAATGCCATTGGATTTGGTAGCACTGGTCAAATGCTTTTTAGGCCGGGTTTGCGCCAGCTCGAATGCAAATTTCAAAACCCGGTCAACACCGATGCGCGTGAAGATGGCATCCTGAATGACGAACTCCCTGTCCGTACCGGGAAAGGCCTTGCCGCCAATGCTGGAGTATTCGCCTTCAGTGTTTTCACGCACGATGTAAAAATCAATTTCACCAGGCAGGCGCGGGCTGCCGTCACGCCGCACTACTGGCGCAATGATGCCCGGCATCAGGCGCGCCGGCCGCAGGTTGATGTACTGGTCAAACTCGCGGCGAAACAGCAGCAGCGAACCCCACAGTGACACATGATCGGCAATCTTGTCGGGCCAGCCAACAGCGCCAAAGTAAATCGCATCATGGCCACCGATCTGGTCTTTCCAGTTGTCGGGCAGCATCTTGCCGTGTTTCTCGTAATAGTCCCAGCTTGAAAAGTCAAAGTGGTCAAACTGCAGTTCAATGCCAAACTTGCGCGCCGCCGCATCCATCACGCGGATACCCTCGGGCATGACTTCCTTGCCAATACCGTCACCAGCGATCACTGCAATTCGTTTTTTACCCGTGCTCATATTTTTCCTTCAACTTGATGGGGAGGCATCAGGGTATGAATTATTTGGCGCGTGCGCGAATTTCAGGAATGGCTTTTTGCAAGTAATAAACCATAGACCAAACCGTGAGGATGGCCGATATCCAGATCAGCCAGGTACCCCACAAATGGGTATTGATAACGCCAAACAAGGTGCCGTCAAACAGCAAAAATGGAATCGCAATCATCTGCACCACCGTCTTGATCTTGCCCAGCATGTGTACCGCCACGCTTTTGGTCGCACCTATCAGCGCCATCCACTCACGCAAAGCTGAAATGGCAATCTCACGGCCAATGATGATGAGCGCGACAAACACATCGGCGCGCTGTAAATCCACCAGCACCAGCAGCGATGCGCAGACCAGAAATTTATCAGCCACTGGATCAAGAAAGGCACCGAACGACGAAATCTGGTTCAGCTTGCGCGCCAAATAGCCATCGAGCCAGTCGGTGGCCGCGAAGACCACGAACATGACGGTCGCAATCAGGTTGCGGCTGCTAGGGGCCATGTCGAGGTAGAAAATGCCCACAATCAGCGGAATCGCAACAATGCGCGTCCAGGTCATCACGGTGGGTATGGTCAAAAACATCGTCTGATTTTGACATGCTCCAGGGCGGTGCGTCCGGGACGATCCGAAGCAGGCCTGAAATACTGCCGCTTTCATGACCCTTCGTTGCGCAAATACGCCTGAGCTCGGCGCGACATCAATGCAGCGCGCGGTAGATTTCCTCGGCGAGCTCGCGCGAAATACCCTCCACCGTAGCAATGTCTTCGGCGCTGGCCGATGCGATGGCGCGTATGCCGCCAAAGCGTTGCAGCAGGCTGGCGCGGCGCTTGGGGCCTATGCCTGCTATGTCTTCCAGTTTGCTACTGCCGGTGCGCACGCTGGCGCGTTTGGCGCGCATACCGGTGATGGCAAAGCGGTGCGCTTCATCGCGTATCTGGGCGATCAGCATCAGCGCTGCCGAGTCGCGACCCAGATAAATTTTTTCACGGCCATCGGCAAACACCAGCTCTTCCAGGCCAACCTTGCGGCCTTCGCCCTTTTCAACACCGGCAATCAGGCCAAGGTCCAGCCCCAACTCTTCAAACACCTCGCGCGCCATGGACACCTGACCCTTGCCGCCATCAACCAGAACCAGGTCGGGCATTTTGATGCTGCCGCTGTTGCCAGGGTCCATGCTGCTTAATCGCACTGCCTCTGCCAGCTTGCTGTAACGGCGCGTCAACACTTGGCGCATCGCGGCGTAGTCGTCACCGCCAGTGATGCCCTCGATGTTGTAGCGGCGGTACTCGGCGCTTTGCATTTTATGCTCATGGAACACCACACACGATGCCTGGGTTGCCTCGCCTGCGGTGTGTGAAATGTCAAAACACTCAATGCGCAGGGCTCCGAGCTCTTCCATTTTCAGATCCAGCGCCTCAGCCAGCGCGCGCGTGCGGGCCTGTTGTGAGCCCTGCTCTGCCAGCAGGCGCGCCAGTTGCAAGGCGGCGTTTTTCTCGGCCATCTCAAGCCAGATGCGGCGCTGCTCGCGTGGCTGGTGAATGGCAACAATCCGCACGCCAGTCTGCTCCACCAGCGCCGCAATCAGTTCCTTGTCAATCGGCTCACTGCATATCAGCGTTGGCGGCACGGGCACTTCGATGTAGTGCTGGGCAATAAAGGCTTCAAGCAGCAGTGCCTCCAGTGATTTTCCGCTTGGAGCGAGCGTCCCTTCAGCTTCAATTTCTGCGTCCAGTTGAGCCACATCCACTGCGTTTTCGATGTGCGTCGGGAAGTAAGGCCGGTCGCCCAGGTGCCGCCCGCCGCGCACCATGGCCAGGTTGACGCAGGCCTTGCCGCCCTGCACTTTCACGGCCAGGATGTCCACGTCTTTATCAACACTCTGACCGCCAATTTCCATCGACTGCTGATGCAGCACCTTGGACAGCGCCGACATCTGGTTGCGCAATTCAGCCGCCTGTTCAAACTCCAGCCGGTCGGCGTGCTGCAGCATCTGCCGCTCAAGCCCAATCAGTATTTCCTGCGTCTCACCCTGCAAAAATTTCTCGGCATTGGCAACGTCCTGGGCGTAATTTTCGGCACTGATATGGCCCACGCAAGGTGCCGAGCAGAGCTTGATCTGGTACAGCAAACAGGGCCGTGTGCGGTTGTTGAACACCGTGTCTTCACAGGTGCGCAGTTTGAATACTTTTTGCAGCAGCAAAATGCTTTCTTTGACCGCCCAGGCGCTGGGGTAAGGGCCGAAGTAGCGGTGCTTTTTTTCGACTGCACCACGGTAATACGCCACACGGGCAAAGGTATGCGATGCCAGTTTTAAATACGGATAACTTTTGTCATCTCTGAACAAAATATTGAACTTCGGGTTCAGCGTTTTGATGAGGTTGTTTTCAAGCAGCAGCGCCTCGGCCTCGGAGCGCACCACCGTGGTCTCGATGCGCACGATTTTTGTCACCATATGGCCGATGCGCGTGCCACCATGGTTTTTCTGGAAGTAGTTGGCAACGCGCTTTTTCAGGTTGCGTGCCTTGCCAACATACAGCACGCCGCCCTCCGCATCAAAGTAGCGATACACGCCGGGCAGCGCTGGCAGCGCGGCGACTTCACTCAGTAACTGGGGGTCGAATTCGTGGGCCAATGTATTAACGCCAATCAGGAAATCAAAATTGCTAGGGACCCTCTGCATAACTCTGGCGAGACTGTGGTGTGCGGATCGAGATGGGCCGCAAGGCGTCTTTTTGCAGTCAATAGCCCAGCTATTGGCAAGAAAAACAACGCAGCGGACCGCTCGAGCCCGCGCAATCATAGACCGCAGGGAGTTATGCAGAGGGTCCCAAACACCCCGTATTGTGGACAATCCTGTCATGCAGCGTAGCGTTAACACTTTTCAATGGGACATTTTTTGCAAGGTCATCGACAACTTTGGTGACATCGGCATCTGCTGGCGGCTGGCGGCCGACCTGGCATCGCGCGGTCAGCGGGTGCGCTTGTGGGTGGACGATGGCAGTGCATTGGCGTGGATGGCCCCGCTTGGCTGCGACGGCGTGCAGGTGTTGCCCTGGAGCGTGGCGCTACGTCCGGTTGACCTGCACAGCGTAGATGCCGCCCCGCCAGACGTGATGATTGAAGCCTTTGGCTGTCAGATGGCTCCTGAATTCATAGCTACCTGCTCCCGTATTCAGGGCGTTACAGACCCAAAGCCTATAAGGCCGGTGTGGATCAACCTCGAATACCTGTCTGCCGAACCTTATGCAGAGCGCAATCACGGCCTGCCCTCTCTCGTACAACATGGCTCCGCTGCCGGCTGGGCCAAATGGTTTTTTTATCCTGGCTTCAGCGCCCAAACCGGCGGCCTGCTGCGAGAACCGAATCTGGCAGCACGGCAAGCAGCGTTTGACCGCACGACCTGGCTGCACGCGCATGGGGTTGAAGCGGTTGAAGCGGTTGAGGCCACGCTGGTGTCGCTGTTTTGCTACGAGCCACCGCTACTCGCCGCGCTCCTGCATCAATGGGCAGAATCGGGCATCGACGGTAAGCCCGTACGCCTGCTGGTAGCCAGCGGGCGTGCAACCGATGCGGTTTTGGCTGCGTGGGGTAAAAACGACCTTAAAAATGCCATTTTTAGCCCCATAAAACAGCCGAAGCCCAATGAATACGGGCGTGACAAGCTATCAATTTCATATCTGCCACTTCTCAGTCAAACCGATTTTGACCACCTGCTGTGGGCCTGCGACATCAACTTTGTACGCGGTGAAGATTCCATCGTGCGGGCCATCTGGGCTGGCAAGCCTTTCGTCTGGCAGATCTATCCGCAAGACGATGGCGTACACAGCGTCAAGCTGGATGCGTTTCTGGACATGCTGGACGCACCGCCGTCGCTACGCGACCTTCACCACCACTGGAACGCGCCCGATGCAGGCGTGGCGGCAACCCGACCATGGCAGACTGGCGATCTGACGGCCTGGCAGCAAACGGTGAGTGGCGCACGGGCCAGGCTGATGGCTAATCTCGACCTGAGCAGCAGCTTGATGGAATTCGTCAGTAAAAACCGTTAAAATCAAAGGCTTTGCACCAATCAACTGCTATGAAAATCGCTCAAGAAATTCGCGCCGGCAACGTCATCATGCACGGCAAAGACCCGATGGTCGTGCTCAAGACCGAATACAGCCGCGGCGGCCGCAACTCTGCCACTGTGCGCATGAAGCTCAAAAGCCTGATCGGCAGCTTTGGTACTGAAAACGTTTTCAAGGCCGACGACAAGATTGACCAGGTCATTCTGGACAAAAAAGACTGCACCTACTCTTACTTTGCTGACCCGATGTACATCTGCATGGACGCGGAGTACAACCAGTACGAAGTCGAAGCCGAGAACATGGGCGATTCGCTCAACTATCTGCAAGACGGCATGGAACTCGAAGTCGTGTTTTACCAAGGCAAAGCGATTTCAGTCGAGCTGCCCACCAACGTCGAGCGCGAAATCACCTGGACCGAGCCAGCCGTCAAGGGCGACACATCGGGCAAGGTTTTAAAGCCTGCCAAAATCGCCACCGGGTTTGCGATCGGCGTGCCTATTTTTGTGGCGCAAGGCGACATCGTTGAAATCGACACGCGCACGGGCGAGTACCGCAAGCGGGTGTAATCGCCTCAAGACGGTGGCTCAAAAAAGGCTCCGCGAGGGGCTTTTTTCGTTTTCAATAACAATTGATCATGGACCAAACACAAGACTTATCCGCAAGCCGCCTCGCACACGCCTGGGCCGAGCTGCACGCCCACGCGGGCAATGACACACCGCTGGACGCAGAAGCCTATCGCCTGGCTTTTGCTGACCCCGAATTTTTACTGCGCAGTGAAACCCGCGGCATACGCTTTCAGCTAGAGATGCTCAAGCCCGATCTTGGCCACCATGCCCAAGGCATTGAAAGAACGGTGGTGGTTTTTGGCAGTGCGCGCTTCCCTGCGCCAGAGCAGGCCAGCGCCAGCCTCAAACTGGCTGAACAGTCTGGCGACAAGGCCGCACTGGCGCTGGCGCAGCGCCATGTACGCAATGCCCATTACTACGACCAGGCCAGATTATTCGCCCGCCTGGTGGCGCAGCACAGCAACGCCTGCCCAGCCGCAGAACAACTCTTTATCTGCACTGGCGGTGGCCCCGGCATCATGGAAGCGGCAAATCGTGGCGCACATGAAATGGGTGCGCCCACCGTGGGCCTGAGCATTGCCCTGCCGCACGAACAAGCCACCAATCCGTATGTGTCACCGTCATTGAACTTCAAGTTCCACTACTTCGCACTACGCAAGATGCACTTTATGTTGCGCGCCAAGGCACTGGTGGCCTTCCCCGGCGGGTTCGGCACGCTGGACGAGCTGTTTGAAGTCATCACCTTGGTACAGACCAAAAAGTCCAAGCCCGTCCCCATCATTTTGTTTGGCTCCGACTACTGGAAGCGACTGGTCAACTTTGACGTGCTGATAGAGCAAGGTACGATTTCGCCAGACGACCTCAAGCTGTTCCAGTATGTTGACGACCCGCAAGCGGCATGGAATGCCATCAAGACTTTTTACCAGCTGTAGCGTCGGTTTCGTCGGGCCGCAGCAGCCAGGCAGCGCGGCTGCCGGCGCCGACCACCGCACCGGTGGCCCAGAACACGCCGGCAATGCCGATGACAGCGCCCATGGTGCCGAACAGCAGCGGCATCAGCACACTCGATGCGTTGATCGCCATCAGCCGCAGGCCCAGCGCTTCGCCATGGCGCGCCTCCGGGGTGATCTGGTGCAACATGCTCATGATCATGGGTTGCACCGTGCCCAAGGCAAAGCCCAGCAGCACCGAACACACGCCCATGCCCAGGGCAGACTGCATGAAGGGGTAGATACCGAACAGCACCGCGGTCATCAGCATGGCGCCGGCCAGCACGCGCCACTCGCTCAGATGCGCCGCGATCAGCGGCATCAGCATGCGAATGGCTGCAGCCGCCACAGCGAAGGCACCCAGGATTGAGCCAATGACCGACGCACTGATGCCTCTTTCAAAACCCAGCACCGGCACCACGAAAGTGTGCACATCCCAGCAGGACGATAAAAACCAGTTCACCAGCATCAGCTTGCGAAACGACGGCTCTCGCAACAGGTCCCAGACATTGGACGGCTTGTTCCCAGGGGCTGCAAGCACAGGCGGCAATTCGCGGATGTTGCGCAGCAAAAACCAGCTAGCCAGAGGCAGCACCGCCATCAGAAAGAACGCCGCACGGTAGCCAAACAGGCTGTTGGGAACGGCACCCGCATGGTCGATCAGCAGTCCGGCGGTAAAAGGCCCGACAAAGTTGGAAAACGCCGGGCCAATCGAGAGCCAGCTGAAGACCTGCCGCAGTTGCAAGGCCCCGACCGCCGCGCGCCCGACATGGCGTTGCAGGGAAATAACGGCGATGCCGGTGGCGCCGCCCGTGAGCAGCGCGGCCAAGCACAGTACCGGAAACACCGGAAAAGCCACGGCCAGCCCGGCACCCAGCACGGCAGCCATCACGCTGTAGCCGATGGGCCGCTTGAGGCCGTGCCGGTCGGCAAAGCGTCCGGCGGGTAGCGCCAGGAAGACCTGCGTCAAGGCAAAAAGCGCCAGCAGCAGACCCACTGCCGCCGGGCTGTAGCCCTCGCGCAGCGCCAGCAGCGGCGCTGCCATCCGTGTGCCGGCCATGCAGGCGTGCAGGCAGACCTGGGCAAGGATCAGGCGGGCCAGTTCAGGCGTCATGAGGCGGGGTCACAAAGTGCGCATCAGGCCCCGTCCAGGTCGCTGTCCAGGTCTTTGTCGATGGGAATGAGCCGGGCCGACTCCAGCTCGGGCAAGGCCTCCACATTGCGCAAGGCCTTGCCCATCACTCGGCTGCGCTGCTCGGCGCTACTGACGGTGTTGAGCATGGTTTCAGCATTCGATTTGATTTTCGCCAGCACGTCGCCGAACTTGCCAAACTCGGTTTTAACGGCACCCAGCACCTGCCATACCTCACTTGAACGTTTCTCAAGCGCCAGCGTCCTGAACCCCATCTGCAGCGAGCTCAATATGGCCAACAGCGTTGTCGGGCCAGCCAGCGTGATGCGGTGTTCACGACTGAGGTTTTCCATCAAACCAGGGCGACGCAACACTTCGGCGTACAGCCCTTCGGTTGGTAAAAACAGTATCGCAAAGTCAGTGGTGTGCGGTGGTGCGATGTATTTTTCAGAAATTGACTTGGCCTCAAGCCGGATGCGCATCTCCAGCGCCTTGCCCGCTGCCTCGACACCCTGCACGTCGGCGCGCTGCTGGGCATCAAGCAGACGTTCGTAATCTTCGTTGGGAAACTTGGCATCAATCGGCAGCCACAGCGGCTCGCCCGAGTCTGACCTGCCCGGCAGCTTGATGGCAAAGTCCACCGGGTTTTTACCACCGGGGCGGGTGATGACCTGGGCCGCATATTGATCGACCGTAAACACCTGCTCCAGCAAAGCAGACAGTTGCGCCTCACCAAAGATGCCGCGCGTTTTGACGTTGGTCAGCAAATGCTTGAGGTCACCCACGCCCTGCGCCAGAGTCTGCATTTCACCCAGGCCTTTATGCACCTGCTCCAGCCTGTCGGCAACCTGTTTAAAGCTTTCGCCCAACCGTGTCTCCAGCGTGGTTTGCAGTTTTTCATCGACCGTCTTGCGCATCTCGTCCAGCTTGGCAGAATTGGATTGCTGCAATTGCGCCAGTTGCTTTTCAAGGGTTTCGCGCACCTCGACCATGCGCCTGGCGTTTGACTCGCTGACCGATTGCAGCTGCGTCGTCAAGGTGTCTGACAGCGTTTTTTGCAACAGCGTGAGTTGCTGCGCAAACGCATCAATTTGCGTGTTCTGCGTGCGTATAGCCTCGGCGCTCTGTTGTACCAATGTCTGCTGAAAAGTTGCAAACGTGGTGGCCAGTTCCTGCCGACTGGCGCGCGAGTTGTCGCCAATCTCGCGCCGTACCTCGCGCTCCAGCTTGTCGTTGCCCTGCGTCATACTGGAGAGCAATGCGCTACGCCCTTCGTCATCTCTGGTTGGCTTGCGCACCAGCAGCCAGACCAGCAAAAGCAGGTTCAGAACAAGCAGCGCAAGCAGCAACCAGGAAGGAATTGATGACATACTTTTATTTGCTGGTCAATAGCAAAAACTCAGAAGAGTGAAAAAATTTTCAGCCTAAAAAATCAACCTCGAACAGCAGGGTCGCGTTGGGTGGAATCGCGCCGCCAGCGCCGCGTGTGCCATAGCCCAACTCTGCCGGAATCACCAGACGGCGCGTACCGCCCACAGACATGCCCTGCACGCCTTCGTCCCAGCCCTTGATGACCTGGCCTGCACCCAATGAAAACTCGAACGGCTGGCCACGGTCTTTGCTGGAGTCAAACTTGGCACCCTGCACACCATCGTTGTACAGCCAGCCGGTGTAATGCACTTTGACGTGCTGCCCGGCCTTGGCAATGGCACCAGTGCCTAAAACAGTGTCTTCGTACTGTAGTCCGGATGGAGTGCTGTTCATGAGGAAATCTTTCTTTGAAAAAATAATGAAACTAATTGAAATCAATCGCTGACTTTACCCGCACACGCAAAAGCTGTTCAATCAGGGTACTTCTAGAAATTCAGATTTTCGGGATGAAGTGCAAGGCGCACGGAGCACAGGAACCGGAACGTACTTCAGGTACGTGAGGATTGCGAGCACCGCGCAACGCCGCAATTCGCCCGAAAAATGAATTTATAGAATTGCCCATCAGTCTAGCCATGTCGTGAATTCGCTGGCAGGTACGCGCGGTGTGCGGAAGGTGTTGACCAGCGCGGCTTCATCGGCATAGCCCAGCGACATGCCGCATACCAGCATTTCGCCTTCGCCCGCGCCTATGTGCGGCAGGATGATGTTGGCAAACCCATTCCACGCGGCCTGCGGGCAGGTGTGCAGACCGTGGCCACGTGCAGATACCATGATGTTCTGTAAAAACATGCCGTAGTCCATCAGCGAGCCACGGCCCATGACACGATCCAGCGTAAACATCAAGCCGACTGGTGCATCAAAAAACTTGAAGTTACGCTGGTGCTGGGCGTGCATCTTGTCTTTGTCGCCTTTGGTAATACCGAGCAGCCCATACAGGCCCCAGCCGTTTTCACGCCGACGCTCTATGTAGGGTGAGACCCACTTTTCAGGGTAGTAGTCGTACTCTTCCCGGTACTCTGCGGCCAGTGCCGGAGTGGCGCGCAGGGCATCGTGCGCCGCGCAAACTTTGGTAGTCAGCGTAGCGCGGCTGGCACCCTGCAAGACATAGGTTTTCCAGGGCTGGGTGTTGGTGCCCGATGGTGCCCGGCTAGCCACTTCAAGCAGGTGCGAGATGACCTCACGCGGCACGAGTTTGGGCAAAAATTCGCGCATCGACTGGCGGCTGTTGATGGCATCGTCAACAGCGTTGGCTGCGCTACTTGCATTGATAACGGTCACTTCAAAGTCTCCAGTACAGACAATAATTGCGCTGGCAAAGCCACGGGTTTGCGGGTGATGTGGTCAACATAGACGTGAATGAAATGGCCTTTAGCCGCACAAACGTTGTCGTCATCGGCAGCGAATAGACCCATCTCATAACGCACACTGGACGAGCCGATGTGCGCCACACGAATGCCTGCCACCACCGCTTGCGGAAAAGCCAGCGGCGCAAAGTAGTTGCATTGGCTTTCAACCACCAGCCCGATCACCGGGCCGGCATGAATGTCAATCGCGCCCTGCTCGATCAGCAAGCCATTAACGGCAGTGTCAAACCAGCTGAAGTAAACGACGTTGTTGACATGGCCGTAGAGGTCGTTGTCAGACCAGCGGGTGGCAATGTTGCGAAAGGCCTTGTAGGCGCTTTTAGGTTCGGGTTGGGGGCGGGCGACAGGAATCATCACTGCTTATTTTGCCACTGGTGCCAATACGCCAGCGCCACCTTATAAGTGTGTTCATCTGCACCGGCACCGTCTCGTCGATATTGATGCCGTAGCCACCCCCCATGGCCATAAGCCAAGCTAGCCAAGCTGAAACCCTGCTTTTACCCCTGGGAACTAGGGTTTCACAGCTAAAATGGTGCATCGCAGCAAATAATGCTTGCAATCTCTCGGGTATACCCTATACTTAGGGTAATGTTGCAGTGCAGCAAATTAAAGCAAAGCAACAGTTTCCCCTTAGCAACCTTTTATTTTTGAACTACACCGGAGATTAATTATGCTGAATACTGAACAAATCATGGCCTCCCACAAAGCCAACATCGAAACCCTGTTTGGTCTGAGCCACAAAGCCTTTGAAGGCGTTGAAAAGCTGGTCGAACTGAACCTACAAGCCAGCAAGGCTGCACTGGCTGAAAGCGCCAACCATGCACAAGCCGTGATGGGTGTAAAAGACGCGCAAGAACTGTTGGCCCTGCAAGCCGGTATGCTTCAGCCACTGGCTGAAAAGACTGCTGCTTACAGCCGTCATCTGTATGACATCACCACCGCCGCTGGTGCTGACCTCGGCAAAACCTTTGAAGACCAGACTGCTGATGCACAGAAAAAAGTCATGAGCCTGGTTGACAGCGCCACCAAAAATGCACCAGCCGGTTCTGAGACCGCAGTTGCTGTGATGAAAAGCGCCGTGGCTGCTGCCAACAACGCTTTTGAATCCATGCAAAAAGCTGTCAAACAAGCCAGCGACATGGCCGAAGCCAACTTCAACAGCGTTGCAGCGACTGCTGTGAACGCCACCAAGACGGTTACTAAAAAGCGTTAATTTGAACGCCAATTAACAGCTAGCAGCCGCCCAAGGGGCTTCGTCAATAGGGCGAAGTTCTGAACCAGTTGTCTCCTCGGACTCTTCTTGAAATTAACTTTTCACGAGTCTTAGTTAAGCCCAGTCGTAAGACTGGGCTTTTTTTTGGGCAATTCTATAAATTCATTTTTCGGGCGAATTGCGGCGTTACGCGGTGCTCGCAATCCTCACGTACCTGAAGTACGTTCCGGTTGCTGTGCTCCGTGCGCCTTGCACTTCATCCCGAAAATCTGAATTTCTAGAACTGCCCAAACTTACTGGTTTTACTGGGGACTTTCCAGCTTGGCCCTGAGCGCAGGCAACGCCGCCAGCATCGCCGCCCTGCCCGCATCCATGGCGCGCTGGCGGGCTGAAAAATCAGCACTATTTAGTCCCACCAGCGACGGCCGTACCACCACATCAGCATCCTTGAGCTCAAACTGGTTAATACTTTTGACCATGATGGCGAAGGTCTGCAACAGGATTTGCAGCGTATTGCTGGCCGGGTTGGCCTCGGGCGGGTTTGAGATATCTACGGCTATCACCACGTCAGCGCCCATCTGCCTGGCAAAACGCACCGGCACGGGCGAGGCCAGCCCGCCATCGACATATTCACGCGCACCGATTTTGACCGGCACAAACACCCCCGGCACAGCACTCGATGCCCGCACCGCCGTGCCGGTATCGCCACGCTGAAACAGCACCGCCTGACCGTTGCCCAGGTCGGTTGCCACGATGCCCAGCGGAATCACCATGTTCTCGATGCTGCGGTTGGCCACCAGTTCATTGACGTAGCGGGCCAGCGCATCACCTCTGAACATGCCACGGCCAAAAATCGGCAACATCCAGTCGGTGAAGGCGACTTCCTCCATGTTTAGCGCTGTCTGCTGTAGTTGCGCACTGGTCTTGCCGCTGGCGTACAGCGCAGCCACCAGGCTGCCAGCCGAGGTACCCACTACAAGCTGTGGCCTGAGCCCGGCTTCTTCGAGCACCGCGATCACGCCCACATGCGCAAAGCCGCGCGCCGCACCGCCGCCCAAAGCGAGGCCGATTTTCAATGGCTTTTTAATCGCGACAACCGGTGTCGGCTGCACGGGTGTGGTGGCGACTGGCGTGGTTGAGCAGGCCGATAGCAACGTAGCGGCGAGCAGGCAAAACAAATGGCTGAAGTAACGATTGAAGTAACAGTCGAAGTAACGGTTAACGTGAGGCATCAGCCATTTTGCCTTGCGCCATAATTGCAGACTGAATTGACGTTAACGTCAATGTCAACAAGCCAACCCATTCACCTTAAAAAATGGAACATCATGGACATCGCAGGCAAAGTATTTATCGTCACAGGCGGCGCATCAGGCCTGGGTGAAGGCACCGCCCGTATGCTGATCGCCAGCGGCGGCAAGGTGGTGATTGCCGACCTGCAGTTAGAGAAAGGCGAAGCCATCGCCAAGGAGCTTGGCGGCGCTTTCGTCAAATGCGATGTCAGTCAGGAAGCCGACGGCCTGGCCGTAGTCGCCAAGGCTGTTGCTATGGGCAAACTGATGGGTCTGGTCAATTGCGCAGGCATTGCAAGCGGCGAAAAAACCGTCGGTAAAACCGGCCCGCACAACCTGGGTGTGTTCAACAAAACCATCATGGTCAATCTGGTCGGCAGCTTCAACATGATTCGCCTCGCGGCTGATGCCATGTGCAAGAACGAGCCAGAAGCCACTGGCGAGCGCGGCGTGATGATTTCAACCGCCTCGGTTGCAGCCTACGACGGCCAGATCGGCCAGGCCGCCTACAGCGCCTCCAAAGGCGGCATCGTCGGTATGACATTGCCCATCGCCCGCGACCTGGCGCGTAACGGCATTCGCAACATGACGATTGCCCCCGGCATTTTTGGCACGCCCATGATGTTCGGTATGCCGCAAGAAGTGCAGGACTCACTGGCTGCAGCAGTACCCTTCCCAAGCCGCCTGGGTACGCCGCAGGATTACGCCAAACTGGTCAAGCATATTTTCGAGAACGACATGCTCAATGGCGAAGTGATCCGGCTAGACGGGGCCATTCGCCTGGCACCACGCTAATGGCCACTTCCAGGGCTTGCATGAGCCTAACGGCGCTACTGCTGGCAGCCTGTACCAGCACCCCTCCGCACTTTGCCTACAGCGTCCCGCTGCAGCCCGAAGGCGCGTCCGGCTATACCGAAAAACCGGGCTGGGCCACGGCGAAATTTTCAGTCGCCGCAGCCAACCCGTTGGCCACCGACGCCGGCTACCAGATATTGAAGGCCGGCGGCTCTGCGGTTGATGCGGCCATTGCCGTGCAGATGGTACTTAGCCTGGTCGAGCCGCAGTCGAGCGGCATAGGCGGCGGCGCTTTCCTGCTGCATTCCAACGGCCGCACGGTCGAGGCGTTTGATGGCCGCGAAACCGCACCTGCAGCCGCGGACGAAAAACTCTTTATCGGTGCCGACGGCAAACCCATGGCCTTCATCGACGGCGTGGTCGGTGGCCGCTCGGTGGGTGTACCGGGCACGGTGCGCATGCTGGAGATGGTGCACAGGCAACACGGCAAGCTACCCTGGGCGCAGCTGTTTACGCCGGCCATCACGCTGGCCGAAGGCGGCTTCAAGGTCAGCGCGCGCCTGGCCACCCTGCTCAAGACCGAGCAGCACCTGAAAAAAGACCCGGTGGCCACTGCCTATTTCTACAAGGCCAATGGCGAGCCGCTGGAGGCAGGCTTCACGCTGCGCAACCAGCCGCTGGCCGATGTCTTGAGAAAAATCGCCGCCAGCGGAGCTAAGGGTCTGCTCGAAGGCGAGGTGGCCCAGGCGATTGTCAGCAAGGTGCAAAGCCACCCGACCAACCCCGGCAAGCTGAGCCTAGCCGACCTCGCTGGCTACCAAGTCAAAAAACGCGACCCGATCTGCCATGACTACCGGGCTCAGGCCCGCGCCTTGCGCATCTGCGGCATGCCGCCGCCGAGCTCGGGGGCGATTGCCATCGGCCAGATCCTCGGCATCCTGAACCACACCCACGCCGCGACGCTGGCGCTGGACACCGGCATCGGCGGCAAGGGCGAAACAGGAGACAGCACCGCCGCCGCACCGTCGGCCGACTGGCTGCACCTGTACACCGAGGCCTCGCGTCTGGCCTTTGCCGACCGCGCGCAGTACCTGGCCGACCCCGACTTTGTGCAGCCGCCGGGCGGCAGTTGGATGAGCCTGCTGGATCCTATTTATCTGGCCAGCCGCGCCCAACTGATTGCCGCACAGCCCGGCGGGCAAAGCATGAAAGTCGCCAAACCCGGCACACCGGGTGGCATGAAAAGCGCTTATGCGCCCATGCTTGAGCAGCCCGAATACGGCACCTCGCACATCAGCATCGTGGACCCGTACGGCAACGCGATTGCGATGACCACCACGATTGAAGACGCTTTCGGTGCGCGCCAGATGGTCCATGGCTTTCTGCTGAACAACGAGTTGACCGATTTCAGCTTCGCACCGACGGATGCCAGCGGCGCACTAGTCGCCAACCGCGTACAGCCCAACAAACGCCCGCGTTCGTCGATGGCGCCCACGCTGGTGTTTGACAAGGCCTCCGGCCAGCTCGTGATGAGCGGCGGCAGCCCGGGCGGCGCGCTGATCATCCACTACACCGCCAAAACGCTGTACGGCGTGCTGAACTGGGGCCTGCTGCCGCAGCAGGCCATCAACCTGCCCAACTTTGGCTCGCTCAACGGCCCGACCCTGCTCGAAGAAAAACGATTTGCGCCGGCCACCGTAGAGGCGCTCAAGACGCGCGGCCACGAGGTGCACGAGATGCCCATGACCAGCGGCCTGCAGGCCATCGCGCGCGGGCAAGCCCATGGCATGCCGCTGTGGCTGGGCGGTGCCGATCCGAGGCGTGAAGGCGTGGTGATGGGAGACTGACAGCGGCTTCAGAAGCCGCGTGGGAAACCCGCATCATGGTTAGCCCCAATGCCGCCGCGCGACGGAGGGGCTAGAGTATGCAAGCTTGCCGACCAAACACCGACAGCCCCACTCTGGAAACACCCATGCCCCTGTTCAAACCCACGCGCCGCAGCTTCGTTCAGACCTCGCTCGCCGCCGCAGCCACCGCCGCCCTGCCCGGCCTCGCGCGGGCACAGTCCTTTCCGACCAAACCCATCCGCCTAATCTGTCCCTGGCCAGCCGGCGGTCCCACCGACGCGGTGATGCGCGCGCTGGCGACAAGCGTCGGCAAGGCACTGGACGGCCAGATGATCGTGGACAACAAGCCTGGTGCCAGCGGCATGATGGGGCCGAACGAACTGGTGGACGCCAAGCCCGACGGCTACACGCTGTCGCAAATAACCATCGGCGTGCTGCGCCTGCCACACATGCAGAAGATGCAATTCGACCCGATGAAGGACTTCACCTACATCATCTGCCTGACGGGCTACACCTTCGGTATCGTGGTCAAGGCGGATTCACCAATCAAGACCATCAAGGATCTGGTGGACTTCGGGAAGGCCAATCCCGACAAGTTCAGCTACGGCTCCACCGGCCACGGCACCACGCCGCACCTGGCCATCGAAGAATTTTCATCCAGAGCCGGCATCAAGCTGCTACACGTGCCGTTCAAGGGCAGCGCGGACGGGCTCCAGGCGCTGCTCGGCGGCCACGTCATGGCGCATTCGGACGCGACCGGCTGGGCGTCCCATGTGGAAGCCGGCACGCTGCGGCTGCTCGCCACCTACGGCAGCAAGCGCACCAAGCGCTGGCCCAACGTGCCGACGCTGACCGAACTGAGCTATGACACCGTGTCGGACTCACCGTTCGGCATCGGTGCGCCCGCCGGCATGGAGCCAGCCCTGACCCAGCGCCTCCACGACGCCTTCAAGAAGACGCTGGAAGACCCGGCCGTGCTGGCCATGTTTGAAAAGTACGACCAGTCGGTGATCTACATGAACACGGCGGACTACACGAAGTTCGCGCGCGACAACTTCGCAAAGGAAAAGGCCATCATCGAACGCCTGGGCCTCGCGGCCAAGCCGGCCTGATGGGCAAACCACTCCTGATTCGATAGCGACTCAAACCCGTTCCGCAAGAGTTGGAGCCTTGTTTGATTCGCGGAGTGTAACTACTCAGCCCCCTTTAACCTAGGGAAAGTACGCACAAAAACTGAAACGAAATTCAAATCGGCATCAAATAAAACTGGCCGCTAACCCGCGTGGTTATTGGCTTTGCAGCGAAACTGGGTTACATTGACCGGACACTACTGATTGAAAAGGTATTCTATGAAACTCAAACCAAGATTGTGGTCAGCCGTTGCGCTGGCGGTCTTCGCGGCCTCACCGGCCGTTTACGCCAAGCCGTTCAAATGGTCCAGCGCCAGCGACATTCCGACACTCGACATTCACTCGCAAAACAACGCGCTTGGCAATGGCGTGCATGCGGCCATCTTCGATTCACTGGTTTACTACAACAGCCAGACCTTCAAGCTCGAAGGCCAGCTCGCCACCAGCTGGCGCGACGTGTCGCCAACGCAGATGCGCTTCACACTGCGTTCGGGCGTCAAGTTCAGCGACGGCTCAGCGCTCACGGCCGATGATGTTGTCTATTCCCTCACCCGCGCGATGTCCAAGACCTCGAACTACGCGGTGTACACCCAGGGTATCGACAAAGTGGTCAAGGTCAACGACTCCACCGTCGACCTCATGATGAAGAGCCCCAACCCGGTGCTGCTCAATCAGCTGACCGAGCTGCGCATCATGAGCAAGGCTTGGGCCGAAAAGAACAATTCGCTGGAGCCCAAGGACATCCGGACCAAAGATGAAAGCTTCTCCCACCGCAATGCCATGGGCACGGGCTCCTACATGGTGAAGGAGTGGCAGCCGGACCAGAAACTCGTTATGGTGAAGAATCCGAACTACTGGGGCAGTAACCCGACCAACGTGACCGAGATCATCTACACACCGATCAAGTCGGATGCGACACGGGTCGCCGCGCTGCTCTCCGGCGAGCTTGACTTCGTGCTCGACCCCAGCCCGCAGGATTTGGCGCGCATGCGCAACCATGCCAGCCTCAAGGTGATAGATGGCGCGGAAAACCGGACTATTTTCTTCGGCATGGACCAGTTCCGCGATGAGTTGCCCGGCTCCAACATCAAGGGCAAAAACCCGCTGAAAGACCAGCGCGTGCGCATGGCGCTGTACCAAGCCATTGACATCAACAGCATCAGCCGCGTCACCATGCGCGGTATGAGCCAGCCCACCGGCGCGCTGGTGGCACCCCAGGTCAATGGCTGGACCAAGGAGGTGCACAAACGCCACCCCTATGACCCCAAGGCCTCCAGGGCGTTGCTGACAAAAGCCGGCTACCCCAGTGGTTTCGAGGTGGACTTTGCCTGCCCGAACAACCGCTACATCAACGACGAGGAAATCTGCCAGGCCGTCACCGCGATGTGGGCCAAGGTCGGGGTCAAGGCCAAGCTGCGCACGCTACCGCTGGTCACCTACTTCCCTATGATCCAGCGCTACGAGGCCAGCATCTACATGCTGGGCTGGGGCGTGCCGACCTTCGACGCGCTATATAGCCTGCAGTCCCTGACACGCAGCGTGGGCGCGGGAGGCGACGGCAACTACAACGCCGGCCGCTACAGCAACCCGCAGATGGATGGCCTGGTGGAGCGCACAAAAAAGGAAACTGACCTGAAGCTGCGCACTGGCCTGCTGACCAAAGCACTGGCGCTGCAGAACCAGGACGTCGCCCACATCCCGCTGCACAACCAGATCATTCCCTGGGCCATGAAGAAAAATATTGAGGTGGTGCACCGCGCCGACAACCGGCTTGACTGGCGACTGATCAAGGTCAATTAACGCTGCCAAAAAAGGGCCCGATGGGCCCTTTTTCCAGGCGGCCATTTTTTGCGCTGCGATAAAATCCCGGCCTCTGCGCGATGCACTCCCCGCTACCATCGCCGCCCTCTTCAAGCCCCATCCGATGATCGCATTTATTCTGCGCCGCCTCTTTCAATCCGTGATCGTCATGATCACGGTGGCCTTCGTGGCCTTCATGCTGTTCCAGTATGTGGGCGACCCCGTGGTGTTCCTGCTGGGTCAGGATGCAACAGCGGAACAAATCCGGGAACTCCGCGAAGGGTTGGGCCTTGACAAGCCTTTTTTCATTCAGTTTGGCCATTTTCTGATCAATGCCGTGCAAGGCGAGTTCGGCTTGAGCCTGCGCCAGGGGGCCAAAGTGTCGCGCCTGATCGCCGAGCGCTTTCCAGCCACGCTGGAGCTGGCGCTGATCGCCGCGCTCATGGCGCTGCTGATCGGTGTTCCCATGGGCGTCTACGCCGCCTTGCGCCGTGGCACCTTCATGAGCCAGCTGTTCATGACGATTTCGCTGCTGGGCGTGTCGATGCCAACCTTCCTGATCGGCATTTTGTTGATTCTTTTGTTCGCCGTCGTGTTGGGCTGGTTTCCGAGTTTCGGGCGCGGCGAGGTGGTGCAAATGGGTTGGTGGAGCAGCAGCCTGTTGACGGCCAAGGGCTGGCACCACATCGTCCTGCCGGCCGTGACGCTGGCCATTTTTCAGCTCACGCTGATCATGCGGCTGGTGCGCGCGGAGATGCTCGAAGTGCTGCGCACCGACTACATCAAGTTTGCCCGCGCCCGGGGCCTGAGCAACCGTGCCGTCCACTTTGGACATGCGCTCAAGAACACCCTGGTGCCAGTCATGACCATCACCGGCCTGCAGCTCGGGGGGCTGATTGCGTTTGCGATCATCACCGAAACCGTGTTTCAGTGGCCCGGCATGGGTTTGCTCTTTATTCAGGCCGTGACCTTTGCCGACATCCCGGTGATGGCGGCTTATCTGTGCTTGATTTCCCTGATCTTCGTGGTGATCAACCTGGTGGTGGACCTACTGTATTTTGTGGTCGATCCGCGCTTGCGCGTTAGCAATGCAGGAGGCCACTGATGCTGGCACCCCGTTCCGTTCCAACGCTCAAGGCCAATGGCCGAGCCTTCGCACAGATATCCGAGTTTCACCCCGAGCTCACCGCCTTTCGTCGTGACCTGCATGCCCATCCTGAAATCGGCTTCGAAGAGGTCTACACCGCCGCCCGCGTGAAGGAGGCGCTGCAGCGCTGCGGCGTCGACGAGGTGCACACTGGCATCGGCAAGACCGGCCTGGTGGCGGTCATCAAGGGCCAAAAGAGCAGCAGCGGCAAGATGATAGGCCTGCGCGCCGACATGGACGCGCTGCCGATGACGGAGCACAACGACTTTGCTTGGAAGTCTTCGCGGGCCGGCATGATGCACGGCTGCGGCCATGACGGGCACGTTGCCATGCTGGTGGGTGCGGCCCGTTATCTGGCCGCCACGCGCCATTTCGACGGTACGGCCGTGCTGATCTTTCAGCCCGGAGAAGAGGGTTTTGCCGGCGCGCGGGTCATGATTGAAGACGGTCTGTTCGACCGTTTTCCGGTGCAGGCGGTCTATGGGATGCACAACTGGCCGTCCATGAAACCCGGCACGGTGGGTATCAACTCCGGGCCGATGATGGCGGCCGCCGATCGCATCACCATCGAGATCACCGGCCGGGGCGGGCACGGCGCCCATGCCTACATGACGGTCGATCCGGTTCTGGTGGCGGGGCACATCATCACGGCGGTGCAAAGCATCGTCTCGCGCAACGTCAAGCCGCTTGACAGCGCCGTGATCAGCCTGTGCGCGATGCACGCCGGCAACCTGAGCGCCATGAGCGTGGTGCCGGACAAGGCCACGCTGGTGGGCACGGTGCGCACCTTCAACCTGGAGGTGCAGGACATGATAGAGCGCCGCCTCAATGAACTCTGCAGTGCCGTCGCGCTGGGCTTTGGCGCAACCGCCTCTGTCCATTACGAACGCATTTATCCCGCCACCATCAACTCGTTTGATGAGGCCATGTTTGCAGCCGATGTGGCGCAAACCCTGGTGGGCAGCGACCACGTCGTGCGCGACATGGAGCCCAGCATGGGCTCGGAAGATTTTTCCTTCATGCTGCAGGTCAAACCCGGTGCCTACATGCGCATCGGCCAGGGGTCCGAAAACGGCGTCGGCAGCTGTTTCCTGCACAACAGCCGTTACGATTTCAACGACGATATACTGCCGCTGGGCGCTGCTTTGCATGCCGGCCTGGTGGAGCAGTCGATGCCTTTATCCATGCCGCGCTAAACACTTTTATTCAACCGGAGAAACTTATGAATTTCAAGAAAAAATATGCCGTTGCCCTTGTGGGTGCTGCACTAGCTGCTACAACTTTTGTAGCGTCTGCGGTTACGCTACGGGTTGCCAATCAGGGTGATGCGCTGGCCATGGACCCGCATTCGCTCAACGAGTCGCTGCAACTGACGGTGGTGGGCAATGTCTACGAGCCACTCGTGACGCGTGGGCGCGACTACAAGCTCACCCCGGCGCTGGCGACTGACTGGAAGCAGACCGCGCCCACAGTATGGCGTTTCAACTTGCGCAAGGGCGTGGTGTTTCATGACGGCACGCCGTTTACCGCTGACGACGTGATCTTCAGCTACGAGCGCGCCAAGGGTGACGGCTCCGACATGAAGAGCTATGTCGGCCAGATCAAGGAGATCAAGAAGATTGACGACCACACGATCGACTTTGTACTGAACAACCCGTTCCCGATCCTGCCGGATTTGTTCACGCAGTGGATGATGATGAGCAAGAAGTGGTGCGAAACCAACCAGGCCACCAAGCCGGTGGACCGGCGCAAGGGTATCGAGAACGCCGCCTCGTTCCGCGCCAATGGCACCGGCCCGTACCGGCTGCGCGAGCGCCAGCCCAGCGTGCGCACCACCTTTTCACGCCACGGCAGCTACTGGGGCAAGGTCGAAGGCAATGTCGATGAAGTCATCTTCACCCCGATCGGCAACGACGCCACCCGCGTGGCGGCCCTGTTGTCCGGCGAGATCGACGTGATGGAGCCGGTGCCTGTGCAAGACGTGGAACGCATCAAGAACAGCGCCAAGCTCAAGGTGATGCAGGGCCCCGAGCTGCGCATCATCTTTTTAGGCATGGACCAGAAGCGCGACGAACTGCTGTATTCCAGCGTCAAGGGCAAGAACCCTTTCAAGGACAAACGGGTGCGCCAGGCTTTCTATCAGGCGATTGACATCGAAGGCATCAAGAAGACCGTGATGCGCGGCGCGGCCACACCCGCTGCCTTGCTGTTGCCGCCGCAGGTCAACGGTTATACGGCCGACTTGGGTAAGCGCCTGCCGTTTGACGTGGAGGCGGCCAAGAAGCTGATGGCGGAGGCCGGTTACCCCACCGGCTTCGAGGTCAAGATGAATTGCCCGAACGACCGCTATGTGAATGACGGTGAAATCTGCCAGGCCGTGGCAGCCAACCTGTCGCGCATCGGCGTCAAAATCAACCTGGAGGCCGAAACCAAGGGCACCTATTTCCCGAAAATCCTGAGCCGCAACACCAGCTTCTACATGCTGGGTTGGACCGCCAGCACGGTTGATGTGCACAACGTGCTCAACCCCATCATGTCGTCACCGGGCGAGGGCGGGCGCGGCCAGTTCAATCTGGGTGCCTACAGCAACGCGCGGGTCGATGAATTGACCCAAAAAATTGCCTCCGAGACCGATGTAAAGAAGCGCAACGAGATGATTCATGAGGCATTGAAAATTCACCAGGACGAGATTGGCCACCTGCCGCTGCATCAACAGGCGCTGAACTGGGGCGTCAAGAAGACAGTTGAACTGGTGCAGTGGCCTGACAACGGTATGCCTTGGAAATTTGTCAAAGTCAACAAATAACAAGGTTTAACAAGGTCTGATGAAAAGTGCGCTTTCCCGCTGGTGGGACAGCGACATCGGCTACAGCTTTCGCACCTCTCCGGTGGCGATGGCGGCGGCCGCAGTCGCCCTGATCTGTATTTTCGGTTCGGTGTTTGCCGGCTGGGTCGCCCCGCACAACCCGTTTGACCTGACCACGCTGGAACTCAGCGATGCGCGCCTGCCGCCGGCCTGGTCGGCCGGGGGCTCGACCAAATACCTGCTGGGCACCGACGACCAGGGCCGCGACATCCTGTCGGCCCTGATGTACGGCGCCCGCGTTTCGCTGGCCGTGGGTTTTGCCTCGGTGCTTCTGTCGGTTCTGTTCGGCGTGGGGCTGGGTCTGCTGGCCGGGTTTTACGGCGGCTGGATTGACTCGGCCCTGATGCGCCTGTGCGATGTCATGCTGTCCTTCCCGGCCATTTTGGTGGCCTTGCTGATTGCCGGGGTCGGCCGGGCGCTTTTTCCCAATGCGCAGGACTCGCTGGCGCTGGGGGTGCTGATCATCTCGATCACGCTGACTGGCTGGGTGCAGTACGCCAGAACAGTGCGCGGCTCGACGCTGGTCGAACGCAACAAGGAGTATGTGCAGGCGGCCCGGGTGACCGGCGTTACGCCGCTGCGCATCATGCGCCGCCATGTGCTGCCCAATGTGATGGGCCCGGTGCTGGTGCTGGCCACCATCCAGGTCGCCACGGCCATCATCACCGAAGCCACTTTGTCTTTCCTCGGCGTGGGTGCGCCGCCCACATCGCCATCGCTGGGCACGCTGATCCGCATCGGCAACGACTACCTGTTTTCTGGTGAGTGGTGGATCACGGTGTTTCCCGGCCTGATGCTGGTGACGATTTCGCTGAGCGTGAATTTGCTCGGCGACTGGCTGCGCGATGCGCTCAACCCGCGTCTGCGCTGAAGATGAATTTCCCATGAGCCTTTTACAAGTCAAGAACCTGATCGTCGAGTTTCCCGGCCGGCGCGGCACGTTGCGGGCGCTGGACGATATTTCGTTTGACATCGCGCCCGGTGAAATCCTCGGCGTGGTCGGTGAGTCCGGCGCCGGGAAATCGCTGACCGGTGCGGCCATCATCGGGCTGCTGGAGCCGCCGGGGCGCATCAGCGGCGGGCAGATTCTTCTCGAAGGCGAGCGCATCGACAACCTGACGCAAGAACAGCTGCGCCACATTCGTGGTCGCAAGATCGGCGCCATTTTCCAGGATCCGCTGACTTCGCTCAACCCTTTGTACACCGTGGGCAGGCAACTGATCGAGACGATACTGACGCACCTGCCGGTCAGCGCAGCGCAAGCGCGCGAGCGCGCCATTTCGTTGCTGGAGGACACCGGCATTTCGGCGGCTGAGCAGCGCATGGAGCATTTCCCGCACCAGTTCTCGGGCGGTATGCGCCAGCGCGTGGTGATTGCCCTGGCGCTGGCTGCCGAGCCCAAGCTGATCGTTGCCGACGAGCCAACCACCGCACTCGACGTATCTATCCAGGCGCAGATCATCACGCTGCTGAAGAACATCTGCAAAAAGCGCGGTGCCGCCGTGATGCTGATCACCCACGACATGGGCGTGATTGCCGAAACCTGCGACCGTGTCGCCGTCATGTACGCCGGACGGATTGCCGAGATCGGTCCGGTGCATGAGGTCATCAACCGCCCGGCGCACCCTTACACCGAGGGCCTGATGGCGGCGATTCCCGACATCACAATTGACCGCGAACGACTGAATCAGATTGACGGCGCCATGCCGCGCCTGAACGCCATTCCGCAAGGCTGCGCCTTCAACCCGCGCTGCCCCAAAGTGTTCGACCGCTGTAGGCAGGACAGGCCCGACCTGCTGCCTGCCGGCGCGACGCGCGCCGCCTGTTGGCTGCATGCCGAGAGCCCGACATGAGCACCGCGCCGCCACTGGTCCAGGCCCATGATCTGGCCATGACCTTCGATGTGTCGCCGCCCTGGCTGAACCGGGTGCTCGAAGGCAAGCCGCGGATGATGCTGAAGGCGGTCGACGGCGTGAGCTTCGAGATCGAGAAAGGCAAGACGCTGGCCCTTGTCGGCGAGTCGGGCTGCGGCAAAAGCACGGTGGCGCGCCTGCTGGTCGGCTTGTACGAGCCGACCCGCGGCGGCCTGACCTTTGACGGCCAGGACGCGCATGCCGCCTTCAAGACGCCGCAAGGCCTGAAGCTGCGCCGACGCATTCAGATGATTTTTCAGGACCCCTATGCCAGCCTGAACCCGCGCTGGATTGTCGAAGACATTGTGGGCGAACCGCTGAAAGAACACGGCCTGATCACCGACGAGGCGGAACTCAAGGCTCGCGTTGGCGAGCTGCTTAAGTCGGTCGGCCTGTCCCCGCTGGATGGGCCCAAGTACCCGCACCAGTTCTCGGGCGGCCAGCGCCAGCGCATCTCGATTGCCCGCGCGCTGGCCACCGAGCCCGAGTTTTTGGTCTGTGACGAGCCGACCTCGGCGCTCGACGTCAGCGTGCAGGCGCAGGTGCTCAACATCATGAAAGACCTGCAGCGCGAGCGCGGTCTGACCTATCTGTTTATTTCTCACAACCTGGCCGTGGTGCGCCACGTGAGCGACCAGGTGGGCGTGATGTACCTCGGGCGGCTGGTAGAGCTGGCCGACAAGCAAACGCTGTTTGCCAGCCCGCGCCACCCCTATACGCGCATGCTGCTGGACGCGATTCCGAAAATGCACGACACCGGACGGGCCCGCACGCCGGTGCAGGGCGAAGTGCCCAACCCCTTGAGTCCGCCGACCGGCTGCACCTTTCACCCGCGCTGCCCGCACGCCAACGACCGTTGCCGCGCCGAGCGGCCTGAGCTGCTGACGATCAACGGTGTGCGCGTGGCCTGCCATGCCGTGCAGGAAGACCGTATTTGAGGTACCGTACAGGCAATCACCTAACCCATTTTGACAAGGAACAGCCCATGAAAATCATCGACTCCATCCTGACCGAGGCGGCCCAGATTGCGGCGCTTCGGCGTGACATCCACGCCCACCCCGAGCTGTGCTTCCATGAAGTGCGCACCGCCGACGTGGTGGCGCAAAAACTCACCGAGTGGGGCATTCCCCTTCACCGCGGCATGGGAACCACCGGCGTGGTCGGCATTGTGCACGGGCGCGACGGCGGCAAAAATGGTCGTGCCGTGGGTCTACGCGCCGACATGGACGCGCTGCCGATGCAGGAGTTCAACCAGTTCCCCCACGCCAGCGTCCACCCCGGCAAGATGCACGCCTGCGGCCATGACGGCCACACCGCGATGCTGCTCGCTGCGGCGCAGCACCTGGCCAAACAGCGCGACTTTGACGGCACGGTGTACCTGATTTTCCAGCCGGCAGAAGAAGGTGGCGGCGGCGCACGCGAGATGATCAAGGACGGCCTGTTCGAGAAATTCCCGATGGAGGCGGTGTTCGGCATGCACAACTGGCCCGGTGCGCCGGTAGGCACCTTTGCCGTCAGTGCCGGTCCGGTCATGGCCTCAAGCAATGAATTCAAGATCGTCATCCGCGGCAAAGGCAGCCATGCGGCATTGCCGCACAACGGCATCGACCCGGTGCCTGTGGCTTGCCAGATCGTGCAAGGCTTTCAGACCATCATCAGCCGTAACAAGAAACCGGTCGATGCCGGCGTCATCTCGGTGACCATGATCCACGCCGGTGAAGCTACCAACGTGGTGCCTGATTTCTGCGAATTGCAGGGTACTGTGCGCACGTTCAGCATCGGCGTACTCGACATGATCGAAAGGCGTATGCAGGAAGTTGCCGAACACACCTGCGCGGCCTTTGGCGCACAGTGTGAATTCAAGTTTGTGCGCAACTACCCGCCCACCATCAACTCCGCCGCAGAAGCTGACTTTGCCCGCCAGGTGATGACGAGCATTGTCGGTGCCGATCAGGTGTTGACCCAGGAGCCCACCATGGGTGCCGAGGATTTTTCCTACATGCTGCAGACCAAGCCCGGCGCCTATTGTTTTATCTCCAATGGCGACGGTGCGCACCGCGAGATCGGGCATGGCGGCGGACCCTGCATGCTGCACAACCCCAGCTACGACTTCAACGACGACCTGATTCCGCTGGGCGGCACTTATTGGGTGGAGCTGGCAACCCGCTGGCTGGGCGCGCCTGCCAAGGTTTAAAGTGGGAGTTATTGGGGTCAGACCCCAATAACTCCAGGCAATTGGGGCACATCCGGCCTGCATCAGTTGAATAAACCAGCCCGCCCGTTTGTTTGTTGTTCTTCGTCAATTTAAACTTATTCCATTTTCAGATCTAAATGTTCGGCTAATGCGAGCCCTGTAAGCTCAACCATCTGCTGGCCTATTGTCCAGCACATCCACCACTCAATGTCAGAACTACACCGCACGCCCGATAAGGAAGAAATCGCCCTGCTCCCGCAGTTTGAGCGCCTTGAACTCAGCCAGATACAGGTCGTGTCAACTGCCGATCAGGCGGGGCAGGCCATGAAAGAGCTTTCAGGCATCAGCGTGCTGGGCTTTGACACCGAATCAAAACCCACCTTCGCCAAAAACCAAGCCAGCGACGGCCCGCACATCGTGCAGCTGTGTACGGCGCAAAAGGCCTGGATCTTCCAGCTGACAGATGCCGACTGCCGCCGCACTGTCGGTCTGCTACTGGAGTCGCCCGCCATCATCAAGGCGGGCTTTGGCCTGGGTGATGACCGCCGCCGCATCATCCACAAGCTGGGGGTTGATTTCCAGGGCGTGCTGGATTTAAACGTCGTCTTCAGGGAGCGCGGCTATCGCAAGGACATGGGCGTGCGTGGCGCAGTGGCGGTCATGTTCAGCAAACGTTTTATCAAGAGCAAAAAAGCCAGCACATCCAACTGGGCGAATCAGCGCCTGAGCGAAGCGCAAATTATTTACGCCGCCAACGATGCCTATGGCGCACTGCGGGTTTATGTGGCATTAGAAGAATTAGGGTCAGACTCCAATTAGTCTTGGCCAATCAGGCCGGCGACTGAGGGTCAGCACGTTTTTTGAGGCTACTTTTCGGTGTCATACTTGGCCTCATGCGGTTGAATTTCCTTGCAATTTCCTATCCTTGCTACACGCAAGGGATCGACCTGATGCTGCCGCGCTTGCTCGGCGTCCTGCTGCTCGCGTTCGGTCTCGGCGCTTGCACCGAGCCGCCTTACAGCAACATCGACAACACCCAGTTGAAGGCACACGTGGCGCAAGGCGTGCCGGTCTACGATGTCCGTCGGACTGAGGAATGGCGCCAGACCGGCGTGGTGGAAGGCAGCCGCAAGCTGACTTATGTTGACGCTAAAGGGCGACCAAACCCCGAGTTTTTGCCGCGCTTTACCGCGGAAGTGGGCAAAAACGATCCGGTGGTGCTGATCTGTCGCACCGGCAGCCGCACCGACACCTTGGCGCGTGAACTGGCGGCGCTAGGCTATACCCGGGTTTACAACGTGCGTCACGGCATCACCCGCTGGATCAGCGAAAAAAATCCCGTCGTCAGGAACTAGATCCGTAAAAAGCTTTTCTCTATTTGGAGTGTCATATGCCCAAGATCACCATCGTGTTTGCCGTGCTGCTGATCGCCCTTGGCGTCGGCGCGTTCGTTTCCTCAGGGAGTCGCACCGCGTTGCTACCGGCCTATGTTGGCGGTGTGTTGCTGCTGATAGGAGGGTTTGCGCTTGGGTTCGCGAGCGTACGCAAGCTTCTGATGCACGTGGCGGTGATCGTGGCGTTGCTTGGGGCGTTGGCGCCGGCGGCGGCGCTGGTGATCCGGGCGACGCAAATGAGTCCACTGGCCTTGACGGTTAACGTTGGGATGCTTGCGCTGTGCGCCACCCTGGTCGTGCTTCATATCCGCTCGTTCGTGCAAACCCGCCGGGACCGCGCAGCGGCGCGTCAGTCGCTGCCGGCGTAACGCACTTCCATGATTTCATAGTCCAGCGCTTCCTGGTAGGTCTTTGCGTCATGGAGTGCCAGGTGCAGCAGGATTTTCGCGGCGTGGGCCTTGATGACGCGGTGCATCAATGCGCCGACGATGATCATGGGAAGCCCCACCCACGGGTAACCTGACAGGCTCAGCGCCGTGCCGATGCCGAGGATGGGAAGCGAGATACCCACGACAAACAGGCGATGCTTGACGTATTTTTGCGCGCGTTCCGGGTTCACGATCAAGCGGAAGCGGCCGGCCGGCAGGCCGGTGCGAAACTCCTGATACGGCACATAAACCGGAGAAGCAGTGTCAGCGGACGTATCGGACTCGTTCATTTTTTCGGTTCGTCAGTAAAAACTGTGGGCGAGTTTTGACTCAGGGAGTTTGCCAAGTACATGATATAGCGCGAGTTCTGTCATTTTGAAGGTCCGAAATCCGTACGCTTTTCTCATAGTGACTTTGACTTTGTTGTTTAGGCCCTCGACGATGCCGCTGGAGAACGCCTTGCGGGCCCTGAAATAGTTGAGTAAAAGAAGAATTAAAGAATTAGGGTCAGACTCCAATTAGTCTGGAACAACCAATAATTGAAAGCCAGGAGGGCTTATGAAAAAGATTAAAACCATTCTTCCCGCAAATAACCGTACCCATTGGGTTGGTGATGGCTTCAATGTGCGCCCGGTATTCGCGCAATTAGCTTTTACGCAGGACGTCAGCCCGTTTCTGATGTTCGACTATGCAGCCCCGCGCGAGTTTTCAGCAACCACCAACAAGTTGGGAGTGGGCCCTCATCCTCACCGTGGTTTTGAAACGGTGACCATCTCCTTTCAGGGTGAAGTCGAGCATGGGGATTCGGTGGGTAATCGCGACGTAATTGGCCCGGGCGATGTGCAGTGGATGACGGCGGCCTCGGGCATTATTCACGAGGAATTTTTATCGACTGAATTTTTAAAACGCGGCGGCGTGCTGGAAATGGTGCAGTTGTGGGTGAACCTGCCGTCCAGGTACAAAATGATTCCGCCGAAATACCAGCCGATTCTGAGCAAGGAAATTCCCGAGCTGCAGTTGCCGGATGGTGCCGGATCTGTGCGCGTGATTGCGGGTAGCTGTGCCGGAACCCATGGGCCTGCCAGTACTTACAGCGCGGTAAATTTATGGGTGATCAAGGTGACTGCGGGCAAGAGTGTGGAATTGATAGTGCCTGAGGGGCACAACAATATGCTGTTCATACGGCAGGGCAAGATCAGGTTGGGCGATGCAGTGTTGGGTTATGCTGATCTGGCTTTGCTGGAAGCAAGTGGTACGCAAATCAAGTTTCAGGCCGTGGAAGACAGCAGTGTGTTATTGATGGGCGGCGAACCGATTGCCGAACCTATCGCCGCTTCGGGCCCCTTTGTAATGAACACCGAGCAGGAAATCCGCCTGGCGATGTTGGATTATCAGAGTGGACGCATGGGTCAGATGGTGGGCTAATTTTTTCATGGAAGGTCGATTACTTGGCTTTGGGGCGTCCGTATTTGGCCGTGAAGCTGGCCTTGCCGATGCTGTCGCCGTTGATCATGTAACCGGTCAGTGCCGCAGTGGCGTCGCCCGGCACCTCGAGCTTTTCAACCTTCAGCGCATGCACCGTGAAGATGTAGCGGTGCGGTTTGTCGCCTTGGGGTGGGCACACGCCGCCCCACGCATTCACGCCGAAATCGATGCGGCTTTGGACGGCGCCTGCGGGCAACAAGACGCTGTTGGCTGCACCCGCGTTACCTGGCAGTTCGGTCACACTGGCCGGGATGTTGATCACCATCCAGTGCCACCAGCCCGAGCCGCTAGGTGCATCAGGGTCGTATACCGTGACGGCAAAGCTCTTGGTGCCTTTGGGCGCACCGTTCCACTTCAGGGCGGGGGACTTGTTGTCGCCGGCGCAGCCAAAGCCGTTGAATTCGAAGTTTTTCGGGATCAAGCCGCCGGCCTTGATCTCGGAGCTGGTGAGCGTGAAATCGGCAGCTTGGACCTGCGGTGCAGCGAGGATGGCTGCACCCAGCAGGGCAGCGGTGAGAAGGGCACGCTTCATGGTGATCTCCCGTGGTTGGTTGAAAAACGTGTGGAGTATAAGCTGTTCTGGCCCTTTTTGCATCCCTGCTACATCTCACCCTGCTACATCTCAACTCAGGTGCTTGCCGATGATGCCGGCGAGTTCGAAAAGGATAGAAATTCCAACCGGAGGAAGAATTAGGGATCGTGGTAGGGACGGCGGTTACCCGCCGCCCCCCGCACAGATCCGTACGTGCGGAACTACCGCACACTTTATCCTTTATCCTTTTTACAGCTGACCAATCAGCTGTCGATTGAGATGTTGCGCCGCCGTGCGACAGAATTCAAAAACCTAATACGACTCTAAGGAACCCGAATGAACCCAATAATCCACTGCAGGCGGAACCATGCATAGATTCGCTTTGCGCATCGCATGCGCCCTGGCCTGTACCGTGCCAATTGCCGTGATGGCCGCAACGTCGCAAAAACCCTGCCACCTACCCGGCCTGAAGAACGCCGTACTGTGCGGCAGCATTGCGCGACCACTCAACCCCCTGGATCCGGCTGGCAAACACATAGACATCCACTTCGCCGTGGTGCCATCGAGTTCGCGTGAAAAACATGCGGACCCGGTCTACTTCCTGGCCGGCGGCCCCGGGCAGAGCGCCTTGGAGGTGATGCCGCAGATGCTGGGTGCACTGCGCCGGCTCAACAACCGCCGCGACCTGGTCTTTGTGGACCAACGCGGCACCGGCAAGAGTGCAGCGCTGAAGTGCGCGCCCGACGCGCAGCTCAGTCTGGCAGCATTGATCGACCCCAACCAGATGCCGCAACGCATGGCTCGTTGTCGTGCCGAGCTGGAGCGTCTACCGCACGGGGACCTGCGCCAGTACACCACCAGCATTGCCATGGCCGACCTGGACGCCGTGCGCGCGGCACTGGGCCAGGAGCGCATCAATCTGGTTGGCGCGTCGTATGGCACGCGGGCCGCACTGGAATACCTGCGCTTGTACCCGCAGCGGGTTAGACGCATGGTGCTCGATGGCGTGGCGCCAGCGGACCTGTCCTTGCCGCAGAGTTTTCCGGAAGACGCCAACGCGGCGCTGCAGCAACTTTTTTCCGACTGTGCTGCAGACCTCGATTGCGCCAAGAGACACCCCCAACTCGCCGAGCGTTGGGAGCAGTTGTTTACGCGCTTGCCTATGCCCGTGGTCATCAGCCACCCCTTGACGGGTGCGACCGAGTCCTTGACGTTGACATCGCCCATGCTGGCTTCGCTGGCGCGCGGGCCGCTCTACGTACCATTTTTGGCGGCCGGTTTGCCTTCAGCGATTGATGACGCCAGCCAGGGCCGTTGGTCGGCGATGTTTGGCCTGGCCAGTGCACTGGGTGACCGCTCTGACAGTGGGATCAGTATGGGCATGCATTTCTCGGTGCTGTGCGCTGAAGACGGCGCGAACAGCGCATTGCCAGCCAAGGCCGGGCGATTTGCCAACACGCTGGAGACCACCTATCGCGCCGTGTGTGCTGACTGGCCCCGGGGCGCCGTCGATCCGGGCTTCTACCAGATCCCGCGCAGCACCGCGCCAGCGTTGCTGCTCAGCGGCGGTGTCGATCCGGCGACGCCGCCGCGCCACGCCGAGCGTGTGGCCAAGGCCTGGGGAGCCCAAGCCCGCCATATCGTGGTGACCAAGGCGGGCCATGGCATTCTGCGTCTGGGCTGCGCCAGTGACATCGTGTTTCAATTCCTCGACAACCCAGATCAGGCCGAGTCCCTCAAGGGCGATGCCAACTGCCTGGCCCACATTCCCGCCGCCAGGGCCTTT
Source organism: Polaromonas sp. (assembly GCA_038902975.1). Taxonomy (GTDB): domain Bacteria; phylum Pseudomonadota; class Gammaproteobacteria; order Burkholderiales; family Burkholderiaceae_C; genus Polaromonas. The sequence goes on from JBCKMZ010000009.1 coordinate 36,687, forward strand.
GTGCCACTGGCCGCCCACATGAAGGTACAACCATGATTCGCATCGAACGGCTTTCCAAGCACTTTGTCCAGCCCAGCGCCTGGCGCAAGCCCAAAGTGCAGGTACAGGCGGTATCCCAGCTCAGCTTTACGGCCCATGATGGCTGCATCACCGGCCTGCTGGGCGCCAATGGCGCCGGTAAAACCACCACCTTGCGCATCGTCGCCGGACTGCTCGGCGCCGACACCGGGCAGGTCTGGATCGATGGCATCGACGTGCAACAGTCGCCCCGCGCCGCGCTGGCCAAACTCGGCTGCCTGAGCGATTCACGCGGCCTGTATCCACGCCTGAGCGCCCGGGAAAACATCGTCTACTACGGCCGACTGCAAGGTATGGATGGCGTTGCCGCCAACCGGCGCGTGAGCGAGCTGGGCGAACTGCTGGACATGACCGATCTGCTGGAGCGGCGCACCGAAGGTTTCAGCCAGGGCGAGCGCATGAAGACGGCGCTGGCCAGAGCCTTGATACACGACCCGCCCAATCTGCTGCTCGACGAGCCCACCAACGGCCTCGACGTGGTGGCGACCCGGCGCCTGCGCGAAGCCTTGTTGCATCTGGCCAGCCCGGCCGGGGGCAGCAAGTGCATCGTCTTTTCCACCCACATCATGCAAGAGGTCGAACGCCTGTGCAACGAGGTGACGGTGGTCGCCGCAGGCCGGGATGTCGCGCGCGGCAGCGTGGCGGCACTGTGCCAGCAGACAGCATGCACCGACTTCGAAGAGGCGTTTGTGTCGCTCGCCTTTCCCACCAGCCGCAGCCTTGCGGGACAGACCCTCAGCGCTGTCACCAACTAAGTGAATAACCTTGCGGAACAGACCTTCAGCTCTGTCCCCAACTGATTAGGAATGACCATGAACGCCAGCTGGATCGTTTTTCGCAAAGAGATGGTGGATGCCGTTCGCGACCGCAAGACCCTGCTCATCATGTTGATCAGCAGCGTGCTGATGGGGCCGCTGATGATGATGATGTTGTCGACCATCGTGGCGAAGCAAGAAGAGAAATCCGAGTTGCGCGAGGTCTGGGTGGCCGATCTGGAGCGCTCGCCCGCGTTGCACAACTTTTTGCTGCGCCAGGGCATGAAAGTCAACGTGGCACCGCCCGACTATGAAGCCCGCTTGCGGGACTTCAAGTTCGGCGAGCCCGTCATTGCGGTAGCAAACGACTACCAGGAAAAACTGACCCTTGGCGAAGCACCCGAGTTGCGGGTGGTGTTTGATTCAGCCAACCGGCAGTCCGGCGTTCTAGTGGGGCGCAACCTGGGCTTGCTGCAGGCCTTCAATCGTGAGCAGGGCCTGCTGGAACTTGCTTTGCGCGGGGTCGCGCCTGCGGTGCTGGAGCCATTCAAGATTCAGGAGCGCAATCTGGCCGATGCGCAAAGCCGCTCGGCGCAACTGACCGCCATGGTGCCATGGGTGGTGATCATGGCGGTGCTGTTGGGGGCCATGACCGTGGCACTGGACACGACTGCGGGCGAGCGCGAGCGTGCGTCCTTGGAGCCCTTGCTGACCAACCCGATGACGCCGCTGGCGCTGGTTTTCGGCAAGTGGATGGCGGTGGCGGCGGTCGCCATGTTGCTCGCCTTGCTCAGCGTGGCCAGTTTTTTGCCGGCGCGCTGGTTCATCCGCAGCGAAGCCCTGCAAGCCATGTTCCGATTTGGCCCGGGCGAAGGCGCTTTGTTCTTGATGAT
>JBCKMZ010000010.1:0-36944 GCA_038902975.1 Polaromonas sp.
GAGGTGCCCATCATAGGGAAGTCAAAGCGTGGTGATCAACCCCATCTGTCACCAACGCGCTGACCGTCATTTAGAATCAAATCATGAAAATCTTGATCTCCAATGACGACGGTTATCAGGCCACGGGTATCGTGGCTTTGTATGAAGCCCTGAAGGATATTCCAGGCGTCGATGTGGAGGTGGTGGCACCAGAGCAGAACAACAGTGCCAAGTCCAACGCGCTGACGCTGCATTCGCCCATGTATGTGCAGACAGCGGCCAATGGCTTCAGGTACATCAACGGCACACCGGCTGATTGCGTACACATCGCCATGACTGGCTTGCTCGGCTACCGGCCTGACCTGGTGGTCTCGGGCATCAACAACGGTGCCAACATGGGCGACGACACGATTTACTCGGGCACCGTGGGCGCAGCGATGGAAGGCTATCTGTTTGGCATTCCGGCGATTGCCTTTTCACAAACAGAAAAAGGCTGGGCGCATATTGACGCTGCCGCGCGGCGTGCGCGCGACATGGTGCTGCAGTTGCTGCCCTCTATCGAAGCATTACCTGAAGACACAAAACTTGCCGTATCGCCCTGGCTGCTCAATGTGAATATTCCAAACTTGCCTTACGACCAGCTCAAAGCCACCAAGGTCGCGCGCCTGGGCCGCCGCCACGCTGCCGAGCGCGTTATCACGCAAACCAGCCCGCGCGGCGAAACCATGTACTGGATAGGCGGCGCTGGCCCGGCCAAGGACGAAGGCGAGGGCACTGACTTTCATGCGAGCAAACAGGGCTTTGTGGTGGTTACCCCGCTGCATGTTGACTTGACCGATCATGAGCGCCTGCCTTACTGGTCGCAAGCGTTTGCGCAAATGACTTCACCCCACTCACCGCATAAAGCCGCTGCATGATGGCTGCTGGCAAGCCGCCGTCAACCACGGCCAGCCGCCCCGGTTTTCCGCTGCGTTTAAAGCCCGATGCGGGTGTTCAAAAACCGGTTCCAAGCGGTCTCGGGCTTGATTCGCAGGTCGTGCGCGCCCGCATGCTGCAAAAGCTTGCCGCGCAGGGCGTAACCGACCCGCAGGTGCTGGCCGCCATGGGGCAGGTCGAGCGCCACCGCTTCGTTGACTCGGCGCTGGCCAACCAAGCTTATGAAGACACCAGCCTGCCGATTGGCCTGGGGCAAACCATTTCAAAACCCAATGTGGTGGCGCGTATGCTGGAGCTGATTTTGCAAGGCAGGCCGGGCAAGCTCGGGCGTGTGCTGGAGATCGGCACGGGCTGCGGCTACCAAGCGGCACTGCTAGCCCAACTGGCTACTGAGGTCTACAGCATCGAGCGGCTGCGCGGTCTGCACGACAAGGCACGCGAGAACCTGCGCCCCTTCAGGTTGCCGAATGTGCATTTGCTGTTTGGTGACGGCATGATCGGTTATGCCAAAGGCGCGCCCTATGCGGCCATCATTTCAGCCGCCAGTGGCGAGGCCTTGCCGCAGCAGTGGATAGACCAGCTGGCCGTGGGCGGCAGGCTGGTGGCACCCCTGCAGGCGGCCAACGGCGTGCAGGCGCTGGTGGTGGTTGACAAGACCCCGCAGGGCATCCAGCAGACCTTGCTGGAAGCGGTGCATTTTGTACCTTTAAAATCAGGGACAAGTTGATCTACAGGGCACAACATGGCGAACTCCATCACACTTCACTCCATCAAAGGCATGGCCTGCCTGCTAGTAGTTGCGGCAGTTGCTTTGTTGGCAGCAGGTTGCAGCCCGCGCGTGCTCAAACCAGCCCCCGTGGAAGACCGTGGCGCAGCTCGCTCGTCAAGCCGGGTTGTGGGCGCTGTTGATCCGTCGGGTATCAAGCCTTTGCCAGGTGCCGAAAATGCAGGCAAGCCCGGCTACTACACCGTCAAACCGGGCGACACCGTGATTCGCATTGGCCTGGACAGCGGCCAGAACTGGCGCGACATCGTGCGCTGGAACAACCTTGAAAACCCCAACCGCATTGAAGTCGGCCAGGTGCTGCGCGTGACACCACCCGGCAGCGACAGCGTGCAAGCCGTGACTCACCCGGTTGCACCCGGCAACGCCACGGCAGCTTCCGCTGCTGCGCGCCCGGCATCAGCGGTCAGCGGATCAGCGTCGCCAAGCGCGCCAGCGTCCGCAGAACCGGCGGGTGAAGATGAGCTGGCCTTTATTTGGCCTGCGCAGGGTCAACTGATAGGCGACTTTGATGGCGTGAAGAACAAAGGCTTGGATATCTCAGGCAAAGCGGGTGACCCGATTTTGGCTTCGGCTGATGGCCGTGTGGTGTACGCAGGTGCAGGCTTGCGCGGTTACGGCAACCTCATCATCCTGAAACACAACAACACCTACCTGACGGCCTACGCCCACAACCAAACGCTGCTGGTCAAAGAAGACCAGTCTGTCAAAAAAGGCCAGAAGATTGCCGAGATGGGCAACACCGATGCAGACCGCGTTAAGCTGCACTTTGAGGTGCGCCGTCAGGGCAAACCGGTTGACCCAGCGAAGTATTTGCCTGCCAAGTAGAGGGCATCTCTATAAATTCATTTTTCAGGTAAATTGCTGCGTTGCGCGGTGCTCGCAATCCTCATGTACCTGAAGTACATTCCGGTTGCTCCGCGACCCTCGCATGAGCCCAAAGGGCGATGCGACACGCGCCTTGCACTTTATCCTGAAAATCTGAATTTCTAGAAGTGCCCTAGAGCCAGCTAAGGGAGTTGGCAATTGCGAAAGTACACCCACTCGTCATTGCGACTGCCGCGTCGCGTTGCTCCTCGCAGTGACGGCCAGCACGGCAATCCAGGGGTTCATGGATTGCCGCGCTTCGCTTGCAATTTAAAAATATGTACATACAATAACGTATGACAATTAGGTTTGTATGGAATAAGACAAATGCACTTACGCATTTGAAAAAGCACAAGGTGAGCTTTGAAATTGCCGTTCGTGTGTTTGCAGACCCGTTTGCACTCGCGGAGATGGACCGCATCGAAAACGGAGAACGCCGCTGGCAGACCATTGGAATGGTGGATGGCCACCTTGTTTTACTTGTCGCTCATACCGTCAATCACGATGATGATGGGAGCGAAATTATTGAGATCATTTCCGCCAGAAAAGCCGATCCAACCGAAAGGAAACGCTATGAAAAAAACTATTGAATTCAAAGTTGATCTTGCCCATTTGCCGCCGCTGACTGCAGCCCAGAAGGCTGAACTGACGGCATTGGCGGCTATGCCAGATAAAGAGATTGACTACAGTGATATCCAAAAACTTCCACCGAGCTTCTGGAAAAATGCTGTGCGCAATCCTTTTTACAAGCCGATGAAGAAGCCTACGACCGTGCGACTTGATGCCGATGTGCTTGCCTGGTTGCAGTCGACAGGAAAAGGCTACCAGACACGGATCAATGCGATTTTGCGTGAGGCCATGCTCCACAAAATTTGAGCGCATTGGTTGGCTGAAGCGATCAATGGCGCGTATGTTTTCGCTTTGAAAATGCCAACATGTATGACGTCGAAATCGTTGATTACCATTGAGGAGATAAAGATCATGATTCGTGAAGTGCCCTACCCAACCCCCGGTGAAATTTTACTGGAGGAATTTCTCAAGCCCATGGGAGTTACCCAATATCGGCTGGCCAAGGAAATCGGCGTGCCGCAGCGACGCATTGGTGAAATTGTGGTCGGGAAACGCGTGATCACGGTGGATACCGGCCTGCGGCTAGCGTGTTTTTTTGGGACCAGTGACGGTTTCTGGACGGGGCTGCAAACTGACTATGACACGGCGCAAGCCAAGGAGGCCTTGGCCGATGTCCTCTCGCGAATTCACCGTTTTGAATCGGCGCCTGCCTGAATTTGGGCGACATGACGGTAACCCGGGCAGTCGGTGGCTTGGGCAAAACGCCCAAGTTACTGGTTGACGCTCTGGGCACCATCGAGCACTGAATTTAATTCGAGCCTGACCCCTTTAACTGCGATGTCAAGACCTGACCCCTTGCGTTTTTTTGTTAGCTCTCATCGTGCTTCCCATCTTCGATGTATCGCACAAACAGCCGACCCAACGTGGTGAGTTGCGTTACGCGATTCTTCTCCGACGTGAGCCCCAAGCGGGCGAGAGTTTCCTTATAGCTGTTCTGAAGCGCGCCCCGTTCATGCTGCTCTCGTGGTGCCCCCATCTCGCGGCTGATGGGCCTCAGAATCTCTGGATGTTGGTCTACCCAATTCGCGTGCGGCCCCGGGCCGTATACAGGATTCATCGAGTAATAGATTAGCCAAACAATCTCTGGGTCTGTGAGTTCTCTGTAGAGGTTCAGCAGTTTTCGGCCTTCTGCATACTTTAGCTCGTCAGCAGACAACGAGCGAGCAACCAAACGCGCAAGCCTTTCCTTCCGTTCTTCAGACACCGCTCGCGATGCTTGAAGAATGCCTTCTTCGAAGAGGTCTAGGCCACCCTCTGTTCTAAGATTCGCTTCAAAGTACGCAAGTCGCTCATCGATCTTCTTTACCTCCCCATCGAGGGCTCTCAAAAAAGTTACAACCCGGTCGAACCGCAAGTCTGGGATCACCGAGGTAAGCACTTCGGAGACGATCGATCCGACAAATGGCAGGGCGCCAGCAGCACCCTTTGCGATGCTGACGAGACGATCACGTGAATTGGGATCAAGTTCTGACATGCTCATGAACCCTACTGAGAGCTAACGGAAAAGTAAGGGGCTGCGCGCTTTTGCGCAGTCCCGCTTGACTGCCGGGTTGGGCATTACGCCGAAACATCCGGGTTTGCCGACGCATCACCCTCTGGTTTCTTTTGACTTGTCTTCGAGTTCGATGCACGTAACGCCTTTGCCGCAGTTCTCGAAATCTTCTTTCGTGCCTCGTCCGCTTTGTCACCCTCAATTACTTCTCGCTTGATGACTTCGCTCAGGAGAACCGTCTTGATTTGATCAATATCGATCCGAACGTCTGGAGAAACGCGGCGAAGCTCTCTGCGAATTACTTCTAGAACGGGGTCGGTCTGGAGCATTGCGCCAACGAAAAATCGAGACAATGCCTGCTTCTGTGTATGGTACTCGCCAAGGGCTGACCGCTGCCATCCCTCCCTACACCATAGGTAAAGGAGTTCCAAGTCGTGCTCGGAGCGCGGATTAAGGACAGAGAAATCAATGTCAACGACGAGTTCATGAGCTATGGGTTTTGAAAAAGTCAGGCGGTACACCCGCCAGCACATTCCGTTTGTGAGCAAAACCCAATCAACGCCTTGGTTGGCTGCATAGTCAACTGCCTGTTTGACGTGTTGATCCTTCAGATCCAGCCCGATAGCCTTAACTTCAATCAACGTTTGCAGGACGCCATCGATCTTTGTCGCAAGGTCGCAGTACGTTCCTCGAATGGAAAATTCAGACGTGAGCTCAGAATATTTGTCATATCCAAAAATATCACTCAGCATGTCCTTGATGATTGTGACGGTATCAGCTTCGCCTACATCTCGTGCTTTAGCGGCAGCGAGAATGGGCTGGTATCGTTTGATTCCGCCGACTAGGCGCTCTGCAACTTTTTTTGGAATAGATGCCATGTTCTTTCTCCTGGTAATTGTGAATGGTGGTGGCTAAGGATTGAATGCTCAATGCAGAAGTGAGGGGGCGAGCGGCCTTATCGCCAAGCTCCCCTCGACTGCCGGGTTAAGAGCTCTTTTCATCCCTGATCTTCCTTGCTTTGATTAGACGCTCCGCAAGTTTTCTTGGAAGTGCGCCGGGCGATTTAGGCTGCCCTTCGAAGCGCTCAAGGATGGAAACCTCATCCTCGTATCGTTTCTGTTTGCGATAAATGATCGCTAATTTCTCGTAGTACCATGGGGCAACGCCTTCACGAGCTTTTCTTGCTTCTTTTTCGGTGGAGGCTACCAACGTGTGAAGCAATTGAATGGCATCGTCGTATTTCTCTTTCTGGACAAGCTGCTCAACACGGTCAACGAAATCACTGCAATGATCACCTTTTGGAGTATTTGTTTGTCGAAACTCGTATTTCTTTCCCTTCGGCCCAAGAACCTGAAACAGAATTTCTACAAAACCTTGATCGCCAACGTAGGTCTTTAACAACCGTGGTCGAATCTGACCCAGATAACCACCCTCCGCTATGGCCCGCGACACTTCTTTCGGTACGTAGCCAATAAAGCGGCGCTTGGTGCCGAAGAAGCCTTTATTACAACCAAATACTTTGATTGCGTTTGGGTCGTGTCTGTTTCCGGTATCTCGCTCAAGCTCAAGCCATCCATCTTTTTCAGTGGCAAAGGCTGCCGCATCTTCTTTTTGAAAACCAACCCCGGCTACCTCAAGCCGCTCCTCGAATATTTGGAATCCATCAGGTATTTCTTGCTCAGCTAGGTGATAGTTGCGCGTACTCATTTTTGACCTCGTTGCGCCTAACAATCAGCGTTTATCCGCCGCGCCGTAAAGCCAGCACAAAGCAAAGACGTCAATCGCGGCGGATAAACCATGTTGGACCGGTCGTGTTGCGGTAGTTGCACTATAAGAGGATTTGATTCAACCGCCCTACCTCTGCGACAGATTATGACCCCGCCCAGCGCCATCGCGCCCGGTGAAAAACAACCACTTAGCGAGCAGACCCTTCGACAAGCTCAGGGCGAACGGTAATTTATAGAGGTGCCCTAATGTCTTACTGGCGGCCACTGCCTGGCAGCGTGCAGTATGCGTAGTACTCGCACCAGATCGCCGGCAACGTCGTAAATCAGGATGTAGTTTCGATGCGCGACAAGTTCACGCGTGCCTTGCAGTCGGCCAGGCCGACCAAGGCCAGGATGATCCACCAAGCGGGCGGCTTTCTCGGATAGCAGTTCATCGAGATCAAGCGCAGCACTCGGGTTATCGGCTGCGATGTACTCGCGAATTGCTTTTCGGTCTTCTCGCGTCGGCCGCGTCCAAACCAATTTCACGAATTAGCGCCGGCTAGTCTGCGTCGTGTCTCTGCGCGCCAAGCTACTGCCTCCGCTTCAACCTCTTCGGCCGAAACCACATCGCCGGCATTGGCCGCGTCGAGGCCGATTTGCACCTCACGTCGGAACCAGGAGTCATGCTCTGTGGCCTCTTGCTGTTGCTTCACGAAGTCACGCATGAAGTCGCGCAAGAGCTGCGCACCGGTACGGTCGCGGGACTTCGCGGCCGTAGAAAACGCGTCTTTCAATCCTTCATCGACCCGGAAGGTAAAAGTTGCTTCGCTCATGGTGCTGCGCCTTATGTGTTACGTTGTAAGTGCACTGTAGCACAATGGTTAATCGTCGCACAAGTACTGTACTCAAACCGCCCGCATGGCCTACAGCAAAGCCCTGTAAGCCGTCTTCACGGCATCAGGCCTGTCGGTTTTGAACCACGCCCCTGGATGCCCTGCAAGCCTTAATCAGGTAGTTGTCTGGCCAGTAACAGCGCAACGTGAATCGCTTCGCGCTGCGCGCCGTCTTTGATCTGGTGCCGGCAACTGGTGCCGTCGGCCAGCACCACCGCATCAGGCTGCTGGCGCACCGCAGGCAGCAGGCTAAGTTCTGCCATCTGCATCGACACCTCGTAGTGGCTAGCCTCGTAACCAAAGCTGCCGGCCATGCCGCAGCAGCTTGACTCAATCAGCTCGGGCTGTGCGCCCGGTATCAGCCTGAGCACATCCATGATCGGGCTGACAGCGCCAAAGGCTTTCTGGTGGCAGTGGCCGTGTAGCAGGATGGGCTGTGTGATTGGCTTTAAAGCGGCTTTGAGCGCGTCCAGCTTGCCGGCAGTGGCCTCGCGTGCCAAAAACTCTTCCAGCAGCCAGGCGTGCTGGCTAATCGTTTTTGCGGCATCGCCCAGGCCCATCACCAGCATTTCGTCGCGTAGCGTGAGCAGGCACGATGGTTCCAGCCCGACGATGGCGATGCCTTTTTCGGCAAAGGGGGCCAAAGCGTCCACCACCTCGCGGGCTTTGGCTTTTGCTTTATCGACCATGCCACTGGCCAGATAGGTGCGGCCGCAGCACAGGCTTTTGCCGTCTGGCTGTACCTTGCTGGCGATGTGTACGGTATAGCCCGCGGCCTGCAACACCTTTAATGCCGCGCTGGCATTTTCAGACTCGAAGTAAGCGTTAAAAGTGTCGACAAACAGTACCACGGGTTTGCTGGCTGCCAATACTTCGCTGCGCGTGGCTGTGTCATGTGGCGTATTGAAAAAAGTTCTTCTCTTCCATTGCGGCAAAGTGCGCCTGGCAGATAAGCCGATTAACTTTTCACTCAAAAAGGCCAGGCCCGGTAGCTTGTCGCGTAGGTTGAGCAAGGGCGCAAAACGGCTGGCCCATGGCGCGTAGTCGGGCAGGTAGGCGATGAGCTTGTCTTTGAAGCTGTAGCCGTGCTTGGCCTTGTAGTGGTGCAAAAACTCGACCTTCATTTTGGCCATGTCCACACCAGTGGGGCAATCGCGTTTGCAACCTTTGCAGCCGACGCATAAATCGAGCGCGTCTTTGACGGCTTCGCTGGTGAGGGCATCTTCCGCCTGGAGGCCCTGCAACTGACCGCTCAAAGCCAGTCGCAGCGTATTGGCCCGGCCCCGCGTCGTATGCTTTTCGTCGCGCGTCACGCGGTAGCTGGGGCACATGGTGCCGGCATCGAACTGTCTGCAAAGGCCATTGTTGTTGCACATCTCGACGGCTTTTGCAAAACCGTTGGCCGGATCGCCGCCGCTGCCGGGCGCGCTGGTCTGTCCGGTGACCGGGTTGTTCTGTACGTTCCATGCGCTCCAGTCGAACGCGGTTTTAAGCGCTATGACCTGGTAGCTGGGCGGAAAGCGCATCAGCGTTGTGTCGTCCATTTTTGGCGGGTCAATCATGCGCCGCGGATTCAGCAGATTGAGCGGGTCAAGATGGTTTTTGATTTGCGCAAACGCTTGTGTGATCTTGGGGCCGAACTGCCACTTGATCCACTCGCCACGGCACAGACCATCGCCGTGCTCGCCGCTGTAGGCACCCTTGTAGTGGCGTACCAGTGCGGATGCTTCTTCGGCAATCGCGCGCATTTTTTCGGCCCCCTGGCGACGCATATCGAGGATAGGCCGCACATGCAGCGTACCGACCGATGCGTGGGCATACCAGGTGCCTTTGCAGCCGTGTTTTCTGAAAACCTCTGTCAGTGCACGGGTGTATTCGGCCAGATGCTCCAGTGGTACGGCGCAGTCTTCAATAAAACTCACCGGCTTGCCATCACCCTTGAGGCTCATCATGATGTTCAGGCCCGCCTTGCGCACTTCCCATAGGTTTTTTTGCGGTGCATCGTCAATCATTTCAACCACTGAACCCGGCAGGCCCAGCTCGCCCATCAGCTCGACCAGTTGTCTGATTTTGGCTATCAGCTCGGTCTTTGATGCGCCTGAAAATTCGACCAGCAGTATGGCGTCGGGCTGGCCAATCAGCGCGCTGCGTACGGTGGCTGCAAAAACCGGGTTTTGCAGTGACAGCTCAATCATGCTGCGGTCTACCAGCTCAACCGCCGTCAGCGTGCCGTCACCGATTTTGACGATGTGCTGGGCCGCATTCATCGCCTTGTAAAAGGTCGGGAAGTTCACCACGCCCAGCACCTTGCTGCGCGGCAGTTCGGCGAGGCGCAGCTTCAATGATTTGGTCAGGCCCAGCGTGCCTTCGCTACCCACCAGCAGGTGCGCCAGATTGACCGAGCCGTCCTGCGTGTAAGGTTTTTCGCTCTGGTTGTTGAAGATGTCGAGGTTGTAGCCCGCCACGCGGCGCATCACTTTGGGCCAGTGCGCAACAAGTTCTGGCAGCAGGGCATCTGACAGGGTCTTGACGTAGCTACCCAGTGCGCGCGCTTCGCCGCTGGCGGCATCCATGCGCCCCAGCTCAAGCAGGCCGCCATCCGAGCGCCAAGCCCTTATGCCCAACACGTTATGCACCATGTTGCCGTAGGCGATGCTGCGGCTGCCGCAAGAGTTGTTGCCCGCCATGCCGCCCAGCGTGGCCTGCGCGCTGGTCGACACATCAACCGGAAACCACAGGCCGTGTTTTTTGAGAGCGGCGTTCAGGTGGTCCAGTACGATGCCAGGTTCGACCTCTGCGCTGCGCTGTTCCACATCGACATTCAAAATATTGCGCAGGTATTTGGCGTGGTCAATCACCAGCCCTGCGCCCACGGTTTGCCCGCACTGGCTGGTGCCACCACCGCGCGCAATGATGGGAACATTCAGGTCGCGGCAAATGGCCAGCGCTGTTTTCACCTCGTCAGCAGTGCGGGGCAGAAAAACACCCACAGGCATGACCTGGTAAATCGATGCGTCGGTGGCGTAACGGCCCTTGTCAGCGTTTGAGAAAAGCACCTCGCCTTGTGTCTCTTCGACTAGTCGTGCGACCAACTTGCCAGCGACTTCATTGCTGACTTTGGCAACCAAGTCATAGGCGCGCGCTGCAACGTTGCGCGTAACTTTCAGGGGCAGCGGGGCGTTCATGCTTTGGCGTTCATCGTTGTTGCATGGGTAAATTTTGTATGCAAAAATTATTGCTGTCAAATTCAGCGTTTACTCTGCGTTTACCCTTTGATTAATCCTTATTTGATTGACAAATAAATTTTGTATGCAAAAAATAGCAACTATTTTCTGGAGAATCCGCGTATGTTGACGCTTGACTTTCACCCCACCGGCAGACATTTTTTGCAAATCCCCGGCCCTTCGCCGGTACCAGACCGCGTTTTGCGGGCCATGAGCCTGCCCACCATTGACCACCGTGGCCCCGAGTTTGCGGCGCTGGGCCTGAAGGTGCTGGCTGACATTAAAAAAGTTTTCCAGACCAGGCAGCCCGTCATCATTTACCCGGCTTCGGGCACCGGCGCGTGGGAGGCGGCACTCGTCAACACACTCAGCGCGGGTGACCATGTGCTGATGTATGAGACTGGCCATTTCGCAGCGCTGTGGCAAAAGCTGGCTGCCCGCCTGGGGCTTAAAGCTGAAATCATCACCACCCTTGGGGCAGAGCCTTGGCGGCACGGCGTGCAGGCCAGTTTGATTGAAGAGCGCCTGAAGCTTGATACACAGCACAGCATCAAGGCGGTGTGCGTGGTGCATAACGAAACCTCCACCGGTGTCACCAGCAACATCGCTGCCGTGCGCAAGGCGATTGATGCCGCCAAGCACCCGGCGCTGCTGCTGGTCGACACCATTTCCGGCCTGGCCTGCGCCGACTACCGCCACGACGAGTGGGGTGTTGACGTGAGCATCAGCGGCTCACAAAAAGGCCTGATGCTGCCGCCCGGCATCAGCTTCAACGCGATTTCTGCCAAAGCCATTGAAGCCAGCAAGACGGCCAAACTCCCCAAGGCCTTCTGGGCCTGGGACGAGATCATAGCGATGAACAAGTCGGGCTATTGGCCATCAACGCCCAACACCAATTTGCTCTACGGCCTCAATGAAGCCTGCGACATGCTGCTTGAGCACGGGCTGGACGTGGTGTTTGCGCGCCACCTGCGCTGGGCCGAAGGCGTGCGCGCTGCGGTGCGTGCCTGGGGCCTGCAGATCCAGTGCGCTGACCCAGCCGTGTATTCGCCCATACTCACTGGCGTGATGACACCCGAAGGTGTGGATGCCGATGCTGTGCGCAAAATTATTTATGAGCGCTTTGACTGTTCGCTGGGTACGGGTCTCGGCAAGGTCAAGGGCAAGATGTTTCGCATCGGCCACCTGGGTGACTGCAATGATTTGACCCTGATGGCGGCGCTGTCGGGTTGCGAGATGGGTCTCAAGCTCGCCGGTGTTAAGCTCGCCGGCTCGGGCGTGCAGGCTGCGATGGATTATTTTTCCAGTCACGCTGCCGTGGTGCCGCTGCGTAAGGCTGCCTGAGGCATTCTTCCCTCCGTTGTCAAGGGCGATGCATGAACCTCGTTTTTTTTGATCGGTCTGAACCGACCCGTCGGCCAACGGGAGTCGCAGCATGAGTGATGGTGCGGTTCATCTGAACATCGAAGGCGGCGTGGCATCGGTGGTCTTCGATCGCCCCGCGGCACGCAACGCCATGACCTGGGCCATGTACGAGCGGCTCGGCCAGATCTGCGATCAGCTTCTGGCCGACAGCTCGGTGCGGGTGGTCACGTTTCGCGGTGCTGGCGGCGTGGCTTTTGTGGCCGGTACCGATATCGAGCAGTTTAAGGCTTTCAGGAGCGGCGAGGACGGCGTGGCCTACGAGCAGCAGATCGACCAGTGCATCCACAAGCTCGAATCGCTGCCCATGCCCACCGTGGCGGTGATCGAGGGCTGGGCCATTGGTGGCGGCCTGGCGATTGCCACGACCTGCGACTTCCGCATCGGCACACCGGGCTCGCGCTTTGGCGTGCCGATTGCCAAGACACTGGGCAACTGCCTGTCGGTGGCCAACCTGGCGCGACTGTGTGCTGTGTTCGGCCTGCCGCGCGTCAAGCGCATGCTGATGCTGGCGGACATCCTCACGGCCGACGAAGCGCTGGCCTGCGGGTTTCTCTTGCAGATCAATCAGCCCGGTGAGATTGATGACGCACTGGTCAAGCTGTGCCAACGCCTGAGCACCCTGGCCCCGGTCACGCAAAGCGTGGTCAAGGAGGGCCTGCGCTGCTTGGTGGTGCATGATTTACCGCATGATGAAGACCTGATCCGGCGCTCTTATGGCAGTGATGATTTCCACGAAGGCGTGAGTGCCTTCGTCGAGAAGCGCCCCCCGGTCTGGAAAGGACGTTGATGAGGGCCACGGTCGCACACACCGGGCCGCTGGCTGGCATGCGTGTGCTTGAACTGGCACAAATCATGGCGGGACCCACCTGCGGCATGATGCTGGCCGACATGGGCGCAGACGTGGTCAAGGTCGAGAAACTGCCAGGTGGCGACGACTCGCGCAGCTACCGCGAACCGCGCGTCAATGGCGTCTCGGCGCCCTTCATGATTCTGAACCGCAACAAGCGCGGCATCGCGCTGAACCTCAAAGAGCCCCAAGGCCGCGAGATTCTGTTGCGCATGGTCAAGGAGGCCGATGTGCTGACCGAAAACTACCGACGAGGCACGCTGGAAAAACTTGGGGTGGGCTACGACGTCTTGTCCCAGGTGAACCCGGGCCTGATTTACTGTGCCGTCTCCGGCTATGGTCGCGACGGTCCTTACGGCGACAAGGGTGGCTTTGACCTGATCGCGCAAGGCTTCGCCGGCCTGATGTCGGTCACCGGCGAGCCCGGCGGTCCGCCCGTGAAAACCGGCAACTCGGTGGCCGACATCAATGCCGGCATTCTGGCGGTGGTCGGCATCACGGCGGCTTACGCCTACAAGCTTAAAACCGGTTTGGGCCAGATGGTCGAGACCTCGCTGATGGAGGCCGCGCTGCAGCAAACCTACTGGCATGCCGCCAGCTATTTCGCCACCGGCGAGTCACCCGGCCCGACTGGCTCGGCGCATTTGTTGAGCGCGCCCTACCAGGCGTTTCGCACGCGTGACGGCTGGATCAACATCGGGGGTGCCAACCAGTCCAACTGGGAACGTGTTGCCGATGTGCTCGGTCATCTCGAGTGGCGCGACGATCCACGTTTTCTGACCAACACGGCACGCATGCAGAACCTCTCTGCGCTCACGCGCGTGATGGATGCCATCCTGATCACGCGCGACAAAGCCGACTGGGTGGCTGCGTTTGATGCAGCCGGAGTGCCGGTGGGTCCAGTGCACACCATCGGCGAGGCCCTGTCACACCCGCAAACCCTGGCGCGCAACATGGTGGTGGACCTGGTGCACCCCGAGGCCGGGCCGACCAAGGCGATTGGCTGCCCGGTGCAATTCTCCAGAACACCCACCCAGATCACGCGCCCGGCCCCGCTGCTGGGCGAACACTCGCGTGAACTGCTCAGGGAATACGGCTACCAGGACAGCGAGATTGATGCCTTTGTGGCCCAGGGGGTCATTGAAGAGCCCAGCACCGAACCCAGACAGTGCAGTTCGAACGGGCTCACGCCGGCATAGGCGTCTTGGGCGTGTAGTCGCAGTATGGCGCCAGCGCGCATTGCCAGCACATCGGCTTACGCGCGACACACACATAACGCCCATGCAAAATCAGCCAGTGGTGCGCGTCCACCAGGTATTCGGGTGGAATGCGTTTGAGCAGTTTCAGTTCAACCTCCAGCGGCGTTTTGCCCGGTGCCAGGCCGGTGCGGTTGCCGATGCGAAAGATGTGCGTGTCGACCGCCATCGTTGCCTCGCCAAAAGCTGAATTCAAAATCACATTCGCCGTTTTGCGGCCCACACCGGGCAGCGCTTCAAGTGCCTCACGCATGCGCGGCACCTGGCCGCCATGCAGGTCAACCAGCATCGCGCAGGTCTTCAGCAGGTGTTTGGCCTTGCTGTGAAAAAGCCCAATTGTTTTGATGTAACTCTCAACGCCATCCAGCCCCAGGTCAAGCATCGCCTGCGGTGAATTCGCCACTGGAAACAGCTTGCGCGTAGCCTTGTTCACGCTCACGTCTGTCGCCTGTGCCGACAGCAACACGGCGCACAGCAACTCGAACACGCTGGTGTATTCAAGCTCGGTCACCGGCATCGGGTTGGCGGCTTTGAGAGTGGCGAAGATGGCGGTAATATCGGTTGTTTTCATCAATCAAATCTCATCCATAAACTTTTCAGCCTGCGCCATCATGCCCTTGCGTATCGGGTTAAAGACCTTTTGCGGAAAACCTTTGGGCAACTGCGCAGCCACACGCTCCAGCGCATCGTGCGTTTGCAGCACTAGCCCCACCATCTCATCGAACGCGCCGGGTACGCCGCTTTGCAGCGCCAGCGCTTGAAAATGCCGGGCATGAATCTCAATCAGGTGGTAGTGCGTATTTTTACCTTTCAAAGCCATTGTCAGCTTTGCGCGGCGCGGGCTAACCTGGTTAGCCCCATTGCCGATGATGGGCCAGAGTGACAGCACATCGTAAAGTGGTGTCATGTGAAAGCCACCGCCGCGTTCTAAAAAGATCGAGAAGTTTTTGGCATGGCCGTCGGTTGCAGCCATGAGCCAGAAGGCCAGTTGGGCTTTGATGAAGGTCAGTTTGTCTGCGTCGGCGTTTGTACTGGTACCGAGCTGTCGCAAGATAGCCCGAATGCCAGGGCCGCCCTCTGACTCGTACTTTTTTTCGCCGGACACTCCGAGCGCCTGACAAAAGTCTTCTTGGGGCAACCTGGCTAGCCACGGCGGTTTGCCCGGTGGTAGTTGCAGTTCGCGGTCAAACCGTTTGACGACGAGCACTTTACGCGCACCGAAAGTGGTGACCTCGCACTGCGCCACTGGCAAGCCCAGTGCGCCAAGAATTTGTGCGCACAACCATTCGTTTTCTACCGAGCTGCTCATGTCTGCCCGCATATTGCCAATCAGGCCGAGCGGTAGCTTGAAGATATGTGTGGTGGGTGTTGCGCCCACAGGCCGCATCCATTGCTTGTCATGCCAGAGCAGGGCGGTTTTTTCTTGCGCACCTGCAATTGAAATTCGAAAATCATCTAGCTCCAATTGCCCGATAGCGCTTGTGCCCGTCACTGCACTGTTGATGGCGTGCTCTACGCCTGCCTCGTCTAACGCTACGCCATCAATACGGTCAAAACCTTTTGGTTTTAATCCTTTCGGCAAAAGCTGCACCGCGCCCACGCAGTCACGACCAATAGCCTCAAGCAGGGGAAATGTGTCGGTACTGCCGGTTCTAAATTTGTCCCGCAGCCTGCGCCTGATGGCATCGTTATCCGGCAACAAGTTATCAAAAAAATCTTTCACAACCGCACCACGATGCGCAACATTTGAAGGCGTGAAGGGTAGCGAGAGTGATAGCTGGCGAGAGGCGGTTGATGTGAGCCAATTTTCAGCATACTGAAACCGATGCTCTCCATCAACAGTTGACCACATTCCTACGATTTTTCCGTTAGCCCATACCCCCAGTGTTTTGTCTTGTGGGGCGGTGCGGGTACGACGAAAGCTCACCATGTCTCGCCTCCAAATTTAGTAGCTGGTTCAGCTACTTTGTGATGAGTAGGCTCTTCAATGACTAGCCGGTAGCCCATTGCTGTGACCATGCGTGCAATCTGGTCATATGAAGTGACTTCTGGCGCAGCCTCAATGCGTGCGATGCGTTTTTGAGTGACATCAAGCCGCTGGCCTAGTTGCGCTTGCGTTAACCCGCTTGCCTGGCGCAGCGTTCGCAAGATAGTGCGCAGTTGTTGGGGGGTATCAACCGGATACATATGGTACGCCTTTAAAGTAGTTAAGTAAATATACGCCTTAAAAGTAGTTAAGTCAAATTACTATCTTTAAGGAGTTAACCGGACAGCCTCGACAAACTACCCCGCCTTCAGAGTTGTACCCTGCGTCGCAGCGCACAGGGTGCGCTCATCGCCGCGCAGCACAAAATTATTGCAGCGACACACTGACTGCGCTGTGAGGCCAGCGAGTCAATCAGCGCGCCCACCTGAGGGGTGTGGCGTGCAGCAGGCGCGCACGGTCGGGGATCGGTCTAGCCCTGCAGCGTGCGGCGGAACAGGTCAAACAGCCGCTCCCAGTGCCGTTCGGCAGCCGCCTGGTGGTAAATCCCTACGCGCCTGGGGAACACAAAGCCGTGCTCGGTCCCCGGGTACCACTCGATGCGGTGCGGCGTGCCGCCGGCCATCAGTGCCTCTTGCAGGGTTTGCACAAGCTCGGGCGGTGCCCAGCGGTCGGTCTCGGCGCAGGCAAAGTAGCTTTCGCAGCCAATCAGTGGTGCCATCCGGTGCGGGGAATCGTCGCGGTCGGTCACCAGATTGGCACCGTGAATACTGGCAATGCTGCTGATGCGCTTGGGCAGGGCAGCGGCGGCGGCCATCACAAACGGGCCGCTCATGCAGTAGCCCACCGCACCCACGCGGCTGGCGTCGGCCTGCGGCTGGGTATCTATAAAACCCAGCATGGCCTCGGTGTCACGCACCACCATGGCGTTGGTGAGCGAGTTCATGTGTTCAAACATCACGCCCATCAACGCCTCTGTGCGTTCGGTCAGCCAGAAGTCGCGCGAGCGCCGGTAATACAGGTTGGGCAGCACCACGTAGTAGCCCACCGCCGCAATACGCCGCGCCATGTCGTGCAACTCTTCGCGCTTGCCGGGTGCATCCATATAAAACAGCACCACCGGGTGCGGCCCGCCTTCTTCGGGGTAAACCACAAAACTGTTCATCGCACCATCGGCGCAGGGGATGTCCATGTGTTTTTCGATCATGCATGCTCCTCAAATAAAGTAAATCAACAAACCACTGCCGGAAAGAACCGGCACCAGCACAATGCCGCGAAACGGACTGCTGAGCCGATGGATTTTGCCCGCAACGCAGGAAAGCTGCACGCAAATTGGCGACAATGCTCAGCAGAAAGAGAGACCGCCATGCCCCTGCCATTTGCCGACCGCCTCAACAACGTCGAAACCTCTGCCATCCGTGAACTGTTCAAGCTGCTCGGCAAGCCCGGCATCATCAGCTTTGCAGGCGGCTTTCCCGACAGCGCCATGTTCGATGTCGAAGGCATCAAAGAGGCAGTCAATAAGGCGCTGACGGACGAGCCCGGCACCGCGCTACAGTATGGCGCAACCGAAGGCTACAACCCGCTGCGCGAGCAGCTCGCCGCCTTCATGGGCTGCAAGGGGGTCGATGTCAGCCCCGACGGCCTGATCGTCACCACCGGTAGCCAGCAGGCGCTTGATCTGCTGGGCAAAACCATGATTTCGTCGGGTGACAAAGTGATTGTTGAAGGGCCCACCTTTCTGGCCACCATCCAGTGCTTTCGGCTGTACGGTGCAGAGCTCATCAGCGCACCGATTGATGCCAACGGTGTTGATACCGACGAGCTTGAAAAGCTCATCGCCCAGCATAAACCCAAGTTTGTTTATCTCATCCCCACCTTCGGTAACCCCAGCGGCGCGCTGCTCAGTCTGGAGCGCCGCAAAAAGGTGCTGGCGATGGCCGTCAAATATCAAACACTGATTGTTGAGGACGACCCCTATGGTGACCTGTACTTCAACGCGGTGCCGCCACCATCGCTGCTGGCTTTGAGCGCCAGCGTGCCCGGCTCCAGAGAGTTGATGGCTTATTGCGGCTCGTTAAGCAAGGTGCTGTCGCCTGGCCTGCGCATCGGCTGGATGATCGTGCCCGCCGAGCTGCTGAGCAATGCTGTCATGTGCAAGCAGTTCAGCGACGCACACACCAGCACCTTTGCGCAAGCCACCGCATCGCAATATTTAAAAGCCGGCCGTATGCCCGCCACACTCGCCAATGTGCGCAAGGTTTACGCCGAACGCGCAGCAGCCATGGGCCAAGCGCTCAAGCGAGAGCTGGGCGAGGCGATTGAATTTACCCAGCCGCAGGGCGGCCTGTTCTTTTGGGCACGCCTCACGGGTGCCAACGGCAAAATGAGCGATGCCAGTGCGTTCGCCAAAAAAGCCATCGAGCAACTCGTCGCCTTTGTGCCTGGCGCGCCGTTTTACGCCAGCAACCCCGATGCATCAACGCTGCGCCTGAGCTTTGCCACGGCGGATGTGGGAAAGATAGAAGAGGGCGTTGCCAGGTTGGGCAAGGCGCTTTGATGCGTTCGACGGCGACGTAGGCTATAGGAGTGGGCCGGGACTTGAGGGCTGCTATATAGTTGCCTGCTATGGACGAAAAAATTCTGACGGATAACTTCAATGATTGACTCCAAAGTCTCTGAAGAGATTGTTGACTACCTTGTCGCGCTAAAGGGGTCAAACAGCGAAGAGGCCAAAAAACTGCGGTTTCAGAATCTCTTGCTGCGCTTGTTTAAGGACAGTGCGCAGTCTCGCTCAGTGGTTGATCAAATGGCTGCAGGGGGTGAGAAGACAATCTTTAATATTCCACGTCATGGCGTTCCCAAACGAGGTTACGCAGATATTGCGTATAGCAACGTCATCATCGAATGGGAAAAAGATCTCACTAAAACCGGTCGCCACGCAGAGGACCAGCTAGCCGAATATTTGACGGGAAAGTGGCATAGCGGCGAGCGTTATGACTTTGTACTCATTGCTACCGATGGGCGCATTTGGCGCAGTTATGCGCCAGACATTAATTTGTTGCTGGGCCAGCAAACGCCCACCCGTCTTGGTTTGCGCAAGGTGGAAGACTTCGAGCTCAAACGCGACAACGAAGAACAATTCTTCTATTTTCTTGATCGGCTGTTGTTTCGTTCCACCAAACGGCGTGCAACGCTGAATGAAATTCAGCTGGATTTTGGTGACACTTCACGAGCGTTCATCAATACCGTGCAGGCGATGCAGAGCGTGATGCCTGCGCCTGATGTGGTATCACCCGTGCATGTGGCTTTTGAACAGTGGCAGAAATTTCTTGAACTCGCTTATGGCAAGTTCGACGACAGGCGATCAGTTTATCTGGTGCACACCTATTTAAGTGCGTTTTCCAAGTTGCTGGCTTATGCGGTATTGAAGCCGGCGGCCCACCCTAGCGATGACGAGTTGCGCCGTATTTTGACGGGCGAAGCATTCAACGCTCTTAACGTGGCGAACTTTGTTGAAGGTGACTTCTTCTACTGGATATCAGACCCCGTTGTGTTTCCGAAAATTGCACCTGCCTTGCGGGAGCTTTACAACCAGATCACCGAATACGACTTTACTGACGTTGAGGAGGACATTCTCAAAGGGGTTTATCAGGAGTTGATAGACATTGATACCCGTCACGCCCTTGGCGAGTACTACACGCCAGACTGGCTGTGCGAGCGTGTGGTGGCAGACCTGCATCTTGAAAGACACTCTCAGGTGCTCGACCCGGCGTGTGGCTCCGGTTCCTTTCTGCGCGCTTTGGCGGCGCGTTTTCGTGCCGATTGGCCCGACATGCCGGTGCAGCAAATGGCCAACCAGATCAAGGGCATTGACGTTCACCCGCTGTCGGTACAAATTGCCAAGACGACCTTGCTATTGGCGTTTGGCGAGTCGGTGTCGCGCGCCAGTGCGCCAGTGACCTTGAATGTTTATTTGGCCAACACCTTGTTTTTGTCACAAGGTGAAGGACAAAAAACCATGTTTACCACCGGCCATCACTTCCGGGTTGCCGTGGATGATGAAAAAATCTCCCTGGATGTAGCGCCCTTTCTTGGGCAGCCGGATAACTTCACCAAAGCCATTGATCTGGCCCAGCATTTGATTGACCTGCAGCTTGATGAACAAATCCCCTACGAGCGCTTTGATGTTGCGCTGCGCAGGCGTATTCCCACGGTGGACCTGGAGCAACAAAACGTTGGAGAGCTTTATCTGGTGTATTGCGCCATGCGCAAAGCCAAGCTTGCGGGGCGTGACTCGATCTGGAAGTTTGTCTTGCAAAACAACTACCAGCC
Organism: Polaromonas sp.; assembly: GCA_038902975.1. Classification (GTDB taxonomy): domain Bacteria; phylum Pseudomonadota; class Gammaproteobacteria; order Burkholderiales; family Burkholderiaceae_C; genus Polaromonas. Next base: position 20,362 of record JBCKMZ010000010.1, read on the forward strand.
GGTGTTCATGTACCGCGTGTTTGATGCCATCGTGGCTAACCCGCCATGGTTGACTTATGCAGACATCACCAGTGGTGATTACCAAAGCGATGTGCGGCAGATGGCGCGTCACTACGGCTTGATGCCGGCTTCAAAAGCCAACAACGCGCACGTTGATCTGGCGGCCCTGTTTCTGGCGCATTGCGGAAAGTATTTGGCCAAAGATGGTGCGCAGCTTGCATTCGTACTACCACGCGCCTTTTTGACGGCTGACCAGCACGCCAATGTGCGTAGCGGCGAGGCCAGCGGTTTCAAACTGACCGAGGTGTGGGACCTGGACGGTGTTAAACCGTTGTTTAACGTGCCGTCCTGTGTGCTGATGGCAACTGCCTCGCACGCTGAAAATGACGCTGCGCGAAGAGCCCGTAGCCTGCCAAAAAATGGCATTCTGGGCGAAGTTTTTTCGGGCAAGTTGCCACGACCGCATATGCATTGGGCTGATGCCAAAAGTTTTCTTGCGGAGCAGCCGACACGCTGGTATTTTCAGGAATTGGGTAACGCAGAAAGCCGCAAAAAACGCTCGGCACTGGTGCAACAAAAAATTCAGGGCGGCAGCGGCGGCAATGCTTATGCGCCGCGCTTCAAGCAGGGTGCAACCATAGTCCCACGTGCCTTTTACTTTATTGAACCCCAAGGCGGTGCCATCAATGCCGCGACCAACGTGCGTGATCGCATTGTCAATATACGTACCCATCCGTTGGCTTTTGACGGCGCTAAAAAACCCTGGGATGGCATCTCGCTAACCGGCCAGATGCAGGGGCGCTACCTGTACCGCACCGCGCTTGCCCGCAATGTTTTGCCGTTTGCGATGGTGAACCCGCCTCTGGTTGCATTGCCCTTGGTCGTAGATGACGACAACGACGCTGCTGATGCGGCAATGTCTGGCTCGCGGAAGTTCCGGTTGCTCGATTCTGCCGAACTCACCGAACGCGGTGACATTGAAGCGGCGCGCTGGTTCAGTCAATGTGAAAAGCTTTGGAGTGAGCGGCGCAGTGACAGTGCCAAGAAGCAGAAAGCTAGTTTGACTGACTGGCTGGATTGGCAAAGCAAGCTAACCCAGCAGCCTGTAAATGCGAAATGGGCAGTGATGTATACGGCATCTGGAACTGATGCCTCTGCTGTCGCTCTTGATGTTTGTCGGGACAGCTGTCGTCTATTGGCTGACCATAAAACATATATCTTGTTTGTGACCTCTGAGGATGAGGCACATTTTGTCGAGTGCTACTTGAATTGCGGCTATGTAAATCGCGCGATAAAAGAGTTTCAATCCCGCGGACTGTTTGGTCCAAGAGATGTGCATAAAAAAATCCTCGAACTTCCATGGCCTGCATTCTCTCGAAACAGTCCCTCACATAGACAGTTGGTAGCGCTCGGTATCCTTGCTGCGCAGGCTGTTCAGAACCTTTTGGGATCACAGCAAGACTTGGAGCTTGACCCGCGTTCTCTTGGCCGTTTGCGGACGCGCATACGCGCTGAGCTGGCTCCGCTTATGGGTCAGATTGATGAATTGGTCGAGGCTATATCCACCGGCAAAGACCTGGTGGGTAGCCAAAAGAGTTGGCAACAATTGCTTCGCAAAGACCGTCCGACCTTGCCGGGTGCGGATTCGTCAGAGCTAAGTGCCTTCTTGCGTGCGGAGCGGCAAACATGGAGCCACCGTGATCCGTCCACCGGCAAGGGGCGGTAATGGCGCAGGTTTTATTGATTGACTCTAACGTCTGGAGTCATTTGGTACTGGGCGATGCTGCCAAACAGGCCAAGGTGCGAGCCGATCTGGCGGCTTTGGTACAGAAATATCCGCTCGCAGCCCGCGCCACCAGCGGCATTTGTGTAGCCGAATGCATGGTGGGCGCGCGCAGGCTAACGGATCCTCAATGGGTCGTTGCCGCAGAAGCTCAATTCAATGAGATGTTCGGAGATCCACTGTTGATAGTGGTTGACGTCAGTGAGGTCGTGCTTGATCGCGCTGCCACCTTGCGTGCGGATTCGTTGCATCGCGCGGCTGCGGCTGGCGGGCCTCCCGCTGGCGAAAACGGTGGTAAGTTAAAACTACCTGACGCTGTGATTGCAGCCAGTTGCCTGGACTTTGATCCACCTGCAGTGCTGGTGACTGAAAACGACGCTGATTTTCGCTACCTTGAAAACGGCGAAAGCTTCACTGTCGCAGGTCTGGTTGTGGAGCGCGTGGGGTAGGTTTGAGCCTTTTTTTGGTTTCTACAGCCTGCCCCCGGCGGCGTCACCACGCCGCAATCGCGCCATCGGTACGCGGTTCGGTGCCGCCGCACAGCACGCCATCCGCATTGCGCCAGATGATTTGGCCGCGCCCGAAGGCCATCCGGTTGTTGGACCATGCCACGTCGTGCCCCAGCTGTGCCAGCCCGTGGAAGATGTGTTCGGGCGTGGCGCGTTCAATGTTGACGCGTTTGGCGCTTTCCCATTGCCAGCGTGGCGCGTCCAGCGAGGCTTGCGGGTTCAGGCCGAAATCCACAGTGTTCATCACCATCTGCACATGCCCCTGGGGTTGCATGAAGCCGCCCATCACGCCAAACGGGCCCACGGCCTGACCGTTCCGGGTCAGGAAGCCGGGAATGATGGTGTGATACGGCCGCTTGCCAGGCGCGAGGCAATTTGGATGCCCGGCTTCCAATAAAAAATTGTTGCCGCGGTTATGCAAGGCGATGCCGGTACCGGGCACCACCATGCCGGAACCGAAGCCCATGTAATTGCTTTGGATGAACGACACCATATTGCCTTCGCCGTCGGCGGTGCTGAGGTAGACGGTGCCGCCATGGGGCAGCTCACCGGGGGTGGGGTGGATGGCCTGCTGGCCTATCAGAGCGCGACGCTCGTCGGCATAGGCATCCGACAGCAGGTCTGCCACCGACACCCGCATGTGCGCCGGGTCGGCAATGTGCGCCAGGCCGTCCACAAAAGCCAGCTTGATGGCTTCTATTTGGTGGTGGTGTGTGAGCACGTTGTCACGCTCGCTAAAGTCAAAGCCCTTGAGGATGTTCAGCGCCATCAAGGCCACCAGGCCGTGGCCGTTGGGCGGGATTTCCCAGACCTCGTAGCCCCGGTAATTCACGCTGATGGGGTCGCACCAGTCGACCTTGAAATCAGCCAGGTCTTGTGCCCCGAGGTAACCACCAGCCGACTGGATAAAGGCGGCGATTTTTTCGGCCAGGGGGCCACGATAAAAAGCTTCCGCATTGGTCTCGGCAATGGCTTGCAAGGTGTCGGCGTGCCCGTTGGAGCGCCACATTTCACCGGCTTCGGGTGCGCGCTCGGGCGCAAAGGTGTCAAACCACGACTTGAAGTGCGGCGCCTTGAACTGCTCGCGGAACAATTTGGTTGCCTGCTGCCAGCCAAAGGCCACAGAGGGGGAAACCGGAAACCCGTTACGTGCAAGTTCAACCGCACCCGCCATGACGGTGCGCAGCGGCAGTCGGCCAAAGCGTTCTGCCATGGCCGCCCAGGCTGCCGGCGTTCCGGGTACGGTGACTGGCAAAGGGCCGTATTTTGGCACTTCGGTCAACCCCTGGGATGTGAGTTTCTCAAGCGTCATGCCGCGCGGCGCCGGGCCGCTGGCATTCAAGCCATGCAGCTTGCCCTGGTGCCAGACCAGAGCGAAGGCGTCGCCGCCGATGCCATTGGCGCTGGGCTCGACCACCGTCAGCGCAGCGGCGGTGGCGATGGCCGCATCAATGGCATTGCCGCCGGACTGCAGCACTTGCAGGCCGGCCTGGGCAGCCAGCGGTTGCGAGGTCGCGACCATGCCCTTATTGGCGTAGACCACGTTGCGGCGTGAGGCATAGGGATAGTGAAGGGCGTCGAATGAGGGCATGAACAGAGTATGAACTATTTATGTTTGGGGTCCAACGCGTCACGCAGGCCATCCCCGAGCAGGTTGCCTTTGGAATGTGGCAAACTCCATGGCTTCCCTACTGAAACCTGCGGAGATTTTTCATGAATTGCACCGTGCTACGACGCACCACTCTGGTCATAGTCCTCACTACTCTGGCCACCCTGTCGTTCGCGCAGAAAGCGCAAAAGGCCACGACCATGGCTGCACCGCCCTGGCCGACCAAGGCCGTGCGCATCATTGTGGGCTTTCCCGCTGGCTCCTCGCCCGACCTGACCGCGCGCACCCTGGCGGAGCCGCTCTCCCGGGCGCTGGGCCAGCCCGTGATCGTGGAAAACAAGGTCGGCGCCGGCGGCAATATCGCGGCCGACTATGTGGCCAAAGCCACCGATGACCACACCATCGGCCTCATGATCAATGGCAACCTGACGATTGCCCGGCTGTTGAACCCGAAACTTGGCTACGACCCGCTCAAAGATCTCACGCCCATCAGCCTGATCGGCGTGTCGCCGCTGGTGCTGGTGCTGCCCGCTGGATCGCCGGGGGTCAGCGCCCAGGACTTTTTTGCGGCGGCCCGCCAGGCCGGCGACAAGTGGAGCTACGGCTCGCCCGGCGTGGGCACGGTCGGCCATATCGGCATGGAGCTGCTCAAGGGCAAGACCCACATCAACCCGCTGCATGTGCCCTATCCCGGCTATGCCCAGGTGGCCACTGCCATGCTCGGCGGACAACTACAACTGTCGCTGTTGCCGCCGGCGTTGGCGCTGGCCCAGATCAAAGCGGGCAAGCTGCGCGCCATCGGCGTGACTTCCAGCGGCCGCAGCACGCTGGTGCCGGAAGTGGCCAGCATGGCTGAAGCCGGCGTGCCGGGATTCAACCTGGAGATATGGAATGCCGTTGCCGCGCCGAACTCTCTGCCCCACCCGGTGGCAAGTCGGTTGTCCGCCCTGTTCAGCGAGATCGCCCGCTCACCCGAGATAAGGCAAAAACTGTTTCAGCAGGGCTGGCAGGTGGTGGGCACCTCGGCCGAAGGTCTGGCCAACCGCATCAAGGCCGACACCGACCTGCTGGGCGGCGTCATTGCGGCGCGCGGCATCAAACCGGAATAGTTGCAGAGCAGGCTGGCAGTTGCCGGCAATGCTTCGTAAGCTGCTGCGATTGTGATAGCAGACAGTGAACATGGTTTCTGAGGACGCTTTTCGGTGTCATACTTGGTCTCATGCGGTTGAATTTTCTACAAGCTCAGCCCGAACGGTGTTTACTTTTTTAATGAGTTTTAAAAGATGGCTCACTCTGTAGTTTTCCTAGACCGCGCCTCGTTGAAGGCGAAGGTCCGCAAGCCGGCGCAGGCCGAACGCTATGTCGAGCACGAGAAGACCTCGGCGGACGAGATCGTCGCCAAGCTGCTGGGCGCGACGGTGGCGATCACCAACAAGGTACCGCTGCGCGGCGACACCTTGAAGCAGTTGCCGCAGTTGAAGATGATCGCCGTGGCGGCCACCGGCTACGACGTGATCGACGTGGCCTATTGCAAGGAGCACGGCATCGCGGTCGCGAACATCCGAAACTACGCGGTGCACACGGTGCCCGAGCATGCCTTCGCGCTGATCCTGGCGCTGCGCCGCAACCTGCTGGCCTATCGGCAGGACGTGGAAGCCGGCGTGTGGCAGAAGTCGGAGCAGTTCTGTTTCTTCAGCCACGACATCGGCGACCTGTACGGTGCCACGCTGGGGATCATCGGCGAGGGCGTGCTCGGCCAGGGCACCGCGACGCTGGCGCGCGCCTTCGGCATGAAAGTAATCTTCGCCGACCACGAGCCACCGAAGATGCCGGGCGTCGAGTTCACGCCCTTCGAGCAGGTGCTGGCCGAGAGCGACGTGATCTCGCTGCACTGCCCGCTGACGCCGAGCACGCGCAACGTGATCGGCCTCGAGCAGATGCGCAAGATGAAGCGCAACGCGCTGCTGATCAACACCTCGCGCGGCGGTCTGGTCGATGAAGCGGCGCTGATCCAGGCGCTCGATGAAGGCCTGATTGCCGGTGCTGGCTTTGACGTTCTGACCGTCGAGCCGCCAAAGAACGGCCACCCGTTGCTCGAGGTGCGGCGGCCCAATTTCATTCTCACACCGCACGTGGCGTGGGCCTCCGATGGCGCAATGCAGTTTCTCGCCGACCAACTGATCGATAACATCGACGCTTGGGCAGCGGGCAAGCCGCAGCACCTGGTGACTTGACCGGAGTTTTTGGGGTCAGACGCAGCCTGTAGGCTTGGGCAAACCGCCGTATTTGGTGATCGGTTTCATTGGGCCGGTCATCCAGAGTTTGAAGACGGCGTTTTGTTCTTCGTTCAGGTATTTCGCAAACTTGCGGATCGGGGGCACGCTGCTGAACTCTTCGTAGTAGTCGCGTGCCTTGAGGATCTGCGCCCATTTGGTGTCATCGAGTTCATAGCCGTCGGCATCGGCCATGGCCCGGCCAATCTCCTCGGTCCAGGCGCCCATGTCGGTGAGGTATCCGTCTCCGTCGCGATCTGGCAGATTCATAGTAAGCACCTCTTTCTGAATTTGAAATTACCGTTAGCCCGGTCAGCAGCGTGATTACTTGATGTGATTGCGTGTCGTCAACGTCAACTGTAACGCGGGTAGGACATTCAACCCGCTCTCAGCCCGAGTATCCCTGCGGTTGGGTTGGCGCTCGATGGGTTTTTGGGGTCTGACGCCAATAACTCCCAATAAACCCCGGTTGAACCGCTGTAACACGGGTTTATTAACTTTGCCCGCATACAATCACGGGGGTTATTGGGGTCAGAGCCCAAAAACCCCAGGCGAATCGCGCATTTTTCGCCTTCATTTCCCCGTCTGTCGTTATTTATAAATTGTGGAGTTTGCCGTGTTTATTTCTTCTGCCTTTGCTCAAACCGCTCCTGCTGCCGCTGAGGGTGGTGGTGACATGTTGTCTTCGCTCACCGGCATGCTGCCGCTGGTGCTGATGTTTGTGGTGCTGTATTTCCTCATGATCCGCCCACAGATGAAAAAGCAGAAAGAGCATCGCTTGATGATTGATGCGATCGCCAAGGGCGACGAGGTGGCCACTTCCGGTGGCCTGCTCGGCAAGATCACCAAACTCGGTGAGTCTTACCTGACGCTGGAGGTCGCAGCAGGTGTTGAAGTGCAACTACAGCGCAACGCGATTGTCCAGGTCTTGCCAAAAGGTGCCGTCGCTTTCCAAAAGTAGCGCGCCAGTAGCCATGATGCGGGCTTGCCGCATTCATGGTGTCTTTCATATTTTCATCAGCCCTCCCGGAACAGTCTTCACATGAACCGTTATCCCATCTGGAAGTACGTCATTATTTTGGTCGCTTTGCTGATCGCCATCATTTACACCCTACCAAACTTTTTTGGCGAAGCCCCGGCGGTACAGGTGTCGAGCAGAAAATCAGTCGTCAAGATTGACAGCACCACGGTTACCCGCGTAGAGCAGGCGCTCAAGGATGCGAGCATCAAGGCTGATGCAGTTACCTTTGACGGCAACTCGGTCAAGGCTCGCTTTGACAACACCGACACCCAGCTCAAGGCCAAGGATGCGATTCAAAAAGCATTGAGCCCTGACCCTGCTGACTCGCCTTACATCGTGGCGCTCAATCTGCTGTCACGCTCACCGGCCTGGCTGACCGCGCTACACGCCTCGCCCATGTACCTGGGGCTGGATTTGCGCGGCGGTGTCCACTTCATGTTGCAGGTGGACATGCAGGCCGCCTTGAGTAAAAAGGCGGAATCCCTGTCGGGTGACCTGCGCCTGTTGCTGCGCGAAAAGAACATCCGCCACGCCGGTATCAACCGCACCGCGCAGGCGATTGAAATCCGTTTCAGGGACAGCCAGACGCTGGCGGCGACCAAGGGCCTGATACAGGAGCAGTTCGCCGATTTGCAAACCACCGATGCGCCCGATGGCGCCGAGTACCGTCTGGTGGCCCGCATCAAGCCCGAGGCGGCACGCCGGATTCAGGATCAGGCACTGAAGCAGAACATGGTCACGCTGCACAACCGCATCAATGAGCTGGGCGTGGCCGAGCCCGTGATACAGCAGCAGGGACTGGACCGTATCGTGGTGCAATTGCCGGGCGTACAGGACACTGCCAAGGCCAAGGATATTCTGGGCCGCACGGCCACGCTGGAGATGCGCCTGGTGGACGACAGCGCAGAAGGCCGCGCCGCTGAAAACAACACCGGCCCGGTGCCGTTTGGCTCAGAGCGCTACTTGGAGCGCGATGGGCGCTCGGTGATTGTCAAGAAGCAGGTCATCATCACCGGTGAAAATCTGACCGATGCGCAACCCGGCTTTGACTCGCAAACCCAGCAGCCCAAGGTTGACCTGACGGTCGATGCCAAGGGTGGCCGCATCATGCGTGACACCAGCCGCGAGAATCTGAAAAAACGCATGGCTATCCTGCTGTTTGAAAAGGGCAAGGGCGAGGTGCTGACCGCCCCGGTGATTCAGGGCGAGCTGGGCAACCGCTTCCAGATTTCCGGCTCGATGAGCGTCACGGAAGCCAATGACCTGGCGCTGCTGCTGCGCGCGGGCTCGCTCGCCGCGCCCATGGAAATCATCGAAGAGCGCACCATTGGCCCGTCGCTGGGTGCAGAAAACATTTCCAAGGGCTTTCACAGTGTGGCCTGGGGCTTCGCCGTGATTGTGTTGTTCATGGGCGGGTATTACATGCTGTTTGGCATGATCTCGGGCATTGCACTGGCCTTGAACCTGCTGCTGCTGGTGGCCATTCTGTCAATGTTGCAGGCCACCCTGACCCTGCCCGGCATGGCGGCCATGGCACTAGCGCTGGGCATGGCGATTGACTCCAACGTGTTGATTAACGAAAGGGTGCGGGAAGAGCTGCGCAACGGTGCCTCACCGCAGATGGCCATTCACACCGGCTACGAGCGTGCTTGGGCGACCATACTGGACTCCAACATCACCACGCTGATTGCCGGCATTGCCTTGCTGGCCTTTGGCTCCGGGCCGGTGCGCGGCTTTGCGGTGGTGCATTGCATCGGCATTTTGACCAGCATGTTCTCTGCCGTATTCTTCTCGCGTGGCCTGGTCAACCTCTGGTATGGGCGGCAGAAAAAGCTCAAGTCGGTGTCTATCGGTACGGTGTGGCGCGGTGCAACAGCGCCGAGCATTGAAAAGACGGGGGCTTAAGGCATGGAATTCTTCAAGATTCGCAAAGACATTCCGTTCATGCGGCATGCGCTGATTCTCAACGCCATCTCGTTCATCACGTTTGCGCTGGCGGTGTTTTTCCTGTTCTCGCGTGGCCTGCATTTGTCGGTTGAGTTCACGGGTGGCACCGTCATGGAAGTTGCCTACACCAAAACAGCCGAGGTTGAAAAGATCCGCAACACGGTTTCAAGCCTTGGTTTTACCGACGTGCAGGTGCAGAATTTTGGCACCTCAAAAGACGTGATGATCCGCCTGCCAGCGCAAAAGGGCGTGACCACAGCGCAGCAAAGCGACAAGGTGTTGGCTGCACTCAAAGCGGTTGACAGCGAGGTGCTATTGAGGCGTACAGAATTTGTCGGCCCGCAGGTCGGTGAAGAGCTGGTTCAGGATGGCCTGAAAGCCCTTGGCATGGTGGTGCTGGGCATCATGGTCTATCTGGCTTTTCGTTTTGAGTGGAAATACGCGGTTGCAGCCATCATCGCCAACCTGCATGACGTTGTGATCATTCTCGGGTTTTTTGCATTTTTCCAGTGGGAGTTTTCGCTCGCTGTGCTGGCGGCTGTGCTGGCCGTATTAGGCTATTCGGTCAATGAATCCGTGGTGATTTTCGACCGTATTCGTGAAAATTTTCGCCGTTACCGAAAAATGAACACGGTACAGATCATCGACAACGCCATCACATCGACGATCAGCCGTACCATCATTACCCATGGCAGCACGCAGATCATGGTTATGTCCATGCTGCTGTTTGGTGGGCCAACCCTGTTTTATTTTGCGCTGGCGCTGACCATTGGTATTTTGTTTGGTATCTATTCCTCGGTGTTTGTGGCTGCGGCGATCGCGATGTGGCTGGGCATCAAGCGTGAAGATCTGGTCAAGACTGGCATCCGGAAAGACGAAGACCCGAACGACCCTAACGCTGGGGCTAGCGTCTAGCTAGATTCTGAATCAGTGTCCTCGTCGCTGCTCAGCGTCGTCGCACAGCTCATCCAGCACCAGCGCATCAGGCTCTTCGCCGAAGCTCCAGTACACCATCAGCACGATGATCTTCAGGTCATCCAGATCTACCGGATTGCCGGGTGAGGCCATGGCCCGATCAATGACGATCTCGCGCATGTGCGGCGGCAATACACCGGACGACTCCAGAAAACTCACAAACCCCAGTGATTCGGCGCCCAGGTGCTCCTGCTCCATGGTCGAGTAAACCCGCAGGCTGCCAGGTGACTGATCCTGAACGTTATCAACGCTGCTGCCGGCAGTGGATACCTGCGAGTCACCCGGCGGCAGGCAGATCTGGGTGCTTTGTGCTGCCAGGTTCAGGCCGTCCAGCCAGACCAGAGCCAGGTGGATTTCATCGGCCTCAAAACCCACTGCTGTGAGCTTGCGGCCCAGTTGTGGCAGTTCGGGGCAGGCATCACCTTGCCAGTAGTTTTCATAAACATAGACAAGTACTTCAAACATGCTTTCAATATAACGGGTTTTTGGGGTCATAGATAACCCGCTCTAAAATCACCGAAACACAACATCGGAGCGCAATGGTCTTTTTCAGGTACGCACTGGCAGGCGGCATCGCCACGGCGGTGCATTACGCCGTCTTGCTGCTGCTGGTAGAAGTATTTGCATGGCCCGCAGCGCCTTCGGCTGCATCTGGTGCCCTTTGCGGCGCTGCAGTTTCTTACCTGGTGAACCGGTACATGACCTTTCCCGGTACCACGGCACGCCACCAGCAGGCGGTTCCCCGGTTCATGCTGATCGCGCTCGCTGGCGCTGCCCTGAATGGCTGCCTGGTATGGGGTGGCGTTCATCTGCTCAACTGGCATTACCTTGCAGCACAGGCTGTAGCGACTCTTGTGGTGCTTGGCTTGAGTTTCCGTCTTAACCGTTCCTGGACTTTTACGTGACCCACTTGACTACCCAAACAACAGCTTTTGCAAGCCAGCCCCCTTTTGTAAGTCAGCCCCCCATTGGGGGGCTAGCGCCTTTGCAGGCAGCTTGCGCCTTGAGCATCATCGTGCCCTGTTACAACGAAGAAGCAGTGCTGCCCATCTTTCACGCTCGCCTAGTGGCATCGCTGTCAGGTATGGAGGGCGGCTGGGAGGTCATCTACGTCAACGATGGCAGCAAGGACGGCACGCTGCGCATCATTAAAGAGCTGCAGGCTGCAAACCCCTGCACAGGCTTTGCGGCACTTAGCCGCAACTTCGGCAAGGAGGCCGCCATGAGCGCCGGGCTCAGGCTTTCGCGCGGCAGTGCCGTGATACTGATTGACGCTGATCTGCAAGACCCGCCCGAATTGATTCCCGACATGCTGGTGGCCTGGCAGCAGGGCGCTGATGTGGTCAACATGAAGCGCAGCAGCAGGCAGGGTGAAACCTGGTTTAAAAAGACCTCGGCCAGCTGCTTTTACAAAATGATGAACTGGGTGTCGGAGGTGCCGATTCCCGAAAACGTCGGCGACTTCCGTCTGTTAAGCCGTCGTGCGGTTGAAGCCCTGAACCAGTTGCCCGAGCGCAACCGATTCATGAAAGGCCTGTTCGCCTGGATTGGCTACAAGCAGGTCACGATTGAATACGATCGCCATGCACGTGCGGCGGGCGAGAGCAAATGGCCTTACCTCAAACTGCTTAATTTTGCGATTGAAGGCATCACCGGCTTTTCAGTCGTGCCGCTCAGGTTTGCCAGCTACGCCGGGTTTTTAACGGCTGTCGGTGCATTGCTCTATGCGCTGTATCTGCTGGTCAAAATCTTGACAATAGGCGAGTCGGTCAGGGGCTTTCCGACCTTGATTCTGACCATCCTCATCATTGGCGGTTTGCAACTCATGGCCATGGGCATCATTGGTGAATACCTCGGGCGTCTGTTTATGGAAAGCAAACGCAGGCCGCTGTATCTGTTGGACGAACAGCAGAACGCCACCCTGGTCGCGCCAACAACGCATGGCCAGCAATGAGCGATGGCAAACATATCGGTACTAGCGGCGAAAGTAGCGGCGGTAAGAACCGGATAGTGTGGACAGTGTGGCTAGTGCTCGCCATCGTCGCGCTCGTCAGGCTGCTGACGCTGGGCCTTTACCCGCTGACTGACACCACCGAAGCGCGCTACGCTGAAGTGGCACGCAAGATGCTGGAGCTGAACGACTGGATCACGCCCTGGTACGACTACGGCGTGCCTTTCTGGGCCAAGCCGCCGCTGTCAACCTGGCTGACGGCGATCAGCTTCAAGCTCTTTGGCATCAACGAATTTGCAGCACGCCTGCCGTATTTTTTGCTCGCTGTGGTGATTGCATGGCTGGTGTGGGACTGGGTTGCGCGCGGCGCAGGGCCACGGGTCAAGCGTCAAGCCATGCTGGCTGTCGCGCTGATGAGCGGCAGCATGCTCTACCTGGTTGCGTCAGCCGCCGTGATGACCGACCTGGCGCTGGTACTGGGCACCACGCTGGCTATGCGCGGTTTTTGGGCTGCGTTTAAAGAGTCTGAATCGTCACAGCCAAAAGAAGTCTGGCTAGTGTTTATCGGCCTTGGTATCGGAATGCTCGCCAAGGGGCCGATTGCGCTGGTGCTGAGTGGTCTTCCCATCGGCATTTGGGTGCTGGCTAGCGGTAATCTCTTCACCGTATGGAAGCGGTTGCCGTGGATCAAGGGCACGCTGCTGACGATTGCGATTGCACTCCCGTGGTACTGGCTGGCTGAGATGCGCACCCCCGGCTTCTGGGAATATTTTTTCATTGGTGAGCACTGGAAACGTTTTACCGTTACCGGCTGGGAAGGTGACAAATACGGCACTGCCCACGCCACTGCACGCGGTGCTATCTGGCTGCTGGCGCTAGCGGCCTGCCTGCCGTGGACGGTGTTGCTGCCGTGGTTGCTCATTGGACGAAAAGGCGTAACGCGAAAAGACACAACGCGAAAAGGTACAACAGTATCGCCAGCATCCGCTGATGCGCAGACCCCAAAGGCCAAACGCGATTGGCTGATTTACCTGCTGGCATGGGGTGCTGCCCCGTGCCTGTTCTTCACCATGTCGGGCAATATTTTGTGGACTTATGTGCTGCCCGCGTTGCCGGCACTGGCCATACTCGTAGCCGGCTGGCTGACTGCTGATTCACGTCATCGCACCGTCGATGCAGTCGTTGCCAGCGGGGTGCTCATCATGGCGCTGCTGATTGCCAGCTTCTTCATCAAAGAACAGGTGGTTGACTCATGGAAATCCGCCAAAACCGCAGTCGCCGAGCACCGCGTGCGCGCCACACAACAGCAGCCGCTGCTCTTCGTCGGTGACCTGCCTTATTCGGCATCGTTCTACAGCCAGGGCAAAGCCAAAGCGGTGCTGACCCATGCCGACCTGTCTGCACGGCTAGCCAAAGCACCGGCATTCGTCGCGCTAACGCCTGCACAGGTGCTGGCGCTAACGCCAGAGCTGAAGACCGGGCTGCGACTGGAAGCCAAATCGGGTGCCTACGATTTGTATTTTTCAGTTTTAAAGTGATTTGAATTAGGTGACGAGCCTTGACCCCGGCACTGGCTCCACAGTTAGGGCTGCTTGGTTCCCCACCTGACCCGGTTGGCCGCTTTACCATGCGGGAAGGCCCGTCGCTTTCTATTGTAAGGGCAGGGGGCGGACTTAAAGGGCGCGGACGAGAAAAACCGCTCGAAGCTGCGCTTTAGAATCCAGCCATGTCCTATCTCGTTCTTGCCCGCAAATACCGCCCCAAAAATTTCTCTGAAATGGTCGGGCAGTCGCATGTGGTGCGTGCCCTGAGCAATGCTCTGGGCACGCAGCGGCTGCACCATGCCTACCTGTTTACCGGCACGCGGGGCGTCGGCAAGACCACCATCTCGCGCATTCTGGCCAAATCGCTTAACTGCATTGGGCCAGACGGGCAGGGCGGCATTACCGCTACGCCGTGCAATGTTTGTCAGGCGTGTCTGGATATCGATATCGGGCGTTTTGTGGACTACACCGAGCTGGATGCTGCATCCAATCGTGGCATAGATGACATGCAAACATTGCTGGAGCAGGCCGTTTACAAGCCGGTGCAGGGCCGCTTCAAGGTCTTCATGATTGACGAAGTCCACATGCTCACAGGGCCGGCCTTCAACACCATGCTCAAGACGCTGGAAGAGCCGCCTGAATACCTCAAGTTTGTACTGGCCACGACTGACCCGCAAAAAGTGCCGGCCACCGTGTTGTCGCGCTGCCTGCAGTTCAACCTGCGGCCGATGGCACCTGAAACGATTCTGCAGCATTTGGGACATGTGCTGAAGATTGAAAACGTGCCGTCTGAGGTGCAGGCGCTGCGCCTGCTGGCCCGAGCGGCGCGTGGCTCGATGCGCGATGCGTTGTCGTTGACCGATCAGGCGATTGCCTTTGGCGCGGGCGAATTGCTGGAGGCCAGCGTGCGCCTGATGCTGGGCAGTGTTGACCGCAGCTACGTCTTTCGCCTGCTCGATGCGCTGGCGCGGGGCGATGGCAAAACAGTGGTTGAAACGTCCGAAGCCTTGCGCCTGCATGGCCTGAGTGCTGCGTCAACACTTGAAGAAATGACCACTGTGCTGCAACGCATGGCGGTGTTGCAAGCCGTGCCAGAGATGATGGCTAAAGCGGAGAATGCGACGAATGCTGCTGCTGAGCGTGTTACTGACGGTAGCGCCAGCGATGACGATGCAGACCCGGAAGCCACTGAAACCGCGCGCTTGGCGCAAACCATGCCTGCTGATGAAACCCAGTTGCTCTACAGCCTGTGCCTGCACGGCCGCGCTGAGCTGGGCCTGGCACCCGATGAATACGCGGCGCTGACGATGGTGCTGCTGCGCTTGCTGGCCTTCAAGCCCGCTGGTACGCCAGTGGTCGCGGCGACTATGCCAGCGTCCAGGCCGGGGAGCGCCGCCGAGCCTGCAAAAAAGCCGCAGCCTGAAAATGCGGCGCCGCAAGATTCGCCAATTTCCGTAGCATCAATAGCATCAATATCGCCAACTACGCTTGGCAACACCTGGAGCGATCTGGTCGGCAAGCTGGTGGCGGCTGAGACCATTGGCGCGATGGTTCGCGAGCTGGCCTTGCAGTCAGAGCTGGTTTCGCAAGACGGCAGCGGCTGGATGTTGCGGGTTGAGCGCCAGTCACTGAATCAGAGCGCGGCCTGCGAGAAGTTGCAGCTGGCACTGCAAACGCTAACCAGTGCCGACCCTGCGATTAGGCTCATGGTTGAGGTCGGCCCGATTAGCGATTCACCCGCCCGCCGCAACCTGGAGGTCCAGCAGCAGCGCCAGCGTCAGGCTGAAGACATCATTCACAACGACCCGTTTGTACAAAGCATGATGCGCGACTGGGGGGCAAAAATTGGCCCCATCAGTGTGGGGTTATTGGGCTCTGACCCCAAAAACCCAAAAACCCATTTTTAAAGGAAAAACCATGTTCAACAAAGGACAACTCGCCGGCCTGATGAAGCAGGCGCAAGCCATGCAGGACAACCTGAAAAAAGCCCAGAACGAGCTTGCATTCATTGAAGTGATCGCAGAATCAGGCAACGGCTTGGTTAAGGTCACCATGACCTGCAAGCACGATGTCAAGCGGGTGGAAATCGACCCCAGCCTGCTGGCTGACGATAAAGACATGCTCGAAGACCTGGTGGCCGCAGCATTTAACGCCGCCGTGCGCAAGGCCGAAGATGTGAGCCAGGAAAAGATGGGCAAGCTGACCGCTGGAATGCCCGCTGGGATGAAGCTTCCTTTTTAATTCTCTGCTCCCTTTAGCTACTTCACAAAATTCTCACGTGCCCACCTCCAACGCCCTTGAAGGTCTGACCCAGGCCCTGCGCAAGCTGCCCGGTGTGGGTGCCAAGTCGGCTGCCCGCATGGCCTTTCATTTGCTGCAGCACGACAAGCCTGCCGCGCTGCAAATCGCTAGGGCGCTGGAACATGCGGTCAGCAGCATCAAACACTGCACCCTTTGCAATACATTGACCGAGCTGGAGGTTTGTAGCACCTGCGCCAGTAGCCAGCGTGACCGCAGCAAGCTGTGTGTGGTCGAAACCCCGGCCGACCAGGCGGCGCTGGAGCGCACGCTGGCTTACAAGGGCTTGTACTTTGTGCTGATGGGCAAGTTAAGCCCGCTGGACGGCATAGGCCCCCACGACATAGGTCTGCAAAAGCTGTTTGACCGCGTGGTGCCCAAAGATGAACGCGGCCAGCCCTTGGCGACGGAAGCGCGCGAGGTGCAGGAGGTTATTCTGGCCACCAACTTCACGGCTGAAGGCGAAGCGACGGCGCATGTGATTGCCCAGGCCCTGAAAAGTCGTGGCGTGCAGGTCACACGGCTGGCGCGCGGCGTGCCTGTGGGCAGTGAGCTGGAGTACGTAGACCTGGGTACGATTGCCCATGCGCTGATGGACCGGCGTTGATGCTCGATAGGGATATTCGCACTACAATTTTGATAGCAGCCCACGCAATGGTTGCAAGGGCCAAGC
>JBCKMZ010000011.1:0-36612 GCA_038902975.1 Polaromonas sp.
CGCGATGGCGCTGCGCGGGGTCATAATCTGTCGCAGAGGGAGGGCGGTTGAATCAAATCCCCTTATAGTTCAACTATCGCAACACGACCGCCCCACAGGCGGTTCAGTCCAACATGGTTTATCCGACGCGATTGATGTCTTGTGCTGGCTTTGTGGCGCGGCGGATAAACGCTGATTGTTAGGCCGCGTATATCAATTCAGTCAAGTACGAGGCTTGATCCGACGTGGTGTTGGCGCCGACGCGTTTTTAACCCAAGGGGGTCAAGATCACGTCGGCCACAACACAGTGCCGACTAACCTTCATGACAAGGTAGACCTTGGGTACGGTATGTCGCAGAATTGGAACTTCCCTTTTCCCAGCACAAGGAGGCATCATGCAAACTACGCCAACGTCCAAGGGCTACGGTGACATCCTGATTTACGGCGCCAATGGATACACCGCCGGCCTGATTATCGAGTTGACCCAAAGCGAAGGTGCCAGGCCGGTTCTGGCCGGACGTAACCCAGAGAAGCTCGGTGCCCTTGCAAATCAACATGGTTTGGAGGCGAAAACCTTTGCGTTGGAAAACCCAGCTGTTATCGCGAAGAACCTGGCGGGCATATCGGTAGTGTTGAATTGCGCGGGCCCTTTTGCGCGAACTGCTGAACCGTTGGCAAGGGCGTGTATGAAAGCCGGTGCACATTATCTGGACATCACTGGCGAGTTCGGTGTCTTCGAGGCGCTGGCGAGTCTAGGTACAACAGCGCATGCCTCCAATGTCATGCTGATGCCCGGCGTTGGTTTCGACGTAGTACCCAGCGATTGCCTTGCTTCCCACATGAAGCGGCGCATGCCTGATGCAACCTCACTGACGATGGCGTTTCAAGCCCTCGGACAGCTGTCGCATGGAACAGCCACCACGATAGTGGAAAACGTCAATAAAGGCGGATGTGTGCGCAGGGGTGGCAAGTTGGTTACGGTGCCACCCGCTTCGTCCATGCGAGATGTGGACTTTGGCGATGGTCCAGTACGCACGATGTGCATTCCGTGGGGCGATATTTCAACAGCATGGCATTCCACACAAATACCGGACATTGAAGTATTCATGGCAGCGCCGCTGCCACTGCGCTTGATGTCGTACGTGGCCCGGTACACCGGCGGCCTCTTGGGTTCAGGTCCAGTGCAGCGATTCCTCAAAAAGCAAATCGACGCCGCCCCGGCTGGCCCCGATGCAGACAGTCGAAAAAGAGGCCGCTCACTGTTGTGGGCTGAGGTGCGCAATGCTCGGGGGCAGTCCATGCACACTCGGCTGACTACTGTCGAGGGTTACACCCTGACGGCAGTCACAGCATGGGACATTGCTAAACGAGCTGCAAACGGGGAGGCACGGGCTGGTTTTCGCACGCCGTCGATGGTGTTTGGGCCGGACTACATACTGAACTTTGCTGGCTCAACGCGCAGCGATATCGACTGACACCATGTCGCAGTGGCCCTGCCACTAAGACCTCAGACCCAGCTGCTACTACCGTTGACGGTGCGATTAAACCTTTTGTGGAAGCCAGAACGCTGAACACCATACTGTGGGTGAAAGGTCAAAGCACCACAGCTTACGCGGGCACGCGGACCAGCGCTGTGGATGACTGTGGTGCGCAGGCAGGAGCCCTGTGGATACCGAGCCGGACTGGGATATGACCAGCCAATCAGCACCCGACTACCCCTCGCTCCGGTGCAGCACCTCCACGGCATGGGCAGTGATGCGCAGCTCTAGGGCCAAACCCACCAAGGCATGGGGCTGCGGTGAGATTTGAACTCACGAAACCTTTCGGTTTACCGGTTTTCAAGACCGGTGCAATCGACCACTCTGCACTTTCCGTGGCGGCAGTTCTTCTACATCGACAGCGACCCCTCGCGAAACTCCGTCTTGTCTAGCCAGACGTTCACCAGCACCGGACTGCCGCTCTTCGCCAGTGCCCGGGCGCGGGCCAGGGCGGCGGGGACTTCGGCCATGGTTTTCACCATGATGCCTTCGGCGCCAAAACCGGCCGCCACTGCGTGGTAGTCGGTGCGCGCCAGCACGGTGGCCACGTCGTCGTGCAGCATCTTGACCTGTTCGCGGGCGATCTGGGTCCAGCCGGCATCGTTGCCGACCAGCGCAATGACCGGGATGCCGTGGCGCACAAAAGTATCGAACTCGACCAGCCCGTAGCCGCAGGCTCCGTCACCGAAGATGATCCAGACTTCGCTGTCCGGGCGCGCCAGCGCGGCGCCCAGCGCAAAGCCAGCCCCCACGCCCAGCGTGCCGAAGGCGCCGGGGTCGAGCCAGGTGAGCGGCGAGCGCGGGTGCAACACATACGAGGCGGTGGCCACAAAGTCGCCGCCGTCGGCCACCAACAGGGCGTTGTTCCCAAGCGTTTGCTCCAAAGTGCGAAACAGAGCGATCGGGTTGACAAACTCGCCGCTGGCTTGGGCCTGCTGGTCGATCTCCAGCTCGCGCCTGGCGTCGCGCCCGCGCAGTTGCGCAACCCAGTCAGTCAGGCGCGCAACGGTCGCGCTGCTTGCCGCCTGCCCCTGCGCCAGCGCCTGCAGGAACAGCCCGGCATCGCCAATGGCGGCGATGTTGGGTTTGCGGTTCAGGCGTGCGTCTTTGGCACTGCGGTTGGCGGCAATCAGCGTGGCGCTGCGCCGCACATGCCGACCATAGTCGAGCCGGAAATCGCATGGCACGCCCGCCAGCAGCACGCAATCGGCCTCGCGCAGCGCCTGGCGGCGTTGGTGGCGCATTTGCAGCGGGTGGTCGCGCCCCAGCAGGCCGCGCGCCATGCCTGACAGGTACACCGGGATGCCGAGCCGGGCCACCGCCTCGGCCAGTCGATTGGCCTCATTTGATAGCACCAGCGCCTGGCTGCCGATGACCAGCAGCGGCCGCTCTGCCTTGGCCAGCGCGGCTAGCGCCGCCTGCAGGCTGGCATCGGGCGCACGCGGCGGGGTCACCGGGCGCGGCTGCGACTCGATCAGGTCATGGCTGCCGGCAAACATTTTTTTAACGTGACGGTTCAGGTAAAAACGCAGCAGCCGATCAGCCACCGAGGTGCCTTTGCCAGCGGCGTCTGCGTACCACTTGCGGATGGAGGCCTCGTCATACAGCAGATCCACCGGGCATTCAATGAAGACTGGCCCTGGCACGCCGCTCTGCGCCACCTCAAACGCTTCGTCCACGGCGGCACCGAGATCGCGCACGCGCCGGATTTTCTTGAACAGTTTGACGTGCGGCGCTACTAGCGGACGCTGGTCGATGTCCTGCAGGGCACCGCGCCCCTGCAGCGCGGTCGGTGCGGCGCCGCCAATCAAGATCACCGGTGACTGCGCGAGCTGCGCATTTTTCAGTGCCGTGATGGTGTTGCTGATGCCAGGACCTGCGGTAACCGCCGCCACGCCGGGCAGGCCGGAGAGCCGCGCGGTGGCGTCGGCGGCGAACACGGCGGTGGCCTCGTCGCGCACATCCACAATGCGGATACCGCGCGCTTTGGACGCACTCAAAATCGGTGAGATGTGACCGCCGCACAGGGTAAAGACGCAGCGCACGCCGTGCGCCTGCAGCGCGGCAGCGATGCGGTCGCCGCCGTGACGGGTGGGGGGTTGGGTGGATGGCATGGGTTAGCGTTTTCCTTCAGGCCCAGTGAACGGGGCCATGGCTGGCGTACCAGCCTTCGACCTGCGGCGCCACAGCAGCTTCGATGCGGCTGCGCTTGATCTTCATGGTGGGCGTGAGGCAGCCGTTCTCGATGGACCAGGGCTCGCACGCCACCACGATCATGCGCAGGTGCTCGTACTCAGGCAACTGTCGGTTCACGTGCTGCAGCAACTGGGTCAGCTCAGTCTGCACCTGGGCCCGAATGGCCGGGTCACCCACCTGGGCGCGCAGGCTCTCGGCCAGCACCACCATGGCATAGGCCGCCGGCTGGCCCACGCCCGACACCAGTGACAACTCCACCATCGGATGCGCGTTGATGTGGTTCTCAATCGGGGCGGGCGCCACGTACTTTCCTTTAGCGGTCTTGAACAGTTCCTTGGCGCGCCCGGTGATCTTCAGCAGCCCGTCGGCGCGGCGCACTCCCAGGTCACCGGTGCGGAAAAACCCGTCTTCAGTGAACGACGCGGCGGTGAGCTCAGGCTGTCTGTAGTAGCCGCTGAACTGTCCGGGCGACTTGATCAGTATCTCGCCCTCGGGGCTGATGCGCACCTGTACCCCGGGCAAGGGCACGCCCACGTAGCCCGGCTCGCGAAACTGCCCATTGGAGGTGTGCGAGTAGGAGTTGTCCTCGGTCATTGCGTAGCCCTCAAACAGCTTGAGTCCGAGGCGCCAGTACCAATTGATGAGATCGGCCGGAATTGGCGCTGAGCCGCTACCGGCCTGGATCACCGCGTCCAGCCCCAGCCCCTTGAGCACTTTGCGCGCCACCAGGCGCCCGAGCAGCGGGATGGCGAGCAGGCGGTTGAGCCTTTTTGGTGGCATTTTTGCGAACACCCCCTGCTGGAACTTCAGCCACAGTCGGGGCACCGAAATGAACAGCGTGGGCCGGGCGCGCTGCAGGTCTTGCATGAAGGTGTCGACCGACTCGGCAAAGAAGATGTGCGTGTCGCCATCGACCAGCGAGGACGCCTCGACCCACGAGCGCTCGAAACTGTGCGCCAGCGGCAGGTACGAGAGCATGCGGCTGGTGCCCGCACCCGCACGCTCGCGCCTGTCCTGCACGATGCCTTCAGCCGCGCGCGTGATGGCACAGAAGCTCACCATCACGCCTTTGGGCTGCCCGGTGGAGCCCGAGGTGTAGATCAGCATGGCCAGATCATTGGGTGCGCGCTGGGGTCGGCCCGCGACTGGCGACGTGCGCGCCACGATGGCGTCCCAGGTGTCAAAGTGGCTGGGTGGGGCCAGCGGCCACGCAATGCAGGGCAGGCCAAAGGGCACTCCGGGCTGCTGCTGCGCCCAGGTGTCGAGCTTGCCCACAAACAGCAGGCTCGCCTCGCTGTGCTCCAGCACAAAGCGCACGGTGTCGGCGGTCTCGGTTGGAAAGATCGCCACCGTGGTGTAGCCGGCCATCCAGATCGCCAGCTCTGCCATGAAGAAATGCGCGCAGTTCTTGGACAGGATGGCCATGCGTGCGCCCGGCTCAAAACCCTGGGCCTGCAGATGCGTGGCCATGCGCCGCGCCTGCTCCAGCGTCTCCGCCCAGGTGTAGTCGGTCACCTGCGCGCTGCCTGTTGGCTGGCTCAGGTAGACCCGGTCCGGGTGCGTGGCCTCGTGGTCGTAAACGTAGTCAAGAATCAGTTTCTGTGTGGGCATGAGAAGTGGCTCGGCTTGTTTGAACAACAAGTCCTCGAATATAAGTGGACTGCGGGCGGGATGTCAATCTGGTGCAGGTCGAGCGGCATGGCATGGTTCTATCAGCAATATCAGCGGGATCAGTCACCCAACGACCAAAAGCTGTACGATGCGGCTGAAGATGCGGCCAGAGCTGGCAAGCGGGGGCTGTGGCGTGATGCCGACCCAGTGCCACCCTGGGAGTTCAGACGCAACAAGCCATGATTGCTAGATCGTTGAATCGGGCTGACAATGGTGTCACATCAAAAACAGGTTTTTGGCAGTCAGGATGGGCATTAGGTTTCCAAGAATGACTAAAGGCAGGCCCTGAATTCAAAGGGATTAAGACTCTTGGTTGGTCAAGATCGGATACAACATCATGGCAATTTATCGGGTCATTTTCTGTGCTTTCCTTTTTGCGGTTTTTGGCAATGGACAAAAGACATGCTCTGAATTCAAAGGGATTAAGACCATTGCGGAAACCTTGGGTTCGCCATCAGCCTTGACAAAAGACAAGCCCTGAAACAGTCACTATTGTTTTTATAGCTGCTTGCGCACATCCCACGATGGCTAGAGTCACCGGCACGGCAAGCGATGCCATGTTTGCGGCATCAGTTACTGGCTGTGGTGCAGCAGGTCTAGCAATCATGCCCACACGAAAATTGTTTCACAGTTTTGAACCACGCCGAAAATCCGCGTTTCAGCCCGCTGCTTCCGCAGGAATCACGGCGAAATGACTAGGCCCGTGCCACTGCCATGTCCTCCCATCGGGTTGTATAGGCCGGTGTGCGCCGCTCCTGCTTCATGCTCCAGGCCCTGCGGTCACCATCAAGGCCAGCGCTGGCAATCGTTACCGCGCCTCTGCCAAAGCGCAGGTTCAAACCGTCAAGTGCTGTCATAAGCCGGGTTCGCCCCACACTGTCATCACTGGTCTGTTCCAACGCCAGTTCACTTTGTTGAATAGAGTCAGGCCGAATGTCCAGCAGCATGACGCCACCCTGCGCCAGTTTGAAACCTGGGCGGTAGATCGCGCGCAATCCCGCCAACGCCGAAGCCACTATCAAAGTTGTATCCGCCGTAGGCCTGCGCAGGGGCACTGTGATGGACTGGCTGTACTGCGGGTCTGTCCTGAATGGGCTGGTTCTGATGAAGCACACCACTTGTCCAGCAAGCCCGCTTTGCTTGCGTAGCTTCTGGCTGGCACGGCTCGCAAACTCGGTGATGGCCTCGGCAACCTCGTGCAGTTCTGTGATCGCGTGCCCGAATGATCGGGTGCAGGCAATCTCCTGTTTTGGCTTGGGCATGCTCTCAAGGTCAATGCAAGGCATTCCCTGCAATTCCCGCACGGTGCGTTCCAGCACCACGCTCCACCGCCGTTTGACCATGGCCGGATCTAGGCGCATCAGGTCCAGCACCGTGTTGACGCCACCTTCCAGCAGTTGCTTGCTGATCTGCCGCCCCACGCCCCAGACTTCATTGACCGCCGTTGCCGCGAATACGGACTCCAGCTCAGATTTCGGTAATGCCGCCAGGTCACACACCTGCGCCAACTGCGCCGGGTAGCTGCCGGGCTTGCGCTCGGCGGTCTTGGCGATATGGTTCGCGAGCTTGGCCAGGGTCTTGGTAGCACCGATGCCAATGCCACACGGTATGCCGACCCACTGCAAGATGCGCGCGCGTATCTTGTGACTGCGCTCAACCAGGTTGCCGCGCACCCCGGTCAGCTCGATGAAAGATTCGTCGATGGAATAGATCTCTTGCCGCGGCCCTAGTCCCGCCGCCAGACTCATCATGCGGTCGCTCAGGTCGCCATACAGGGCGAAGTTGGCCGACAGGGCCACCAGGCCCTCAGACTCCGCCAGATGCCTGATCTTGAACCACGGCGCGCCCATGGCAATGCCCAGGGCTTTGGCCTCGTTGCTGCGGGCGATGGCACAGCCGTCGTTGTTGGATAAGACGACGACTGGGCAGTTATTCAGACTGGGTCGGAATACACGCTCACAACTCACGTAGAAGTTATTGCCGTCAACCAGCGCGTACATGGGGGGGCGTTTTCAGACCGGGAACTGCTTGATGCTGCTGGTGACCACACCCCAGACCTCGATGATCTGACCGTCCTTGGGCACGATGTCAGGAAAGGTTAGGTTGGCCGCCTTGAGCTTGGTACGGCCCTGTCGCTGGTACAACAGCTTCACGGCGAAGTCACCATCCACGATCGCCACCACGATGTGGCCGTGTCGGGGCTTGATGGCGCGGTCCACCACCAGGATGTCGTTGTCGAAGATACCGGCCTCGACCATCGAATGCCCGCTGGCACGCAGAAAGTAAGTAGCTTGAGGGTGAGTGATCAGCACCTGCGTCAGGTCGATACGCTGGGCACCAAGGTCTTCAGCCGGGGACGGGAAACCAGCACATACCCTGTTCGTCAGGAGTAGCGCCGGTAGCGGGGCCTCGGAGATGAGCACGGGTTGGGTGGCGGGTGCGATACTGGTCATCCATCCAGTATATTGGAAGCCTACCTAATTTCCCGGATGACATGAGAGATGCAGGTGTACAGTTTGCCATCCCTCGTTGACGAGGCCATCCGTGCAATGTTGAAGGATGCCCAATGCAAATATCTGAGTACGTGAAGTGTGATGCCACAACACTGGCCAAGGCGGTCGCCAACGGCGAGGCCAGCGCCCTGGAGCTTTTGACGTGCGCGCTGGAGAGGTCAGCCCAAGTCAACGCCAGGACCAACGCCATCTGCCGTCTCATGGAAAGCGAGGCACGCGTACAACTTGAGCGCACGCAAACAGGTCCTTTTGCCGGCGTACCGTTTGTCATCAAGGATTTGCTGCAAGACTATGCTGGCGTTCCGACGTCCTACGGTAGCAAGTCTCTAGCTCGGGTCGTCCCCAATGAGCATTCGTCAGTGGTCAGGCGTTACCTTGACGCCGGACTGGTCATCTTTGGCAAAACGAATCTGCCGGAATTCGGGCTGAAGGCGGTTTCTGATTCGGCCCTGTTTGGGAAGGTAAACAATCCCTGGAATCTGGCTCGAACGCCAGGGGGCTCCAGCGGTGGTGCTGCGGCAGCCGTCGCCAGTGGTGTTGTCCCGATGGCCGCGGCCAACGACGGCGGCGGCTCCATACGTATACCTGCGTCCTACTGCGGCTTGTTCGGGCTGCGACCTTCTCGTGGCAGGGTGTCTCCAGCGCCTGCGTTTGGTGAAATCTGGGACGGCGCATCCAGCGAAGGGGTGATTTCGCGCAGCGTGCGCGACAGCGCCAGGGCGCTGGATGTGTTGCAGGGTCCAGAACCTGGCGACCCGTTTGAAATCGCAGGGCCGCAAACCTCCTACGAAGAAGCTCTCCAGAGAGAACCTGGCAAGCTACGCATCGGCTTTTGCACGGACTCCCCGATCGGCACACCGGTAGACCCGCAGGCTGTCGCCGCCGTGGCGGATGCGGTACAGCTGCTGGAGTCGCTGGGCCATGACGTGGAGCAGGCGTCACCGCCAGTGGACGGCGCCGCGCTGTCCATGAGTTACCTGTATATGTATTTCGGACACGTTAGTGCAGCGGTTCAAAAGGCGCGCTCCGAAGGCGCCACCTCCCAAGACTTCGAGTTGCTCACCCGCATCATTGCAACGCTGGGCGACTCGACATCAAGCGGAACCTTTGTGGAACAACACTATGCATGGAACGACTACGCCCGCGGACTAGCAAAGTTTCATGCAAAGTTTGATTTTCTGTTGACCCCAACGGTTGCCAGCCCTGCGCCGGTGCACGGTGCTGGAGATATGCCCAAGGCTCAGGAATGGGTTCTGGCACTTCTGGATCGCACCGGTTTGTTCAAAATCTTGTCCCGCCTTGGACTTTTGGACAAGGTGATTCAGGGAATTGCCAGGGACAACCTATCGTTTGTGCCATTCACCCAGTTGGCGAACCTCACGGGAACCCCGGCTATGTCGGTCCCTCTTTACTGGACACCCGATGGCTTGCCGATGGGAGTGCAGTTTGTAGCCAAATTTGGCAAGGAGGACCAGCTATTGCAGCTAGCCCGCCAACTTGAGGACGCTCGTCCATGGATGAACCGCCAGCCTCGCCTGGTAAGTAGCCCGAACTGAAGTCCAACGTCTGTTCCCCAATGCGCTTTTCTCAGGTTCGATTTTGTAGCGAATGCTCATGCTGATATTCAACTGGAATAAGTTTTGAGTTTCACCGAAAAATCCGCCACGCCTAACTTAAACAGCAGCTTGGCCGCCGTATCCAGCGTCTTGAACTCTCGCGTTTCGCGCTTGGCTGTTTCCAGCGGCTGGCCATTTATCATCACCATGTAGCCTTGCGCCATGACAGCGTAATGCACCTGCACTTGCTTCACCGCATTGGCGTTGAGCAACAATTTCACTTCACGTTCGATCATGATTTCTCCCCTGTCAGTAATACCGTGGCAGGGCTGGGTGCGCCCCAAGGTTCAAACAAGTCTTGCTGATCCACCAGCACCAGCATGTCGCCCGGCTTCACTTGCAAAAATTTGCACAGCTTCCCCAGCACCTCACGGTCAAAACTGTTCACCCGGTCGTTGTAATAACGATCCACCGTGGCGCGGGCGATGCCGGTGGCGCGGCACACATCGGACACTTTGAGGCGCTTGGCACCTAGAATGGTAGAGAGGCGGCAGGTAATCATGGTTTAATGGAAGTAATAACTAATCGAATTCGAGTAGTTTCTACTATGATACAGCCAAGCAAGCTACTTACGCAATTGAAATTAGAGCAAGCGTAAACGTGGTTATGCAAAAAGAGTTCTGCCCGGCTGCGCGAGGGTGGCGACATTCATGCGGAGGCCGTGAGCGCGCTGGCGGACGGGAAGGAAACTGGCAATTTCCTACGTTACCCGCTAGGCTTTCCTTTTGATAAAAACCGGATGGTTGCTGAATTAAATGAGGAACGCTTATGGACGCTCGACAACAAAAAACATTGCGAAGTCTCTTGAAGATTACGGCAAATCCTCGGCCTCAAGATCACTTAGAGGAACTGAGAGGGGCGATAACGGCGCACCACGGTCTATACCTTCAGGAAGGAGACAGGGAAGGGGCGGCGCTAATGAAGCCGATCCTGGACGCAGTGATGCGAGCGACCAGCGTGAAGGAACTGGAGCAGATGGTCTCAACTTCAGCCGCACAGACCCCTTCGCCACCAAGCAAGCAGCCACCCTAGCCTCGTTCAAAGAGCGCGGCACGGTTTCTGTGTCGGCTGATAATGGCGGATGGCTGCTGGCCCCCAGGGCTCGCGCCTACACCGCACAGGAGCTACAAGATGCCCAACAACGAATTGACCGGCTTAACGCCAGCTTCAAACGACCCAATGTTTGAGAACCGCAGGTATTGCGCGACACCACTACTGGATCAATGGTCGCCGGAAGCAGAATCGCTCGCATCCTTGGCTATGAAGTTTCGTTTATCGAGTCGCACAAAGGCTTCGACGGAGTTGCATACGAAGGAATTGCGGCCGTTAGCCCATCTGAAAAATACCTCGAAGTAGGCCTCATTGCCCGTGTTACTCAAAAACTTTTTGAACCACAACATGATTTATCTGCCGCGATTTACATTTTCGCTTTGTACTGGCTTTGTGGTGCGGCGGATAAACGCTGATTGTTAAACCTCGGAACACAACCAACTTGGGTGCCGCATGCCAGAACTCACTCCATATTTCCGCGAAGCCGGTTCCGGCCCTGGCGTCGTCTGTATCCACTCCAACGCAAGCAGTTCGGCGCAATGGCGTGGCCTCATGGATTTGCTTTCCAACAGCAATAGAGTGTTTGCCCCTGACTCATATGGATCGGGGAAGAGTCCAGAATGGCCCTCTGATCGCGAGATTTCGCTACAGGACGAGGTCAGCTTCATTGAACCCGTCTTGGAAATTGCCGGCACTCCGTTCACTCTTGTCGGGCACTCGTATGGTGCGGCGGTTGCGCTGATCGCAGCCCTTAACAATCCGAACCGTGTCCGCGCCTTGGCTGTCTACGAACCAACATTGTTCGCGGTCGTGGACGAACAAGGTCCTCCTCCCAACGGTGCAGACGGCATCAGACATGTCGCGACCGCCGTTGGCGTAGCCCTCGACCGGGGAGACAAGGATGCCGCGGCAAAACACTTCATCGACTTCTGGATGGGGGTCGGAAGCTGGGCCGCAACGCCGACCCAGCGCAAGCCTGGCATAGCGGACTCGGTCGTCAACGCCCGTAGTGGTCCCACGCACTGTTCACCGAGCAAACCCCAGTCGAAGCGTTCGCGGCGCTCGACTTGCCCGTCCTGTACATGCTGGGCGGGTCGTCGCCCGAGTCGGCACACGCGGTCGCAAGGGTCTTGATCCCCAAACTACCACGCGTCAGAGTAGTCGAACTCGCTGGTCTTGGCCACATGGCCCCAGTCACTCATCCGGAGGTCATCAATGCCGAGATCGCTCGGTTCCTCAGCGAGGTCTAACGAATAAGCAACTGCCTTAAAAGGCAAGCATTTTCGACCTCCCGTGTGTGCAAATTTTCGTTCCATGGCGTGTCTGATTTGACGATTCAAGATCGTCAGCAGGCGTGGTTCAAAATCGGTTTTTCGGGTGACCATCGGTTGAGTCATCCAAAATTCACATTGTCCGTGTCAACCAATTTTGAGCCACGCCGGATCCCTTATAGAATCGCAACATGACCTACAGGAGGTTCAACATGGTTCATCCAACGCGATTGACGTCTTGTGCTGGCTTTACGGCGCGGCGGATAAACGCTGATTGTTAGGCGGCGAGGGGAAAATGGCGGACGGCCTGCGCACATTCGATGGTGGAGTCGCAATCGTGACCGGCGCAGCCTCTGGAATCGGCAGGGCAATCTCCGAGGCTCTTGCGCAGCGCGGCTGCCAGGTCGTCCTGGCAGACATCGACTTCGGCGACGCGGAGACGGCCGCCGCGCAAATCCGTGAGAAAGGCGGCCGCGTTTCGGCAAAGCATCTCGACGTGTGCAATTTTGCCGCTGTCAGCGAACTTGTGAGCGAAACGATGGAGAAGCTGGGTCGCATCGACTACATTTTCAACAATGCTGGCATTGGGGCCACAGGCGAGGTGGCGGACTACACCATCGATGCCTGGCATCGGATCATTGCGGTAAACCTGGGTGGGGTCGTTAATGGCGTGCAGGCCGCATACGCCGCCATGATTCGGCAAGGGTTCGGCCACATCGTCAATACCGCCTCGATAGCCGGTCTGAACACAAGTCCCGCCATGGCCAGTTATTCAGCGACGAAGCACGCCGTTGTTGGTCTATCCAAGGCTTTGCGAGTGGAAGCCCGGTTCCGTGGCGTACGAGTGAGCGTTATCTGCCCCGGCGTGATTCGCACGCCGCTTCTGAGAGGTGGAAAACACGGGATCTTCCTGATGCCCCTTCCAGAGGACAAGCAGCGCGAGATCACCGGCCAACTCTTCGAGCTCTTCCGGCCGATGGACGTTTCCATCTTTGCACGCAAGGTACTGGACCAGGTGGCGCGGAATCGGGCGATTATCGTCGTCCCTGCGTGGTACAAAATATTCTGGTGGATCGAGCGTGCGTCACCAGGTCTCGGATCGTTCCTCGCACGGAAAGCCTTCGAACGCTTTCGGATGCACAGTTCCGGAGTGGCGACATAACGTACAAGGCCAGCTCGTGCGAAACCACGATCCGGTTGGAGCCAGGCCCATAGCGCTAGCGCCAGCGCGGGATGCTGCAAATACCGGCGTGCTTCAAAGTCTTATTTTCCGGGTGGCCCTCGGTTGAGCCATCCAAAATTCACATTGTCCGTGTCAACCAAAAACTTTTGAACCACGCCCAAATATGAGTATCGAATCCCTTCCCGTTTTCACCAATCCTGCCGCCAAATTGTGGGCAGACATTCCCGCCGAAACGAGGAAGTTACTTCTGTCAAACGTCTGGTGCGGAAAGTGCCGTCATTCCATCAGAAACTTCACAGGTGCGGTAAAGTCGGGCGACTTGCTGTTCGTCGGAACGAGAGTGTCACGGCGGTGTGGCGCGATTGGTTGAGGTGGCGCGTTAGCCGGTAGATCGGGGGACTGAAAATCCTTGTGTCGGTGGTTCGATTCCGCCCCAGGCCACCAGTATGTTTCGTAAAGCCCGTCCGTTGAGATGGGCTTTTTTGTGTCCGGATCAGCGGAGCGGTCAGCGAAGCGCCGGCGGCATAGGCAAAGTGAGTTCGGCTTGAGGTTCGGTGAGCTTGGGCGCAACTCGGCACCTCAAGCTCGACTCGTTCGTGTTTGGTTTTGGCGGTGATTTCAAGAACTGATGCACCTGCATAGGCCGGTCACATTTCGCGCGCGGGTTTTTGTTCTTCATTGATCTTTATCAACAAAAGCCAAGGCCAAACCTCCTATGCTGATCCTCGGTGGCAGCAATCATGCCGCCGAGGATCAAGCACAAACCAGGAGCAAAGTCATGACAACCGTAACAAAGTTTGAAGTAAAGTCGCACCAGTCCCCCGACGAAGTCCGCACCCCGAACAAGACCCGCGTCGAGGTTGTTCGTTTAGAGGGATTCACTCTGAGCCGTTTAAACTTCGAACCGGGCTGGCGCTGGTCCGAATGCATAAAGCCAGTTGCCAAAACCGAATCCTGCCAGGCCTCGCACGTCGGATATGCAGTTTCCGGGTGCCTGACGGTCCGAATGAATGACGGTACGCAGAAGAACATCGTGGCCGGCGACTCGTACACGATTCCGCCTGGGCACGACGCGTGGATCGATGGGAACGAGCGGTTTGTGGGCATAGAAGTGATGAGTGCGGAACAGTACGCGAAGCCATAACCGCGCTGCTCGCCGAAGCTACGCGACAGCCTGGTGGTGCATGGCAATGGCTGTACTCAGCCGTTGACACTGACTAGCGTGATGTCGCTGGCAAACGGAAAGCGGTGATGTTGGGTGGGCTGAACCGCAGCGTCAGCGCGGAAGCGCAAGCGTAGGGGCAGAACGCACGGCATGACCGCGCTGGTCGATGTGGCAGATCCTCTCGCAGGCGGCAGCGTGTCTCCTGGCCGGGGCGGTATTCCGACGTGGCCTCTGACTGTCGTTACAGCACTGGCAAACGGAAGGCGGTGATGTTGGGTGCGATGCCATCAGCGTAAAGCGCCACTCAACAGGCAGCGTGCCCGGCATGACCGCGTTGGTGGAGGCATACTTGGCCTCATGCGGTTGAATTTCCTTCACTGAGGAGCTTGGTTTGAAAACTCGCCTGAACTGGGTCAAATCTGTGTTGACGGCTGCTGCAATGGTCGTCATGTCTGCCTCTGCCCAGGCACCCAATGACATCCGTGTGGCTTTGGTAATTGGCAACTCAGCCTATGCAGGCAATTTGGCCCTTACCAACCCGGCCAATGACGCAGCAGCCATGTCTGCTGCCCTGAAAGACCTGGGGTTCACCGTCATCGAAATCCGCGATGGCAGCCGTGCGCAGATGGAAGACGCCATGCGCAAGCTGTTCTCGGCCCTTAAGGGCAAACAAGGCGTGGGCATGCTGTATTACGCGGGGCACGGCCTGCAGGTGGACTGGAAAAATTACATGGTGCCAGTGGATGCCCGGCTTCAAAAAGCGAAGGACGTGCCTGGCCAAACCGTAGACGTGAGCGACGTGCTGGATACCTTCAAGGCCGCAGGCAACCGCATGAATATCGTGGTGCTGGATGCCTGTCGCGACAATCCGTTTGCCGACAAAGGGGCCAAGGGCCTGGCTCCTGTGGACGCGCCCACTGGCACCTTTCTGGCGTACGCTACCGCGCCCGGCAACGTAGCCGAGGACGGCACCGGCAGCAACGGCTTGTACACCAAGCATCTGCTGGCTGAGCTGCAAAAGCCGACGAGCATTGAAAACGTTTTCAAGCGGGTGCGCCTGCATGTGCGCAAGGAAAGCAATGGCCGACAGATTCCCTGGGAGTCCACCAGTCTGGAAGAAGATTTTTACTTCAACCGGCAAGCGGCTGCGCCCAAGCCCACCGGCACTGCGGCAGCCACACAGCGGGATGCGGATTATGTCGAACAAAAAGCCGCGTGGGACAAAATCAAGGACTCCACCAAGGCGGATGATTTTTTTGCTTTTCTTGCTCAATATCCTAGCGGTTTGTTGTCGGAGATTGCGCAGTTCAAACTGGAAAAGCTGTCCAAGAGTGGGGTTCAATTACAGGCGAATCAGGGAGAAAAGGCGCAAGTAAACATGACCGATCGGCTTCGCGTAGGTGACGAATGGACAGTCAAGATGCGGCAGGTAATTGCGGGATTTGGTGGTGGTGACTATCGTACTGACCACACCTATAAAGTCGTGCGGGATTTGGGCGGCGATTTGCTGGAGGTGAAGAGTGGTCTTTCCGATAAGTACCCCGGCACGTACTATTACACCCGGGCGGGGGCCTATGGCGGGATGGACCTGCTTAGTAGACCGAACGTCCGCTACGACCCGCCTATCCCTATGATCCCCTCGGGCGCTTTTCAAGTGGGCTATAAGGCTTCGTCGAGATCCAACAACCTCAGGAGCGGGAGTTCCGTCGGTGTTTTTGACGCAGACATGCACGTGGTTGCACGAGAAAAAGTTACTGTTCCGATGGGCACGTTCGATGCCTACAAGATTGAGATCAAGACCAAAATAATTACACCGTATGGCGAACCTGTCGAGATTTTGATTACGCGCTGGCACGAGGCAAATTCGGCCATTCCCTTGAAGGAGTTTTCGGCCTGGCAATTCCTGCCAGGTCGCCGCATGACTCAGACGATCGAGACGGTCTCGATCCAGCGAGCCCCGTCTTAACCCGCCAGCGCTACCAATGCCCGCGCAGGGATCGGTTCTGTCGCATTAATTTTGAAAAGGTGAGTTTAGACCGGCGGACGTGTCGCCGTCCTTATGCAGGACGGACTTGTTCTGCCAGCGCGAAGCGCCATTCAACAGGCAGCGTGCCCGGCATGACCGCGCTGGTGCCATGCCTCGCCTCACCTGCTCAGTGACCGCCTGTGTCCGACCCCCCGAACTGACTACTTCATTTCTTGAGTGATGCGAACCCACCACCACCGCCATTTTGGAACTTGGTAGTACGCATGATCAGAAGCGCCACTGTAAATGTCCGGTTCTATGCTGAGGCGATACTGGCCATTAATCATTTCCCGAACAAAAGTATTTTTTATGCGCTCATCTCTGCACGACCAGTTCTTGGCGTTTCGTACAGCGCATCCA
Organism: Polaromonas sp.; assembly: GCA_038902975.1. Taxonomy (GTDB): domain Bacteria; phylum Pseudomonadota; class Gammaproteobacteria; order Burkholderiales; family Burkholderiaceae_C; genus Polaromonas. Next base: position 16,569 of record JBCKMZ010000011.1, read on the forward strand.
TACAGAGGATGACAGACTGTAAAAATCCCCGTACTATGTGTTTTTTGTATTTGTAGCCCCCCGTGTTACTTGAACGGGGGACAGAGGTTGCTTGTCGTTTAGTGGCTGTTTCTGATATTGTTTTTCTGGTGCATCGGTTGGGAGCGTGCAGTGCATTTCATACCAAGTCCTAACCCTGCATTCGAGAGGGACGCGCCAAGAGCATCGTTTTTCATGGTTCCCTTTCGTGGGGCGCGCCCCTCAATTTTACGTTAGGGCTCAACATGCAGCAATCTATCGCAACGTTATCCGTCAAGATAGTGCTCCCGATGATCGCGCTCGCTTTGCTTCTCCCCGACGTGCGTGCCGATGCGCGGGCGGGGGAAAAGGTGGCCCAGTTCTGTATACTTTGCCATGCAGGCAGGGCGGACCCGCCGTTCTATCCCGTTCTGGCCGGCCAGACCCGGGCATATTTCATCGCGCAGATCCAAGCCTTCAAGGATAAGCGGCGCACACAGGTGAACATGAACCTCAACGTCATGAGCTTGACGAAAGACGAGGTCAGTGACCTCGCCGACTATTTTTCGGCCCAAAAGACCGTGGCCTACACCGTTTTCGACGCGAGTCGTGTCGAGGCGGGCAGGCAGGCGCTTGATAGACTAACCTGTCAGCGCTGCCATGGTGTCGGGTACAAAGGGGACGGCATAGCAGGCAGGCTTGCCAGCCAGAGTCCGAGGTACACAGCTTTTCAACTTCGCGCCATCAGGTGGGGTACCCGCTTTCATCCAGCCGGGGCGTCGGAGACGGAGATCAAGTCACTGCCCGACGAAACCATTGATGCCATCGCCAACGCCCTGGCAAGCTTAGATTAGGTGCGCAACCTAAGGCGGCACCAAGGCTCGATGTACGCACCGTCCAACCTGGCGGTCGAGCGGACGTGCTAAAGGCAGCTTCGCGCCCTTTACCCCGCCGCTCACCTCTGCGTTAGGTCATGAAAACGACCATATCCCAGTTCTCAGATTCGCTCATACTAGGGAGCCAAAATCTCGTTACGAAACTTCGGCGAAAGCTCAGGTGCTTTTTTCGGGGATCACTATTCCGAAAGTCCGCAGGTCGGTTCCGGCGGCAGCCGCAATCTCCAGCTCAACATTTCTCAGACGGAACTCTCGGAGCAAGCCACTTGCGCGTGGATCGGTAGCGAAGCGGTTAGTGGAGCGGTTAGCGAGGCGGTTAGCGAAGCGGTTAGCGGAGCGACTGGCGGCAGAGCAGGGGATTGAAAATCCTTGTGTCGGTGGTTCGATTCCGCCCCAGGCCACCAGTATTGAAGCCCCAATTTCTTTTCGAGAGTGGGGCTTTTTTCATGGCGGAGCGTTGGCGGATCGACCGCATTGGGCTGGCTCAGTTCTGCAGGAGTTCGGCGAACTTGGGTGGCTGTGCCCGCAGCCCAGCTTTGCATGTCGTTTGTGCCGGTGAGCGGAAAAACCTTGGGAATTCAGATCGCCACATCAAGGAAAGCACAACTCTTGAGGACACCTTTCGGTGCCATACTTGGCTTCATTCGGTTAAAATTCCTATCCATAGAGGAATTCGATCGTCAAATCACTCTATTGCTCAGGGGGTTGATATGCACTACGCCTGGGTTCGCCTGTCTCTCCGGCGAATAGCGCCCAACTTGTTCGACCCGCCGCTTTCCATCAGTCCATGGAGCGATGCTCGCGGTGCCCTGTCTGGCGCCTTGGTCTCGATACCCCTAACCCTCGCCTATAGTCTGATCATCGGCGCTGCACTGGGTGGTTCGTCAAGCGGCATAGCCTTGCTAATGGGCCTGTATGGATCGGTCGTGGTCGGACTGTTGGCGGTACTCTTGGGCGGGTGCCCGTTCTTGGTGGCGGCCCCGAGAGCGGCGACGCTGCTAGTGATCGCAGCCCTCATCGGGCAACTGGTGCATTCGGCTGCGCTTGCAGATGTCGCCAATCCTGTCCCGCTTGCGCTGGCCTTGGCCTGCGTCGCGGTTTTTCTGGCCGGAGTGCTGAGGTTGCTCTTCGGCATTTTCCGGTTGGGGTGGCTGGCCAATTACGTGCCGTTCCCGGTCCTCGCAGGTTTCATGAACGGCACGGCCCTGTTGATCATCTTGAGTCAGGTCTGGCCGGCAACGGGCATCACGGCGCAAAAATCGATCTGGGCGCTGTTCAACCATCTGGATGAAATCAAGCCAGCGAGCTTGATGCTGGCGACAGGCACCGTGGCTGCGGCAATGCTCATTCCGCGGCTAAAAAAACGGCTACCGACAATACTGCTGGTGTTCGTCGGAGGGACGCTGATTTATCACCTTCTCGCCGCATTGGGCTACGGGCCGGCGCTTGGCGGCACGCTATCCCCACCGCCCGAAAATTTCACTTTTAACTTCATTGGCACAGACGCATTTGCCCTATTGAGCGGCCCGTTCGGCGCCAGTTTGATGCTCTCCATCCTGCTGGCAGCAGTCTCTATGGCCATTCTGTCCACCCTGGACACGATGCTCACCACGACAGCGACCGATGAAATCACCATGCGTCGGTCTGACGTCAATCGACAATTGATCGCCGAAGGTTTGGGCGACGCTCTGGCAGGTATGTTCAGTCTGTCGCCAGGATCAAGCGGCATAACTCGTACGCAGGCGGCATTCAATGGTGGCATGACCAGCGCCGCCACACCCATCGGCATCGCCCTGCTCACCCTGGTCTTGACCTTGGCGTTAACGCCGGCCATCGGCATGCTGTCGCAAGCCGTCATGGCTGGATTGCTGATTGCCATAAGCATCGATTTGCTGGACAAATGGACGCGCACCCAACTGCGTCGCCTGATCTCCCGATCCAAGGGACCGGTAGCGGCCAAGGGCGACTTGTTTGTGGTTGGCATCGTGACCTGCACCGCTTTGCTGACTGACTTGGTCACTGCCGTCGGTATGGGGATATTGCTGTCGCTGTTGTTGTTCGTGATTCACATGGCACGCAGCCCGATTCGTCGTTGTTATTCTTCCATCGCGCTCATTCCGCATGTTTACGGTGATGTTGCGCGCTGCAAATTTCTCGAACAGCACGGCAAGCACATCGTCGTGATTGAAACCGATGGGGCGCTGTTTTTTGGAACCGCCAGCGAGTTGGAAAAACGTGTTCAGGCGCTAATAACCGATGGCGTGGTTCATCTTGTTCTTGATCTGAGGCGAATCAAATACATTGATGCCACGGGCGCGCGGCTGCTTGAACGCTTGAACGCCAAGCTGACCAAGAACGGTGGGATGCTGGTTGTCAGCCACGTTGACCAGGAGCGCCGCCAACCGCACAAGGAGCACTATGCCGTTGATGACAGACGCGACCGTCACCGACAATCGGCAGCCCGAAATAATTGGAGCCATCTGAACCGTTTTGGCACCATCCAGGCCGTCGGAGAGTCACGATTTAAGAAAGATACCGACAGCGCAGTCGCCCTGTGTGAAAAGCACCTGGTCAGCCAACTTGCAGACAATATCACCCACCCTCCGGTATCTCAAGCTCGCTCCCAACTGACGCATATGCTCGACCGCTCGATCTTGCGCCGGTTGCGCAACTACTGGACTCGTATGTCTTATATGCCGGGCGAAGTGATCTTCACGCAGGGAAGCCATCCGGACGGTGTATTCTTTATCGCATCTGGGCGGGTAGAGGTGTTGATCGACCTACCGGATACTGATCGCAAACGTAAGGTGCAGTCACTCACCCCAGGCTCCATCTTTGGCGAAATGGCCTTGCTTGACCGCCAACCCCGTTCGGCCAGCATCGTCACCACTGATCACACCACTTGCTACTGGATGAGTTCCGACAATTTTGAACGCTTGAAAGTCGAGCAGGCCCCGATTGCCATGGCCCTGCTGACCAACGTCGCGATGATTTTCATCCAGCGCCTGCGTGCGACCAACACCATGCTGGCAGAGATGGAGGCCTGACGGTTGCCACCGACGTCAGATTGACCCACTGCGCCGACTTTGACCGACCCGGGGTTGATGAGCCGAAACCCACACTGGGCGCGCGTTTGCCAAGGTTGTCGGTGGTTCGATTCCGCCCCAGGCCACCAGTATTGAAAGCCCCAATTTCTTTTCGAGAGTGGGGCTTTTTTCATGGCCGGATAGCGGAGCGGTTAGCGTAGCGCTGACGTCATTGGGGCCTACGGGGTTCGGCGACCTTGGTCGGCGCTTTGCAGTGTGTCGTAGCTGGCTTCAGGTTGGCTGGTGACTGAACTTAATTTATCACATCCTGGGCACTTTGATGCCGTATCAAGGAAGGCACGACTCTTGAGGACGCTTTTCGGTGTTGTTTTCCGATGTCATACTTGGGCTCATGCGGTTGAATTTCCTAGCCTTACGATTCGCGTCGATGGCGGCATTCGGAAGCAACCCAAATGATCTGCTGAAAGCGACGGGACAATGACCCACGTTTTGCATCAACACCCATTCACGCCGTATGACGAAACACCCGTCGTTGACATGTCGACGTTTTCGCCGATGCCGCCAGCCGACGACATCTTGCCGCGAGCGATGTACGACGAGTTTCGACATCGGATCGGCACACGACCACTCGACATCGCTGAATGGTTAACTGCAGACGCCGAGACCGCACCAACGATTGCAATGAAGCGACGACTCATTGAAAAACGCCGTGGTGAAGTCGTTGCGCTCTATGAAGGTGGGGAAACCGCCGCGCAAGAGGCGGCCGAACTCGTCGCCCAGTGGGCGGGTGTGGCACTTACCCACACGGGTATCGACGCACTTGTGGATGCTGCATTGATGGTGGCCGACGACCTCACGGTGCTCGAACCGCGTAGCACTAGTGCCGATCAAGAACTGCTGTTTGTTGCCGGTGTGGTGTGCTCGCCGAGTCGTTGGAAACTTGCCGACAAGATGGGTAAGAACATGTTGCTGGTGCACGCACCGGTGTCGAAATACGCTGAGCACGTTGGTGCGGCCGTGGACACGATACTTCAGCGTCTTAGTGTTGATCGCCCAATCTGGCGCTCCAACTGGACACTTGAAGACCATCCGTCGCTGTTTCAGCCGGTGTCGCCAGTTGCGCCACTTATCGGCGACGTGTCACGCCTGTGGATTCGTATCGAGCGAGAAACATTGCGCCGCCTGCCACGAACGGGTGGCATCTTGTTTACCATCCGCGGTTTTCAGCAGCCGCTCACTGATTATGTGAAGCGTGGTGTCGAGCATGCGCAGGCATTACGCGCACTGGTGGAGCGGCTTCCCGATGACGTGGCGCGATACAAGTCGGTTTTGCCGTATCGCGAAAGCGTCCTCAACTGGCTTGACGCGCAGTCGTAATTACGTCGTGTAGTCGGCGTTGATGCGCACGTAGCCCGCGGTGAGGTCACAGCCCCAAACGGTGCGATGCCTGCAGTCAAACCGCGCTCTCCGGCGCACTACCTTTGGGCCGCATTGATTGTCCGCATCTATGAGGTGTTCCCGCTGATCTGCCCGCACTGCGGCGGCCCCATGCGCATCATCGCCTTCATCACCTTCAGCGCAGGCATCCACAAGATCCTGGAGCACATCGGCGTCGACAGCCAAGCCCCGCGCATCATCGACCCCGGCACGCGGGCCACCGCTGTGGGATGATTGTGGCGCGCAGGAGCGGGGCGCGATGGCGCTGCGCGGGGTGATAATCTGTCGTAGAGGTAGGGAATCAAATCCCCTTATAGTGCAACTACCGCAACACGACCGAAGCACAGGCGGTTCAACATGGTTTATCCGACGCGATTGACGTCTTTGTGCTGGCTTTACGGCGCGGCAGATAAACGCTGATTGTTAGGGGTTCACATGGAACTGAATCGTAGTCTCCTCAAAGAAGCGGCGGAAAATGGGCTGATCAGCGAGCAGCAGGCGGATCAGCTTTGGAAGTTCCTAGGTGAGCGAGGACAGGACACACCGGGTTTCCGCTTCACACACGTTCTTTACTACCTCGGCGGCTTGATCGCGATCGGTGCAATGAGCTTGTTCATGACACTCGGGTGGGAACGTTTCGGTGGATGGGGCTTATTCTTCATCGCGCTTGCCTATGTCGGCGCTGGACTCTGGCTCACGGAGTTTTTTCTGAACCGCAGCCGCTTGCCAATTCCCGCCGGCATCACGGCGACCTTTGTTGTCGTCCTCACACCCTTGGCGGTCTATGGCTTGCAAGCCGCACTAGGCTGGTGGGCTGAGGGTAGAGTTTTCCGCGAGTACCACACGCACATTGACTGGCGGTGGATGTTTATGGAATTCGCCACGCTTGCGATCGGCGCGGTCATGCTGTGGCGCTACCGCCTGCCATTCCTGGTCATGCCGATTGCGGTAACGCTCTGGTACATGAGCATGGACTTGACGCCCTTTCTATTCGACGAAGCCGACTTGACGTGGGAGCTACGAAAATTCGTGTCGTTGTGGTTTGGCTTGCTCATTACGTTGTTGGCTTTCTGGGTGGACATCCGCACCCGGCATGAGAAGGACTTTGCATTCTGGCTTTACTTATTCGGCGTTATTGCGTTTTGGGGAGGTTTGTCCATGATGCATTCAGATAGCGAGCTGAATAAATTTATCTATCTTTGTATCAACCTCGTGATGATTGTCGTGGGTGCCATGCTTTCGCGCAGAGTCTTCGCCGTCTTTGGTGGTCTGGGTGCCGCTGGATACCTCGGCCACCTAGCCTACGATGTGTTCAAGGACAGCATGATGTTTCCTTTCGTTCTGACGATTATCGGCCTTGGGGTTATCTATCTAGGCATAATCTGGCAGCGTCACGAAGAGGAGATTAGCAACAGGCTGCGCGGGCTGCTTCCACTGCCCATGAGAGAACTAATGGAGAGACGACATTGACCTCTTGTAATCGTCCTCAAAGAAAAAATCCTAACGATACAAGGTTAGCTCGTGCTTGCCACGATCTGAACTGGTTTGTTGGCGCTGACGTGAAATTGACACAAGCTGCTGATTTTTACTGACCCATCACCAACCTCTGCAATACTATAGCTGGCAACAGTTTACGGAGCTTGCGAGTGGGTCAACGAATTCCGGCACCCTGGGTCAATTTCGCGTCAGCATCAACATCCTCTGCTCTAACCAACTGAGCTAACGCCCCGAACCCGTATTGTAGATGTGGCTCAGCAAGCTTGGAGCTGTTTTTTCGTAGGCATGGGGACTGAAAATCCTTGTGTCGGTGGTTCGATTCCGCCCCAGGCCACCAGATATGTTTTTTGAAGCCCGTCCATCGAGATGGGCTTTTTTGTGTCCGGATCAGCGGAGCGGTTAGCGAAGCGACTGGCGGAGCGCTGGAGGCATAGCGGGGGCTGTGTTCGGCAGGAGTTCGGTGGGTTGGCCTGGCTCATGTCGATGTTCTTGAGGCAGTTTCTGAGAGCTTACCCAAGTGCCTAAGGGCAAACACCTATTCTGAGGACGCGATACGGTGAGATATTCGGGCTTAGTTGAGGGAGAGAGGTCGTTCAGAAGAATCCGTGGCACAGATGCCCCAGAGCGCTGCGGGGGAACCCTGATTGCAAGTTTTCTCAGCAGGCCGCTAAATTCGATTCACCGACTTGAACCTGCAACTACAGTCGGGACATCGCCGATTTCCCCTCTCAGGTGAGTTGATGAAAAGATTAACCTCTCCATCGTGGCACGTTGTTGCCGTAAACCGCAAGCCTCATGGTGCGCGGCTCGCTTGGGACGGGGAAGTCCCTTTCATTCGTTAGGCGGAAATCATCGGAAACACGCACGAAAAATGAAAACGATTAGCTACCTTTTTTACGGGCTCGCATTTGTCGTCCTTGCCTACAATTTTTTACTCAAGTACCTCTCATGGCGAGATGGCAAATTTCGCTCTTGCGTATTCGCTGTCGCTACAATCCTTGGTCTGATGGCAACTATCGTAGGGGAAGGAAATTGGTGGGTCTTGCTTACCATCATCGCCGTCGACTGGTTAACACTTTTTTTCCTTTGCAAACCCCGACGTTGACGCGCCCGGGGTCAACTAACGGGGTCAGGACCCCGCGCTTTTGCGCGCTTTTTTGCTGACAAGCGTGGTCTGTTGCGTGACGATGCACCGGTGCCACCTTGGGAGTTCAGGCATCCGAACCGGAACAATCAATGAACTATCGCCACCCATGGAACATCGGCACTCTGTTAGTTGGCATCGGGTTGCTTATTGCTGGCTCGTTCTACTACGAGGCACCTGATTGGGACATACCCATTAGCCTGATCATGGCTGGCTTTTCCTATCTCACCGCCGCATGGTCACTCAATGTTTTGGTGAAACGGCAGTGGCGCAAGTTCCCGTTGATGCTGTTCTTCACATGGTGGACAGTAGACGGGTGTTACGCGCTTTACTGGTACTTCAAGAACCCCGTGGCGCTTGAGATGATGCGTGATGTAAATTGGCCGGCGTCCTTGGTACTGTATGGGGCTTGCGGCGTTGTGTGGTCGATGCCAGAACTGTGGCGCGAGTGGGTCACCCATGCCGAAGGTTGAGGTTTTTCGGCGTGGTTCAAAAAAGTACCGTTTTTGGTTGGCACGGACAATGTGACTTTTGAACGCTTTGCCCATGGTTAAATTGATGGTCACCAGAAAAGTGTTACACAGTTTGAACCACGCCGAAACTTTCGGCAATCGTGGTTAAAAATCGGTTTTTTCGGGTGGCCCTCGGTTGAGTCATCCAAAATTCACATTGTCCGTGTCGGCCAAAAACTCTTTGAACCACACCGTATACTGGGCGTTGGATGCACCCTTGCGCGCAGCATCTTGATATAGATTGCCCCTCGTAAACCACCAAGAAAACTCGATGAACCCAGTCTCCACAGCGAAAAGCTCCGCTACGGCAAAAGCCGGACCGTTTAAGAAGATCGTTGCCTTCACGTTATTGGCGCTGGGGGTTGCCGGTGTTGGCACCTGGTTCAGCTTGGACAAAGAAACGCGGGCTCTGCTGGCCACGGTGCCTACGAACCGCGATTTACTGTTTTGGAATCAGGCTCAGCGCGACGCGGCGTTTCGCGCCCTAGACCGTTTACCCATTCTTGCCAAGGCGCGGATAGTGGCTGCTGGTGCCACTCCCTCAGCATTGCCGGCCGGAGCCCAGTTGAAACTGGATGTGGATGTAGACAGCTACATGGCGGGCCAGCGCAGTGCAGCGCTCCTCGTGGTGCACGATGGCAAATTGCGGCTGGAGCGTTATGGCCTGGGCTTTGACGCTGCGGGACGTTGGACAAGCTTCTCGGTTGCCAAATCTATTACCTCCACGCTGGTGGGCGCTGCGATTCGTGATGGGTACATCAAGAGCATGGATGACAAGGTAAGCGTCTACATTCCAGACCTCAAAGGCTCCGCATACGATGACGTTAGCGTTCGTCAACTGATGACCATGACCTCTGGCGTCAAGTGGAATGAGGACTATGCAGACCCCAACTCCGATGTGGCCAAGTTCAACAACCATAAGCCCGACGAGGGTGTGCAAGCCGTGGTGAGCTATATGCGCAAGCTGCCACGTGATGTGCCTGCGGGCACACGCTGGCTCTACAGCACGGGTGAAACCAACCTTGTCGGCACCCTGGTGCAACAGGCTACGAAAAAACCGTTGGCTACTTACTTATCTGAAAAAATTTGGGTGCCCGCGGGCATGGAGCAGCAAGCCACCTGGATTTTGAGTAAAACAGGGCAAGAAATCGGCGGCTGCTGCATTCAGGCTGCTGCGCGGGACTACGCGCGCATGGGGCTGTTTATTTTGAATGGTGCGCGGGTTAACGGACAAAGCATCTTACCCGATGGATGGCTGACCGAGGCCACCACCGCGCTCACCAGCATCGGCCAACCGGATCGTGGATACGGCTACCAGTGGTGGACATATCCCGGCGGCAGCTTCACAGCACGCGGCATTTTTGGCCAAGGCATCTTCATTGATTCCAAACGTAAACTCGTGATCGTGTCCAACGCCAACTGGGCCAATGGTGCCAGAGACCCGGAGGCAACCGCTGCCCGTGATGCCTTCTACCGCTCAGTGCAAAAGGCTGTGGACGATGAGGGCGCTGCACCTGCCAAGTGACGCGCTAAGCAGATGACCCTGCAGCAAGGGCCTGGGTGCCCGACGATTCCGCTCCCCTATGCCGAGCCCATGCAACGCCAGCATTGGCTCGGCCACTTTGTCATCCTCTCGGTAGAGTTGAGCCAGCGGCGCCCCCATTGCCCGAGCTATGAGCCTCGACGTCGGCACAGGCGGTTCATGAAGCTCGTAATCCTGGCACGGCTGCTGGACTCCCGATCTTTTCAGGCGGGTCGAGCCAGTCACCCAAATGGGGATTGCGGAGGTGTCTGGAATCACACACAATCCGGACACTGGGAGCGGTTCAACATGGTTCATCCGACGCGATTGATGTCTTTGGCTTTACGGCGCGGCGGATAAACGCTGATTGTTGGAGGTTCCGTATGTCAAACAGCGACTCAGTACCGCCCGAAATCCATGATGGCTATGCCAGGCAACATCTTGGCAAGACCCCTCGAGACAACGGATCATTACCGGACAAAAGCTATGAGCTGGCGCGCCGGGGCTTCCTGACGAAGCTGCTTTGGACTCCAGGTCTTGCAGCTTTTGGTGTTCTCCCGTCGGGGTGCGCTCCCATCCAACTGCCACCGCCACGTCCGATCCCGTGGAAGATGAAGGATCTCTCGAGCGCCGAGACCGAGTTCCGGACGCTCGACGATGGCCGGCTCTACCTCCGCATCCGGCATGATGTGCTTCGTGGTGTTACGCCCAGGATGCTGGTGTGGTGGCTCTCGAACCTGGAGGGAGACATCGAGCTCGACGGCCGAGTGTGGCCGCGATACCAAATTTGGCATCCCATCGATCACATCTCGGTCCGATACGCCCGCCGCCGGCCGGACGGTACCATCGGGCCAGGTGCGCAGCTTCACATCCGCGAGGCGTTTGGTGGAAATCTCGACTACCTCCTGGACATCGTGAGCACCATCGAGAAGCTCGATGAGACCGGGTTCGTACATGGGCCCACGCTCTTTGGTACACAGATGGCGCGGCTCGAATACCGCTTCACCGCGGTCCAGGGGGGTACGCTTTACGAGAACTCGATCACTGTTGGTCCCCCGACGGCGGGGGGGGGCTGTTCTACAAAGTCATTCGGCCCTGGGTGTTCTCCGACGACAAGGCGCGGGCTTGGTTAAAGCACAACGTTGAGGAGGTTGGTAATCTCCAGTTCTTCCTCCCCGACCTGTATGCAAGGGAAACGCGCGACCGTACAACCTAACGAATAAGCAACTGTCTTAAAAGTCAAGCATTTTCGACCTCCCGGGTGTGCAAATTTTCGTTCCATGGCGTGATTTGACGATTCAAGATCAGCAGCGCGACCAAGGCGACCTTTTCCTGCTGCCGGGAGACGCTCGCACGGGGTTGAAGCGGGTGGCAGCCAGTGTGGCCATGTATAGCGCGGGCCACCGCTGTGCTGTGGTGCGCAGGAGCCTGGGGAGGGTGTGGATGCGGACTGGGACCAGCCAATCACCCCCCGAAGATCAGCGCACAGACTGGCTGCTGACCTAAAAAGCGACGACTGGGGTAGGGCTGCAGCCCAGCTTTGCATGTCGTTTATGCCGGTGGGCGGAAACCCTTTGGGATTCAGATCACCACATCAAGGAGAGCACGTTTTTTGAGGCTGCTTTTCGGTGATATCCTTGACCTCATGCGGTTGAATCCCCCCCTCGAAAAGATCGCGTAGCGGTTCGTATACTCGCGCCCTATGCCCTGGATCCTCTTTCGCGTGCCCACGCCTACGCCCGACGGTCAGACGGCGCGAGATCTGTACGAGAAGCGCGTGCCCTGGATCACGGACGAGATGCGTCAGAGCGCGCGCGAGCACGGTTGCGGCTTTCATCGCGCGTGGTACGCGCGCGACGGCTCCGCCTTCTATGCGGTCGCCTTCTGGGAGACGAGGGAGGGCGCCACAGCCTTCTTCGAGCAGTGGGAGATTGAGAACGAGCCCGGCGAGGAGGCGCTCTTCCTCGAGGGCGATGTCGGGCTCGTGCCGCTGCCGGACTCCGCCACCGGGTCCTGATTGGGTAGAAGAGCAGGCATGCCGATCGAGATCCGTCCACCCGCGGAGGACAAGCCATACTTGGCTTCATGCGGTTGGAAGTCCCTCCAACTCACGCTCGAACGGACGGACCGCTGCTGCCGCGCCGTATTTTTAGAGAACGCTATGTAGAAGGACCGCACTATGAAAAACACGCTGCTCAGCGCCATCGGCAACACGCCGCTCGTCGAACTTCAAAAAGTCGTGCCGCCGGGCTCGGCGCGCATCGTTGCCAAGTTGGAGTGGGCGAATCCGACCGGGAGCATGAAGGATCGAATGGCGAAAGCGGCCATTGAGCGCGCCGAAGCTGACGGACGCCTGCGACCGGGCGGAACCGTGGTGGAGTACACGGCTGGCACCACCGGCATCTCGCTGGCGTTTGTCTGTGCGGCCAGAGGTTACGCACTTGAAGTCGTGTTTTCAGACGCATTCAGTGAAGAAAAACGGCGCACGATGCTGGCGTTTGGTGCGCGCATCACGGACGTGCCGAGCGACAACAAGAAGATTACAGCAGGGTTGATCAAAGCCCTGATCAGCACCGCCGCCGAGATCAGTCGGCGGCCCGGCCATTGGTTTTGCGATCAACTCAACAACCATGACGCGATTGAAGGTTATCTTCCGCTGGGCGAAGAACTCTGGCAGCAGAGCGGCGGGCAGATCGATGCGTTCGTGCATTCGGTCGGCACGGCGCACTCGATTCATGGGGTCATGAGATCCCTGCTGAAACACAATGACCGCATCCGAACTGTCGCCGTCGAGCCTGCGGAATCCGCTGTGTTGTCGGGAGGACCATCGGGCTCTCACAACATCGAAGGCATCGGCATAGGTTACCTGCCGCCGTTGTGGCAACCTGAACTCGTCGACGAGATTCAAACCGTGACAAGCGAGGAGGCAAAGGAGATGACGCGACGATTGGCGCGCGAGGAGGGGATATTCGCGGGCACCTCCTCCGGTGCGAACGTCATCGCGGCGATTCGCGTCGCCAGGCGGCTGGGCCCTGGCACGACGGTGGCCACCATCATCGTTGACTCGGGGCTGCGCTACCTGAGCACCGACGTGTATGCCGGCAAGTCCGGCGCCTGACAACGCAGGCAGCCGACGCGCGGTCGATAGACGGTTTATCTGCCGCGATTGATGTCTTTGCTTTGTGCTGGCTTTACGGCGCGGCGGATAGACGCTGATTGTTAGGTCTCTTCATGCTCACCACCCTCTTCACCATTTGGCTCCTCCACGTTGCGGCATTGCTCAGCCCCGGCGCCAACGTTCTGCTCGTGTCGCAGTTGGCCGCAAGTGACCGTGCTCGGAGTGCTGCGTTTGCAGCGTTGGGCGTCACCGTTGGCGCGTGGCTTTGGGCAACTTGCGCAGTTCTGGGAGTCAACACAATCTTCCAGGCCTTCCCTGGGCTGCGCCTCGGTCTTCAAATTGCTGGCGGGCTGTACCTCTTGTACGTCGCAAGTCGCCTCTGGCGGTCGAGCGGCGCGGCATTGAACGGAACCACCTCATCCGTCACCTGGTTCGCCGCATTCCGCCTCGGCCTGCTGACCAACATCACGAATCCAAAGGCTGCTCTGTTCTTCGGCAGCGTCTTTGCCGCATCGTTTCCCGCGGCGCCGAGTACGACCCTCCAAATGGCAGCGGTAGCAATGGTTGTAGTCAATGCGTTGTGTTGGCACATGCTGCTTGCGTACTTGTTCTCCAGGGAGCGCGTCCGGGCTGCTTACTCGCGCACGCGAAGCGCAGCCAATCGCGTCGCTTCGGTCGTGGTTGGTGGCTTAGGCTTGGGCCTGCTGGTTTCAACGTTGCGCGAATCGAGGTCGTAGGTGCGGCACTACAACCAGAGACCTAACGAACAAGCAACTGTCTTAAAAGCCAAGCATTTTCGACCTCCCGGGTGTGAAAATTTTCGTTCCATGGCGTGCCTGATTTGACGATTCAAGATCGTCAGCAGCTTGCGTATGCACGTGGCCCCATGCGGCTGCGCGGTTGGGCCGGGATTGTGGTCCACCGCGAAACTGAAATCCCCCGCCATAGGTTCGGTCGGCCAGAGTTCGGCGGTCGGTATCGCCATTGCGTTGATCCACATAGAAAAAACGTATGGCCATCCGACCGAACCAAAAGAGTTCGGCACCAGGTTCGGTAAGGGCTGGGTTCGGCAGGAGTTCGGCGAACTTGGTGGTGCCCAAGCGTCTAAGGGTAAACACGTATTCCGAGGACGCGACAAGGTGAGATATTTGGGCTCATGCGGTTAAATTTCCTTATATGGACGGAGCACGCACAAGAGACAAACAAACAATCAAGGACAAATATTCCATGATCAACAGCGCAGTAAAGTCCTTTCTCCTCCGCAAACTCCCCTTCGACTGCTTCGCCTTCCCGCGCTGGCAATCGGTACTCGCCATCACCCTGATCGGCATGCTGATGGGTCTTGACCCCGCCATGCGCGCAGGCACCCCCGATATGCCCGGCATGTCGCTGTTCGTATCCATCCCGATGGCTGTGCTCATGGTCTGGGCAGCTTTTCCGCTCATCGTCGGCGTCCTCAAGTGGTGGATGAAGCGCGGTGGTCGCTGGGACGGACAAGGCGATCTGCTCAACCTCGTGGCCGCCTCCTGGCTGGTGGCCGACGTGCTGGGCGCGGGCTTGTCGGCCCTGGGGGTGCCGATGCTCCTGCTTCTGCCGCTTTGGCTCTATTCGGTATGGGTGGGCGGCAATGCCTTGTCCAGCGCCATGCCCAAGGCCAGCCTCGGGTACAGCATCGGCGGCATCGTCATCGGACTGATTCCGGCCATGATCGCTGCTGGCCTGGTCGCGGCGGGCTTTGCGCTGGCGGCACTGGGCGCGGCACCTCCCGTGGCCGGATGAAGCGGGATCTGCAAATATCTTTTTGAGGGGTTGCCGCACTACCTTTGGGCCGCGCTGATGGCCCGCATCTATGAGGTGTTCCCGCTCACCTGACTGCGCAGATGTCACAATGCGGCTTGCGCGTCCTTTGGGGCGCTGCCGATTTTATCCGACGATCTACATCACGTTGGGCACCTTATTAGCGCACCCGATGTCACCTGAGTCACTTCCCCTTCTATTCGCCGGCATCTTTGTTATCGCGGTTCTCTACTCGTCCGTCGGTCACGCGGGAGCTTCAGGCTACATCGCAGTCATGTCGCTGTTGAGCCTTGCGCCTACAGTTATCAAACCAACGGCACTTACACTCAACATATTGGTCGCGTCTATTGCCACATGGCACTTTGTCCGGGCAGGCCATTTCTCTTGGCGCATGTTCTGGCCCTTCGCACTGCTGGCCGTACCGTTTGCCTTCCTTGGCGGCTACATCACATTACCCACCTACGGGTTCAACGTCATCGTTGGTTTGGTGCTGCTATATTCCACAGTTCAACTGGTCATTCAAGCCACAGGCGAAAAGCCCGCAACTGAGGCACCTCTTGTTCTCGCGCTTGTGTCCGGCGCGGTCATTGGCATGCTGTCGGGTCTTACCGGTACGGGCGGTGGTATCTTTCTTACTCCACTGCTGCTGTTCATGGGGTGGGCTCGGTCAAAGCCTGCGGCGGCAGTATCTGCATTGTTCATTTTGCTCAACTCTGTCGCTGGGCTTCTTGGCAATGTCTCAAGCACCAAGGCTCTGCCGTTTTTTATTTTTCCGCTCCTCATCACCGCAGGTATTGGCGGCGCGCTCGGTTCCTATCTTGGCAGCCGCAAGTTCGAGTCTCCGGCCATCAAGCGCTTCTTGGCAGCGGTTCTGTTCATCGCCGGCACGAAACTTATCCTCACATGAACCAGTGACCGAACCCGGCGGTCAACCGAACCTGCGCAAAAAGCCGCCCAGCGGCGTGGTACAAAATCGGGTTTTTCGGGTGACCATCTGTCTCAGCCCTTAAGGAGGGAGGCATCCATAGCATCTATCCGTGAATCCTGTTCTTGCCCCTTCACCTTCACATTGACTGCTCAATCGCCATGAATTCCCTGTTCCGATCCACCCGCCATGCCCTGATAGGCGCAACCCTCTGTCTGCTGGCGCTGCTGCCCGCGCAAGCGGCAGCAGCCGAGCCGCAACCGAGTCAGGCGTTGCAGGCTCTGTTTGACCGTCAGTGGGAAGACAGTGCGCGGCTGTGGCCCGAATGGGCAACTTACCGAGGTGACCACCGGTACGGCAGCAAGTTGTTGGATGCCAGCGCGCAAGGCATTGCCGAGCGCGACGAGATGGCGCGGCGCTACCTGACTCAGGCGCGGCAAATCCCACGCGACAAGCTCAAACCCGCTGAGCGTGTGTCCCTGGACATATTCATCGCCAACCAGCAGCGTGCAGTCGATCAGCAGGCTTTTCCCGGTTGGCGCACGATGAGTCTGGGCGCTCTCGGCGGCGCGCAATCTCAGTTTGCGGACCTGCTGTCGGTCAGTCCGTTTTCGCGCCGTGAACTCGCTGAGCTGTCGCTGACCCGCATGGCGGCCTATCCACAGCGAGTAGATCAGGAAATTGCCAACCTGCGCCGCGGCCTGGCAGTAGGCTGGGTGCCACCGCGCGAGGTGCTGGAGCGCGTGTTGGCGCAGATTGACGCGCAAGTGCCGGTTGCTCTGGAGACCGGCCCGTTCTACGTCCCGTTCACGCGGTTGCCGATCAGCATGCCCGAGACGGATCGCAACGCGCTGCAGGCCGGCGCCCGCAGCGCTATTGCGACCCATGTGGTGCCTGCGATGCAGCGCCTGCGCGCCTTTGTCGCCGACGAATACCTGGCGCGTGCGCCGGCCGACGGCGCTTTGAAGAACTACCCGGATGGCACCAAGGTGTACGACATGCTGGTGCGCCAGCAGACCACCACCAACCTGAGCGCACAACAGATTCACGACATTGGCCTGCGCGAGCTCAAGCGCCTGCGGGCCGAGATGGAGACCGTGATGGTGGAGACCCAGTTCAGCGGCAACTTTGACGCCTTCGTGGCCTTTCTCAATACCGACCCACGTTTCTTTGTAAGCGGCCCGGACGCGCTGCTGTCGGGCTACCGCGATATCGCGAAGAAGCTCGATGCCGAGTTGCCCAAGTTGTTTGCCGAGTTGCCGCGCGCACCTTACGGCATCAAGGCTATGCCCGGCTTCATGGGCCCCAACCGCGCCGAGTACTACAGCGGACCGGCGCTCGACGGCAGCCGCAGCGGAACTTTTTTTGCCAATGCTGCGGCCTGGCGTAGTCGCCCAACCTGGGGCATGGAGACGCTGGTGGCCCATGAAACCGTGCCCGGCCACCACCTGCAGATTAGCCTCGCCACCGAACTGCGTGATCTGCCCAACTTCCGGCGCAGCGGCTTTGGCTACACCGCTTTCACCGAGGGCTGGGCACTTTATGCCGAGACACTGGGCTTTGAGCTGGGCCTGTACACGGACCCCTACAGCCGCTTTGGCCACCTCCAGTGGCAAGCTTTTCGTGCGGCTCGCCTAGTGGTGGACACCGGCTATCACGCACTAGGCTGGAGCCGCCAGCGCTGCATTGACTTCATGGTCGAGCGCACTGGTGTTGAGCGCAGCTTCGTTACAGCAGAGATTGACCGCTACACGTCGCAGCCTGGCCAGGCTCTGGCCTATATGGTTGGTAAGCTCAAGTTCGACGAGCTGCGTGATCGCGCCAAGGCCCGGCTTGGTGCGCGTTTTGACATTCGCCAGTTCCACAATGCCGTGCTCGACCAGGGCGCACTACCGCTGAATGTGCTGGATCGGCTGACGGATGAGTGGATCGCCGCGCAACGGGTTCTGTCGCATTAAGCATTTTTCGTTGTCCCGACACACCAGGGGTAGTGGGAGTTTTTGGAGTCAGAGCTCAAATTCGCTTAATGCGACAGAACCAAAAGGTGTTAGGTCATGGCTGCCGATATTACCGGCAAACTGCGATGGATTTTTCTGACGGAGGGTTCAGACGTCGACCACGATGGGAAAGCTGGCCCGCAGGCCATCGCTGCCCGGCGTAAACGGCACGGTCAAGGCCGCCCGGTCGGCCTCGTTCAGCCTGCGCCACAGAAAGTCGCGCGGATTGCCGGGGTCATCCGTGACATACAGTTGGGTGGTCAGCAGCTCGTGCTGGCCCAGCCTGACCTTGACGTGAATATGCGGCGTGCGGCTGCCGTACGCGGCCGGACGTATGGTGCGAAAGCGGTAGCGGCCATCGGCGGCCAGCGGCCGGCTGGGCGCGCGGACCGAGCCACAGTGCGGGTGCGGCAACCAGGGCGGCTGCCATGGTGCGGCGGCGGAACAGCCCGGGGGCCGTTGCGGAGTTTGGGGAGGAAGAGGGCGGTGCAGGGTGCATGAGTGGTCTCCGTTGGTTTTCATCAGAGGTGGTTTTGCGCGGTGAAGTTCCACGGATCGGCGCCATTTGTGGTGCGGGTAGCGGGCCGCTGAACCATGGATTTGCATCTTGCTCTGACTTAAAATCCAGCGTTTTGATTTGTTCCATCAAGCGTGCAACACTACACAAGCTTTTTAACCAGCACCAGGCTCTTGCGGTCCCAGTTGTATTTGCGCTTGCGGGCTTCGGGCAACCAGTCGGGGTCAACTTGCACAAAACCGCGCTTGATGAACCAGTGCATGGTGCGTGTGGTCAACACAAAAATGCTTTGCAGGCCGGCGGCTTTGGCGCGTTGCTCTATGCGCTTTAAGATTTTTTCGCCATCACCCTGGCCCTGGCTTTGGGGTGATACGGTCAGGGCCGCCATCTCGGCGGTTTTCGCTTCGGGGTAGGGGTAGAGTGCAGCGCAGGCAAAGATCACGCCGTCGTGTTCGACGATGGTGTACTGGCCCACATCACGTTCGATCTCGGTGCGATCGCGCTTGACCAGCGTGCCGTCTTTTTCAAACGGCTCTATCAGTTGCAGTATGCCGCCCACGTCGTCGGCGCTGGCTTCACGCAGCTCTTCAAGCTTTTCATCAATCACCATGGTGCCTATGCCGTCATGCACATAAATCTCCAGCAGCAGCGAGCCATCGACTGCAAACGGCAGGATGTGGCTACGCTCGACACCGGCCTTGCAGGCCTTGACGCAATGTTGCAGGTAAAACGCGGTGTCGGTGGGTTGCTTCGGGTTGGGTAGCTGGGCCAGCAGCTTTTCGGCGGTGGCCAGCGGCAACTCGGTGTCGACGGGATTGTCTTCGCTTTCGGGCTCGTCGGGGTTGGTGCGGATGCCAGCAATTTCGGTCAGAAAAATCAGCTTGTCAGCCTGTAGTTGAATCGCCACGCTGGTGGCAACTTCCTCCATCGTCAGGTTAAAGGCCTCGCCAGTTGGCGAATAGCCGAAGGGCGACAGCAGCACCATGGCGCCGAACTCCAGCGTGCGCATGATGCCTGCGGTATCGACCTTGCGCACCAGGCCCGAATGCTTGAAGTCGACGCCATCGACGATGCCGACCGGCATGGCGGTGATGAAATTGCCAGAAATCACGCGCACCGTGGCACCGGCCATAGGGGTGTTGGGCAGGCCCTGGCTGAAGGCGGCTTCGATTTCATAACGCAACTGCCCAGCGGCTTCCTGCGCGCAGTCAAGTGCGACTTCATCGGTGATGCGCATACCGTGCGAGTACTTGGCCTCGTGGCCCTTGGCCCTGAGCTGCTCGTTGACCTGCGGCCTGAAACCATGCACCAGTACGATCTTCACGCCCATGCTTTGTATCAGCGCCAGGTCTTGCGCAATGTGCTGCAGCTTGCCAGCGGCAATCGCCTCACCGGCAACGCCGATCACAAAAGTTTTGCCTCTATGTGTGTGGATGTACGGCGCAACAGACCGGAACCAGGGAACAAACGTGAAGTTGAAGACGGCAGACATGGACACGCTTTCGGTTTTTGGGTTCTGGTGGAGCTATAAGGCGCTATGAAGCGCTATGAGGCGCTATGAGGCGCCGAGGCTGATTCAAATAAGTGTAAAGCACTAGGGGCCGACAGCCGATAATCCAAGGCTTTTGAACATGGCTT
>JBCKMZ010000012.1:0-34851 GCA_038902975.1 Polaromonas sp.
CCAGCGGGACCGGCAAATCCAGCCTGGTCAAGGCGCTGATGGAGCTGGACTCGCGCGTCCAGCCTGCGGTGTCACACACCACACGACCACCGCGCGGGCAGGAAAAGCATGGTCGGGAGTATTACTTCCTGTCGCCCGAAGAATTTGACGGCATGGTGCTGCGCGATTCGTTTCTGGAATGGGCGCATGTGCATGGCCACCGCTACGGCACATCACGCCAGGCTATTGAAGAGCGGGTGACGCATGGCGCAGATGTGATCCTGGAGATCGACTTTCAGGGAGCCATCAACATCAAGCGGATTTTTGTCAACGCGGTACTGATTTTTATCCTGCCCCCCAGCTGGGAAGAGCTGCGCTCGCGCCTGCAACGACGCGGCGAAGACAGCGCCGAGGGGATTGAACTGCGGCTGAAAAACGCGGCCGCCGAGATGACGCAGGCCAGGGAGTTCGACTTCGTTATAATCAACGAGCTGTTCGAGCGAGCGGTTTTCGACCTGAAAACTATTGTTCATGCCCAGCGGCTCAAGTTTGCAGCCCAACGTCGCGCCCGCGCTGACACCTTTGAAGCGCTGCATATTCCCTGAAAACCCGCTTGTTTGGCATCCTTTTTTTGGCTTACCGAAAGATCACCATGGCCCGTATTACCGTTGAAGACTGCCTCGAAAAAATCCCTAACCGTTTTCAGCTGGTGCTGGCCGCCACTTACCGTGCGCGCATGTTGACGCAGGGCCATGCACCGAAAATCGAAAGCAAAAACAAGCCCGGCGTAACCGCCCTGCGTGAAATTGCCGCAGGTAAAATCGGCCTGGAAATGCTGAAAAAAGTTCCCGGCTGAACGACTGGCGCCTAGGACCCGTCAAAAAGCACCGCGAAGCGGTGCTTTTTGCATTTCAGCGATACATTTGAGGCATGAGTGCACTGCTTTCGCCCAAGCTGGTCAGCAAACCGACCCCTGCCGCAGCCAATGCGGCAGCGGCCAGCTTTGCCGCACTCACAGCAAAGCTGGACTACATGCCGGCAGCAGACAGAGACAATGTCCGCCGTGCTTACCGGTTTGCAGATGAAGCCCATCTGGGCCAGATCCGCAACAGTGGTGAGCCCTACATCACCCACCCGATTGCTGTAGCCCAGCAGTGCGCCGAATGGAAGCTGGACGCACAGGCGCTGATGGCGGCGCTGCTGCATGATGCGATTGAAGATTGCGGCGTGACCAAACCGGAGCTGATCGAGCGCTTTGGTGCGCCGGTTGCCGAGCTGGTTGAGGGCCTCACAAAATTAGAAAAACTGGAGTTCAACACCCGGGAAGAAATCCAGGCTGAGTCATTCCGGAAAATGCTGCTGGCAATGGCGCGCGATGTCCGCGTCATCCTCATCAAGCTCGCCGACCGCACCCACAACATGCGAACGCTGGGCGATGTGCCGCGCAACAAATGGGCCAGAATTTCGCACGAAACCCTCGATATCTATGCCCCGATTGCACACCGCCTGGGTCTGAACACGACTTACCGCGAGCTGCAGGATCTGTCTTTCCAGCACCTGCACCCCTGGCGTTATAGCGTGCTCACCAAGGCATTGCTCAAGGCGCGAGGCCGCAGGCGCGATGCCATCAAACGGGTACAGGCCGAGGTTGAAACCGCCTTTGCGTCGGCAAAAATCAAGGTCGAAATATCAGGGCGGGAAAAAACGCTGTATTCCATCTACCTCAAGATGGATGAAAAACACCTGTCTTTTGCCCAAGTCACTGACATCTATGGTTTTCGGGTCATTGTTGACGGCCTGACAACCTGCTACACCGCCATGGGTGTTTTGCACCAGCAGTACAAGCCGCTGCCCGGCAAGTTCAAGGACTACATCGCCATCCCGAAGATCAACGGCTACCAGTCGCTGCACACCACGCTGATTGGGCCTTTTGGTACCAACATCGAATTCCAGATGCGTACCGAGGCCATGCATGTGGTGGCGGAATCCGGCGTAGCGGCGCACTGGCTATACAAGGCCTCTGATCCTGAAAGCGATGCCTCGCAGCGCCTGGGTACACAGTGGCTACAGTCGCTGCTCGACATCCAGCATGAAACGCGTGACGCAGCCGAGTTCTGGGATCACGTCAAGATTGATCTCTTCCCCGAGGCAGTCTATGTGTTCACGCCGAAAAGCCAGATCATAGCGATGCCGCGCGGCGCGACGATTGTTGATTTTGCCTACGCCATTCACAGCGCCATCGGCCACCGCGCAGTAGCGGCCAAGGTCAATGGCGAGCAGGTTCCCCTGCGGTCTGAGCTGCACAACGGCGACGTGATCGAGATCATCACTGAAGCGGTTTCAAACCCCAATCCAGACTGGCTTGGCTTTGTGCGAACCGGCAAGGCCCGATCGAAAATCCGCCACTACCTGAAGACCATGGCGCTGGCTGAGTCGCAGGAGCTGGGTGAAAAAATGCTGCTCCAGTCGCTGCGGGCAGAAGGCATTGAGCGTCTGCCGCAAGACTCTGGAGCTGATCGCGTCATATGGAAAAAAATCCTGCGCTTCAGTGGCAATCGGTCCAGAGTTGACCTGCTCACCGATATTGGCCTGGGCAAACGAATTGCCAGCATGGTGGCCAAACGCATGGTGGGTCTGCTCGCCGAGAAAGGCATAAAACCCGATGCGCTGCTAATGAGCCGCGAGCGCTACACCGCCCATGAGTCGGTGTCGCAGGGCGCGTTGGCGCTGGACGGCAGTGAAGGTACATCGGTTCAATTCGCCACCTGCTGCAAGCCGATTCCGGGCGACAGCATACTCGGCTACCTGGGGCACGGCGAGGGGCTGGTGGTGCATACCGATGATTGCACGATCGCCAAGCGCTTGCAGCACCGGGACAGCGAACGGTTCATCGCGGTGGACTGGTCAGACGAGCCGTCGCGCGTTTTTGAAACCGCCTTGCAGGTCACGGTATCAAACGGCAAAGGGGTCTTGGCGCAGGTCGCCGCAGCGCTGGCCAGCGCTGAAGCCGACATCACGCATGTCAACATGGGGCAAGAGCGGGCGCAAGATGCAACAGAACTGCGCTTTGGCATTGCGGTACGCGACCGCGTACACCTTGCGTCGGTGCTGCGCAGCGTCAAGCGCACGCCGTCTGTGCTGCGTGTGCAGCGGGTCAAACCGGGTTCCTGAAAAAACAGCTTAACCCTGCTGGATTGGCTTGGCCGGGGCTGGGTATTCAACCCGCAATACCTCCAGCAACTGCACGCCGTGCGGCGTTACCAGACTCACCTCATCACCCACCCTGGCCTTGGTCAGCGCCCTGGCAACTGGCGAGACCCAACTGGTCTGTCCCTGCAAGGTGTCAGCCTCGTCAATGCCCAGGATGGTTACCATGCGCTCCACGCCAGCGTCATCCACATAGGTCACTGTGGCACCAAAAAACACTTGATCTGAGCCGTGGTGAACCGAGGGGTCGGTGATTTCGGCAATCTCAAGACGCTGGGTCAAAAACCTGATGCGCCTATCAATCTCGCGCAGGCGCTTTTTGCCGTAGATGTAGTCACCGTTTTCGCTCCTGTCGCCATTGCTGGCCGCCCAGTGAACGATCTCGACAATACGCGGCCGCTCAGCATCAATCAGGCCCAGCAGTTCTGCGCGCAAACGCTCGTAACCAACAGGCGTGATGTAGTTCTTGCCGCCAGCCGGAAGCGGCGACAGAACCAGGCCGTCATCATCGTCAATCGCGTCAGATTGGGTTTCTTTGGTAAAGGCTTTATTCATGGCCAACCAGAATAGCATTCAGGCTTGGGAATTTGTGCCTCAAAATAGACCCGCAAAGAAAAAACCCTGCAACTTTCATTGCAGGGTTTTCGTTTTTGGTGCGGCTGGCAGGAATTGAACCCACGACCCCTTGGTTCGTAGCCAAGTACTCTATCCAACTGAGCTACAGCCGCGAAGCCTCAAATTGTAGCCTATGCGGCTGGTTTGCCCAGGGTGCGACTCAGCAGCACGACGGGAATCAACCCGACCAGTACCAGCGCCAGCGATGGCAGGGCGGCTTCGCCCAGCCGTTCGTCGCGCGCCAGCTGATAGGCCACCACGGCCAACGTGTCGGTGTTGAAGGGGCGCAGCACCAGCGTTGCGGGCAACTCTTTCATCACATCCACCAATACCAGCAGCCCGGCGGCGGCAGTGCTGCGTTTAAGCAATGGCCAGTGAACTCTGGCAAACAGTGCTGGGCCATGTACGCCGAGCATCCGGGCCGAGTCGTCCATGCTGCCGGGTATCCGCGCATAACCGCTTTGCACCGACTGCAGGGCCACGGCGCAAAAGCGCACCAGGTAGGCCCAGACTATGCCGATGACTGTGGCAGTGATCCAGTACCCCGCGCTGGTTTGCGGCGCTACCGACTGCAACCAGCCAATTGGCAGCAGCAGGCCCACCACAATCACCGCACCCGGCACGGCATAACCCAGACTGGCGACCTGCACCACGGCGCGCGTCAGCCAGTCGGGCCGGGTGCGCAATGCAAAAGCCAGCAGCAGCGCAATCGCACAGGCCAGAAGCGCCGTGCCCACGCCCAGCGCGATGCTGTTGAACGACCATTGCACAAAAGACCGCCAGGGCAGCACCGACCCATCAGCTGCTAGATCAATCAATAAGGGCCGCAACATAAACACCACCGGCAATACAAAACCGGCCAGCACCGGCAAGGCACAAATCAGCCATGCAGCCACGGCAGCGCGGCCCGTCAGCACGCTGGCTTGCGCGTCCTGGTGCGTTGCCGCTACGCCGCCCTTGCCGGTAAAGCGCATACGGCGCTGGGCTCTATGCTCCAGCTTGAGCAACAGAAACACGACCAGCAGCAGCATGGTAGCCAATTGGGCCGCAGCAATGCGGTTATCCATGGACAGCCAGGCCTTATAGATGCCGGTGGTAAAGGTCTGAATGCCAAAGTAGCTGCCGACGCCAAAGTCGGCCAGCGTTTCCATCAGCGCCAGCGCCACGCCTGCCGCGACGGCCGGGCGAGCCAGCGGCAAGGCGATGCTGCGTATACGGCGACTCAAGGGAGCGCCCAGCAAGCGTGCAGCTTCCATCAGGTGTACAGCGCGCTCGGCCAAAGCACTGCGGACCAGCACATACACATAGGGGTAGAGTGCAAACACAAAGACCCATACAGCACCGCTTAAAGAGCGCACGTCCGGGAACACGCGGCCCTGCAAGCCGGTTGCCTCCCGCACAGCTACTTGCAGTGGGCCACCGTACTGAAAAAAGTCGGTATAGGCGTAGGCCACCACGTAAGCCGGCACAGCCAGCGGCAGCAGCAGCGCCGATTCAAAAAAGCGGCGACCGGGAAAGTCAAACAGACTGACGGCCACTGCGGTACTGCTGCCCACCACCGCCACGCCGATACCGACCATCAGGCACAGGCGCAGTGATGTCCAGGCGTAGTCAGGCAATACGGTTTGCGACATCTCGCTCAGAATCTGGCTGCTTTGTGCGTTCCATTGCAGCATGGATGCCAGCACAGCCAGTACCGGCAAGGCCAGTAAACCAACCAGGAGCAACAGGGATAAACGCGCAATCAAACGCATAAGGGCATCTCTATAAATTCATTTTTCAGGCAAATTGCTGCGTTGCGCGGAGGGTTATTGGGGTCAGACGCCAATTTCATTACGATGCAAAGCATCGCACCCGAAGGGCGTGCCAAGGGCACGATGAATTTGGACTCTGACCCCAAAAACCCTCCTCCGTGCGCCTTGCACTTTATCCTGAAAATCTGAATTTCTAGAAGTCCCCATAAATAGAAATAGTGAAGGAAAGGGGGGGGGGAAAGAGTGGAGAAAGAATGCTGAAGATGCGGGTGAGCGCAAATAAGAATTGTACGCATCTACAATTGAGAGATGTTTTTGGAAATCTCCGCCTTGCAAGTCCAGTACCCGGGCCGCAACCACCCTGCTGTAGCCGGTGTGTCGTTTGGCCTGCACGCGGGCGAACTGGGTGTGCTGATTGGCCCATCAGGCTGCGGCAAAACCACGCTGCTACGGGCGGTGGCAGGCCTTGAACGCGCCAGCGCGGGCAGCATCACGCTGGATGGTGAACTGGTCAGCAGCAGCACCGAACACCGCGCACCTGAAGCACGGCGAATTGGCATGGTGTTTCAGGACTATGCGCTTTTCCCGCACATGGATGTGGCCCGTAACGTGGCCTTTGGCATCCACCACCTGCCCAGCGCAGAGCGCAAGGCGCGGGTGGCAGAAGTGTTGGCCCTGGTGGGCCTGCAATCTAGCCAGCATCGCTTTGCGCATGAGCTGTCTGGTGGCCAGCAGCAGCGCGTGGCACTGGCTCGGGCGCTTGCGCCGCGCCCTCGCCTGCTGCTGCTGGATGAGCCGTTTTCAAACCTCGATGTCGATTTGCGTGAACGCCTGGCGCACGAGGTGCGCAACATCCTGAAAGCCGCACAGGCCACTGCCCTTTTTGTGACGCACGACCAACTTGAAGCCTTTGCCATGGGCGACGTGATTGGTGTCATGCAAGCGGGCGAGCTACACCAGTGGGAAGACGCTTACAGCATCTATCACCGTCCTGCCACGCGCTTTGTGGCCGACTTTATCGGGCATGGCGTTTTTGCGCCCGCCACGATTGCGCAGATTGGCGCGGATGTCGTGGTGCAAACCCCGCTTGGCAACCTGACAGACGTGCTTGCATGCCCGCTGCCCGCTGCCTTCCCGGATGGCAAATGCGACGTGCTGCTACGCGCCGACGACATCGTGCATGACGACAACGCACCGGTCAAAGCCGAGATCATCCGCAAGAACTTCAGGGGTTCCGAGTTTTTGTACACGCTTCGCCTTGCAGGCGGGCAAACGGTATTGGCCCATGTACCCAGCCACCACGACCACCGCATTGGTGAATGGATAGGCATACGTGCCGAGGTGGACCATGTGGTGACGTTTGCGCGGGCCTGAATCACCACTTCATCATGCTGAAAAACCTGCAAAACGTCGTTAAGTCCACCCTCCTCACCGCATTGGCCTGGTTGATTGCCGGCCCTGTATTGGCACAAGGCCAAGTGCTCAATTTGTACTCTGCTCGCCACTACTCGACCGACGAAGCGCTGTACAGCAACTTCACCAAGGCCACCGGCATCAAGATCAACCGCGTGGACGCAGACGACGCTGGCATATTGGCACGGCTCAAGGCTGAAGGCGCAGCATCGCCCGCCGATGTGATTTTGCTGGTCGATGCCGCCCGCCTGTACAAGGCTGAGGTGGATGGCCTGTTCCAGCCCGTCAAATCGCCAGCGCTGGAAGCCGCGATTCCTGCCCAGTACCGCGCCAAGGCCACACCTGATGGCACGCCATGGTTTGGCTACTCAACCCGCGCCCGCGTGATTGTTTATGACCAGCTCAAGGTCAAGCGTGAAGACGTGGACAGCTACGAAAAGCTAGCCGCACCGCAAAACAAGGGCAAGCTGTGCATACGCTCCGGCTCGCACCCGTACAACCTGAGCCTGTTCGGTGCGGTAAGCGAACACCTCGGCCCGGCCAAGGCGGAAGAATGGCTCAAGGGCATGGTCGACAACCTGGCACGCTCACCCAAGGGCGGTGACAGCGATCAGATCAAAGCCGTCGCCTCTGGTGAGTGCGGCATTGGGGTGACAAACACCTACTACATGGCACGCATCCTGCGCTCGTCCAGCCCCGGGGATAAGGCTATCTCAGAGCGCGTCGGCGTGGTGTTCCCGAATCAAAGCTCCTGGGGAACGCATCTGAATATTGCAGGCGGCGGCATGGCCAAAAATGCAAAGAACCGGGCCAACGCCATCAAGTTTCTAGAGTACCTGGCCAGCCCGCAAGCACAAGACTATTTTGCCAACGGCAACAATGAATGGCCCACAGTGGCAGGCGTACAGATTGTGAATCCAGCCCTGAAAGCGATGAGCAACGGCAACTTCAAAAGTGAAACCATACCGGTCAGCGTGATTGGCGCCAATCAGACCAAAGTGCAGCAAATGCTGGATCGGGTTGGTTTTAAGTAAAGGGTACTTCTATAAATCCATTTTTCGGGCGAATTGCGGCGTTGCGCGGTGCTCGAAATCCTCACGTACCTGAAGTACGTTCCGGTTCCTGCGCTCCGGGCGCCTTGCACTTCATCCCGAAAATCTGAATTTCTAGAAGTACCCCAAACTCAAACGCTATTAATTTAATAGCTTTCAACGCCTAATTTTATTGGGCTTTGGCCATTTTTCGGCTACGGCGTACTTGCGCGAAGGCTTCTTTCGCAGGGGTGACGCGCCCAGCTTCTACCTGTGCGTTGCCCAAGGCCAAAATTTTAAGCAGCACCACAGTTTCGGCTGCGTTTGCTTTAAGACCCACAACGGGTTGGACTTGGTTGGTAAGTTGCATGAACTGAATGTAAACTGAATTCGGTTTGATGCAGCGTCAGCAGGTCTAATCGGAGTCTGACCCTCATGGCACTACCTTAAGCGCCTTCGCAATGACAAACGTCGCCGTCATTGCGAGCGAAGCGCGGCAATCCACCATGGATCGCCACGGCCTGCGGCCTCGCGATGACGAAACTGGATATGAAAGACACCGACCTGCGTGCTTAAGGTAGTGCCATGGGAGTCTGACCCCAATTTCCCTGTTTCCTGCCCAAGCGGGTGGCGGTGTCGGCTACGTCTGCCCCCTGCCACCCGCTTCGACAGGAAACACAAGACGTTACAAACGCAAGTATTATGTGGTTTTTGTATTTGTAGCCCCCCGTGTTACTTGAACGGGGGTACTCCTTCGATCTGACTGCAGTAAACGAAGCAAACGAAAAGATGTGCGGCAGTCGCAACTGTCCTATTTATGGTAGGATGACACTACAGGTGGTGCCACAATGGCAAAAGATGACTACGCAGCGACAGTTAAGAAGCTGCAAGAATAGAGCGGCAACATTCGTTGTTCAGAACTAAACAAGATGCTTGAAGACCTTGGTTTTGAAGTGACGAAAGGGGCTAATGGAAATCACAGGACGTATTTACATTCAAAGATCCCGACTTTCGCCGGCGGCAACTATGACTGTGGGCATGGGAAAAACCCACAAATAAAGAAGTTCTATATCCGAAACGTTCTTAGCACCATTCAGCAATACGAAGAGGTGTTTACTACATGATTGCAAACAAAATTCAATTTGATCCGCACGCGTACTCGATTACCGTGCGACGCACAATCGTCGATGACGAACTTCTTTTCGTCGCAACAGTTGCGGAACTCCCCAGCGTCAGTGCTATTGCAGACTCGCATTCGGATGCATACGAATATGTCGTGGATGCAATTGCCACCTTGCATAAGAGTGCATCCCAAATGGGGCATCGCTTTCCGGATCCAATGACCCCTACCTCGGTGGAACACTCCGGACGAGTTACTCTTCGCATGCCGCCGTGGCTACATGTGCAGTTGGAGTTAGAGGCACAACGGGACAACATGAGCTTGAATCAAACAATTATTACGCTATTGGCCTCAAAAGTTACTGCGCAAGAGATCGTAAGGAACGCTACTTCGACCATAAGTGCAACAGCGAAAACAGCGATTACAGCCGCCGCTTTAATGCGTGGCGAAAGCACCTCATCAACTCCCCAAGATTCCACTGTTGGTTACAGCGCAATAGATTTTGGAATCATGCCTACGACGGAGAACGAAAAATGGACACAAAGGCACTAATTGCACAATTGTCTCTAGACGCGGAGCTGATTCGCACGAGAGTGTCGAAAATTGTTGCAAATATTCATTCCAACGAATCACCACAAGGTGGCGCACTTAACATAGAGACTCTGGCCAGCATTTCAGGCGCAACCGACAAAACCGAGGAGTGCACAGCAACTGTCGCCATCAAAATTACTGGCTTCCCAAAAGGCACTAATAAAGACAGTGAAGACGATTCAGAAGCAATTTTTGGCATTCATGTTGTGGTTCAAGGTGTATATCGATTGAAGGGTAAAGTGCCGCGCAACGTGTTGCGTGATCAAAACTTCGCCCACAGTTTTGGCCGTCCAATTTACTTGTTGGCAGCAGCAGAGGTTCGAGCAATTGCTGTAAAAATGGGATTGCCAGGTGTTAAACCTGCTTCCGATTTACCCAGACCAGACGACAAAAATAACGCCCAGATAACGGCGAAAGACCGAGAACTCATGGGCAGCGTTGAAATAGTAAAAAAAGCGCCAGCGAGGAAACCCAGAGCGGCTGCTAAACCCCGAGAGATTCGGAAACCGAAGAAACTACCCGCCCTGAATAAGCCCAAGGCATAAGTATCGATTCAAACCAGTTCTCAGAATCGACCGTGCCGGGGAGTCAAAAAATTCGATTCAATCAAGCACCCAGGCCTAAAGCCTCGGTGCTTTTTTGTTTTTGCGAACCATACCGGTCAGCGTGATCGGTGCCAACCAGACCAAGATGCAGCAGATGCTGGATCGGGTTGGTTTTAAATAAAACGCCAAAACAGCTAAACACCACGCAGCGCCGCAACATCCTCGCGCAGCGCATGTGCCCAGGCGCGGCGGTCGCGGCCATCACACTGCTGTGCAGCGCCTACCCACACATTGGCCACCAGCGCGTCGGCGCGCAGTGTGCGCCAGACAGAAGCTAGCAAGGTGTCGTCGCCGACGTAACTGGGTACGCGGGTGTGCTGACCTTCGGCGTCGGTAAAACGCAAGGCCAAAGGTTGCACGGGTGTGTCGCTGGATATGGCGGCCTGGATCAAATTGGCGTGAAAACTTAGTAGCTCTTCACCGTAGCCTGTGGTGCCTTCAGGGAACACCGCCACCATGTCGCCATCACGCAGCGCTTCGGCCACATGGTGTACCACGCGCATCGCGGCGCGGCGGCTTTCGCGTTCTATGAAAAGTGTCTCGCCACCTATGGCTAGGCGCCCGATCACAGGCCAGTGTTTGACATCTCCTTTAGCCACAAAACGGCAGCGGCATACGGCGTGCAGAACGGTGATGTCGAGCCACGAAATATGGTTGCACACCAGCAGCAGCGGGCCATGCGTGGGCGGCGTGCCGTGCAGCTTGACGCTGATGCCGATGATGCGCAGCAGCTGGGTTGACCACGCCTGGATGATCACAAAACGCTGGGCTGAATCGAGCTTACCAAAGCGGGTGTAAATCGTGAATACGCCACTGATGACGTGAAGCAGCGCACGCAGCAGCCGTCCAGCGGCGCGAAGGCTTTTTGTCATGTTATTTTCAGGCTACTTTTTATGCCGCTTCAAAAGCCACACGCCCACCCACCAGCGTGCAACGCACTTTGGCGGGTAGCTCATAACCAGAAAACGGTGTGTGCTTGCCCTGGCTGCGCAATGCGTTGGGCTCGACTGTCCATTCGGCTGCGGGGTCGAACACGCAAACGTCAGCCACACCACCCACCACCAGCTTGCCAGCGCTGGCTTCAAACGCGGCTAGCGCTGGGCCTAACACGCGGGCGGGCTCGCAGGTCAGCACGGCGATCGCTCGCATCAAATTGACCGCCCCGCCCTTGCTGTCAAGATGCCACTTGCAAGCCAAGGACAACAGCAGTTCAAGCCCTGTAGCACCGGGCTCGGCCTCGGCAAACGGCAGCGTCTTGGCATCTTCATCGACTGGTGTGTGGTCCGAGACCAGCGCGTCAATCGTGCCGTCAAGCAGACCTTGCGCGATCGCGTCGCGGTCGCGCTGCTGGCGCAATGGCGGGTCAAGCCGCATACGGCTGTCAAAGTAACCAATGTCGATATCCGTCAGGTGCAGGCTGTTGATGCTGACATCGCAGGTCACTGGTAAGCCCTGCGCTTTTGCCTCGGCCACCAGCGCCACACCCGCCGCGCTGCTGATGCGGCAAATATGCACGCGCGCCCCGGTGGCCCGCATGATCTCGAAAATCACATGCAGCGCAATGGTTTCAGCGGCCACCGGTACACCACTTAAACCAAGCCGCGTGGCCAATGCACCGCTGGCGGCAACGCCTGTACCCAAATACATTTCTTGTGGCCGCAGCCACACGCTGTAGCCAAAGCTCGCGGCATACTGCATCGCACGCAACAGCACCTGCGTGTTGGCCAGCGGAACCTCAGCCTGGCTAAAGCCAACGCAGCCAGCCTCGGTCAGCTCGACCATTTCGGTCAGCGCCTCACCCTTGAGCGAGCGGGTCAATGCACCCAGCGGGAAGACGCGCGACTGGTGTAGTTTTTCAGCGCGGAACTTGAGCATTTCAACCAGGCCGGGTTCATCCAGCACCGGGTCGGTGTCGGGCGGGCACACCAGGCTGGTCACACCACCGGCAACTGCTGCTGCCAGCTCGCTCTCCAACATGCCTTCATGCTCATAACCCGGCTCGCGCAGGCGGGCCGACAAATCAATCAGGCCAGGCGCAACGATGCAGCCAGTGGCGTCAATGGTTTTGGCAGGCGTGAAATCAGCCGCTACGTCGCCGATAGAAACGATGCGACCACCGGCGATAGCGACATCGGCCTTTTGATCAAAGCCGGAAGCCGGGTCCATGAGCCGGCCATTTTTAATAAGTATTTTCATGTTTCATTTCCCGCAACGATGGTCATCACTGCCATGCGCACCGCAATTCCAAATGTGACTTGCGGCAAGATCACGCTCTGCGCACCATCAACAACAGCCGAGTCAATCTCGACACCGCGGTTGATGGGGCCGGGGTGCATCACGATGGCATCGGGTTTGGCAAGCGCGAGTTTTTCATTCGTCAAACCAAAACTCTTGAAGAACTCTTGGCTGCTGGGCAGCAGCGCGCCTGACATGCGTTCATTTTGCAGACGCAGCATGATGATGACATCTGCCCCTTTGATACCTTCTTCCAGCGTGTTGCAGACCCGCACACCCATTTGCGCCATGTCGTCAGGTACTATGGTTTTGGGGCCAACCACGCGCACCTCGGCGCAGCCCAAGGTGGTCAGGGCATGGATGTCAGAACGTGCCACACGCGAATGCAGCACGTCGCCGACGATGGCTACCGTGAGGTTGCTAAAGTCTTTTTTGTAGTGCCGTATCGTGTACATGTCCAGCAGCCCCTGCGTCGGGTGGGCATGGCGGCCGTCACCGGCATTGATGACGTGTACATGCGGCGCGACATGCTGGGCTATCAAATAAGGCGCGCCGGACGCGCCGTGCCGGACCACAAAAATATCGGCCGCCATGGCGCTCAGGTTTGAAATAGTGTCTAGCAGTGACTCACCCTTGGAGGCCGACGAGCGGGCAATGTCCAGGTTGATGACATCTGCCGACAGCCGTGTAGCGGCAATCTCGAACGTCGTGCGGGTACGGGTGGAGTTTTCAAAAAACAAATTGAAAACGCTTTTCCCGCGCAGCAGCGGGACTTTTTTAACCTCGCGGTCGCTCACGCTGACGAAGTTTGCCGCGGTGTCCAGAATGTGCGTCAAAGTGGCTTTGGGCAGCCCCTCGATGGACAGCAGATGAATCAGCTCGCCGTTTTTATTGAGTTGCGGGTTTCGTCGGTACAACACGTTTCAAGCTCCTTGCATTTTTAGGGCACTTCTATAAATTCATTTTTCGGGCGAATTGCTGCGTTGCGCGGTGCTCGAAATCCTCACGTACCTGAAGTACGTTCCGGTTCCTGCGCTCCGGGCGCCTTGCACTTCATCCCGAAAATCTGAATTTCTAGAAGTGCCCACTATTCGGAGATGCATCACTTGCATCCTTATCGATCCTGCACCTGAAAACTAAACTGGCCATTTTCCGCGCGCGCAAGCTCTAGGCTCTGCGATGCAGGCAAGGCAATGCGTGCAATCGCCAGATCGGGCTGCACCGGCAACTCACGGCCACCACGATCCACCAGTACGACCAGTTTGACGCTGGCCGGACGGCCGTAATCGAACAGTTCATTGAGCACCGCGCGCAGCGTGCGTCCGGTGTAGAGCACGTCATCAACCACAATGAGGTGGGCACCGTTGACATCAAACGGCAGCAGGGTCTGCCCACTAGAAGTTAGGCCGCGTTTGGCAAAATCATCCCGGTGCATGGCGGACGACAGTGTGCCCGGTTTGCCCGAAAACTGAAGATCAACCTGCAGGCGCTCTGCCAGCCACGCACCACCTGATGCAATGCCCACCAGCAGGGGTGGCGCGCCAAAGGTTGCTGCGTGGGTTGCAGCCAGTTGCTGCATGTTGCGAAGCAGGTCGCGGTACAACGCCTCTGCGTCAAGGCTTAATCCACCGATATTGCCGCCAACAGAACCACTCATGGAAGACTCCTTAAAAACTGCTCCAGAATTATGCAGGCTGAAGCGGCATCCAGCTCAGGCGCACCGCTGGAGATGGCCTCTGTCGTACTGTAGCGCTCATCGACCTCAAACACCTGCAGACCAAAGCGGCCTCGCAATTGACGGGCAAATTTTTGCGCACGCACGGTGTTTTCATGGGCTGCACCGTCGGGATGAAACGGTACGCCCACCACCAATGCATCGGGCTGCCATTCTTTAAGTCTTTGCTCAATGGCGGCAAAGCGCGCGTCGCCAACGGCGGCAATCGTGGCTTGCGGTGTTGCAGTGCGGGTCAGCCGGTTGCCGGTGGCTACGCCGCAACGCTTGAGGCCAAAATCGAAAGCTAAAAAGGTTTGAAGGCCATTGGCCTGAATGGGGGTTTCACCCAGGCTCATGCGTGACCAGCCACGGGTGACAGCATCCAGCTTTCTAAACCGAGCAGCATCAACGCCGCGCTGTAGCGCTGCTCAACCGGTGTATCAAAAATAACCGCCGGATCAGCCGCAACCGTGAGCCAGCTGTTGTCGGAAATTTCAGACTCGAGCTGGCCCTCGCCCCATGAGGAATAACCCAGCGATACAAAAATTTTCTTCGGCCCGGCACCGTTTGACAGCGCCTCCAGCACGTCTTTGGAAGTCGTCATCTCCAGCCCGCCAGGAATCGTCATGGTCGAGGCGTAGACCGACTCGTTACCGGGCATCATGCACTCGTGCAGCACAAAGCCGCGCTCGGGATGGACTGGGCCGCCATGGAAGACGGGCGAGGTGGTGAGGTCTTCACGGGTGAGTGGCAATTCGATCTTGTCGAAAAGATTTTTCAGGCTGATATCGCTCGGCTTGTTGATGACCAGCCCCAAAGCACCGCGACCCGTGTGTTCACACATGTAGATGACACTTTTTGCAAAGGTCTCATCATCAAGGCCTGGCATGGCGATCAGGAAATGGTGCGTCAGGTTGATCGGGTCTAAATCGAGGGGCATGGTGTGATTTTACATACTCAAGAAGCGGCCTCAAGACTGCAATAATGGCGAATCAGGTTGAGCAACACGTCTTCGGTGTAAGGCTTGCCCAGGTAATGGTCAACGCCAAGCTCTTTGGCATACTCGTTGTGCTTTTCGGCAATCCGCGACGTGATCATGATGATGGGTATATCTCTCCACCGGACATCACCGCGGATGTTGCGTGCCAGATCGAATCCATCCATGCGCGGCATTTCAATGTCGGACAGCACAACCAAGGGCCGCTCTTCCTGCAGGCATTCGAGCGCCTGCAAACCATCCGCCGCCATGGACACGCGGTAACCTTCGCGCCGCAACAGGCGCTGGATCACGCGTCGCACCGTGATGGAGTCATCCACCACAAGTATCAGCGGTGCCACCGGTGTCGGCGAGGCGTCGGCCAGACCGCTGTCGAAACTCCAGGCGCGCACCTGCTGGCCATAAACAAATGCCAGCGCCACCGGGTTGTAAATCAGCACGGCGGCGCCCGAGCCCAGCACCGACATGCCCGCCAGACCCGGCAGACGCGACAACTGGGGGCCGAGGTTTTTGACCACCACCTCCTGATTGCCGAGGACTTCATCGACGTGAAGGGCAAGCCGTTGGGCGGCACTGCGGAAAACGACCACTGGAGCGGTCTTGCCTTGCGGCTCGCTGCTTAGGCGAGACACCTGCAGCAAGGCGCCTGACCAGAAGAAAGGAACGGCTTCGCCGGCGACATCGAGCACCCCGGTGTTGTAAGCCTGCTGCAAATCCTTCGCCGAGATCCGGCGCACGGTTTCGACCACATTGGCAGGCACACCGACTAACGATCCACCGGCGCGCAGCATGACCACTTGCGTGACCGCCGTGGTCAGCGGCAGTACCAGCTTGAAGTTGGTGCCCTTGCCGGCGACCGTGCTGGTGTCAATGCGGCCGCCCAAGGAGTTGACCTTGGAGCGGACCACGTCCATGCCAATGCCCCGACCGGTCAGTTCGGTCACCTGGGAGGCGGTGCTGAAGCCCGGCGTGAAAATCAGGTTGGCCGCTTCCTCATCGCTGATCTGCTGGCCTGCGGCCAGCAAACCTGAAGTGAGCGCCTTTTCCCGGATACGCGGTAAATTCAAACCGGCGCCGTCATCGCGAAACTCGACAGACACGACGTTGCCCGACTGCTGCAAGCTCACGGTAATCAATCCGCTGACGTTTTTGCCGGCGTGGGTCCGAGTCTGCGGATCTTCGATGCCGTGGGTCACGCAGTTGCGCAGCAAATGTTCAAACGCGGGGGTCATGTGGTCCAGCATGCCGCGGTCCATCTCGATGCTGCCGCCCAGCAGGTCAAGCCGCACCTGTTTTCCGCTTTCCTTGGATGCCTGGCGCACCACGCGGTACAGGCGATCTGAAATGCCCTCAAACTTCACCATGCGGGTACGCAGCAGGTCGCGCTGCAATTCGCGGGTCTGGCGGGCCTGGGCGATTAAATCGTCTTCAGTCGCCTCAACGGTGCGTTGTAGGGTACGCTGCACGGTCGCAACGTCATTGACTGACTCGGCCATCATGCGGGTCAGTTCCTGCACGCGGGTGAAGCGGTCGAACTCAAGCGGGTCAAAGCCGAGCTGCGCTTCCTTGGCCTGCTGCAAACGCGATTGCATCTGCGTTTCGGTATGCAGCTCAACGTCGCGCAACTGCGCGCGCAAGCGGTTCAGGTTACCGCTCAAATCGTTGAGCGACCCCCGCAATTGGCCCAGCTCGGCCTCGAGGCGGAAGCGTGTGGTCATGACCTCACCGACCTGGTTGACCATACGGTCCAGCAGTTGCGAGCGCACCCTGATGGATGCAGAAGCGGTTTGCCGGATAGACTGCATGACCATGGCCTGCGGCGGCGGAACCAGAGCTTTACTGGAAGGCATTGCAGTTTGCGTGGCATCAGCCCGGCGCAACGCATCCATGGCGTGCTCCATGGCGTCAAAACGACTCAGTAGTGACTCAAAATCTTGGCTGGCCGCAGCCTCTGAACCGAGGTATTCAATCTCTGATTCAATGCGATGGGCCATTTCACCCACGCGCATGGCACCGGCCAGACGCGCACTGCCCTTAAGCGTATGCAAGGTGCGCAGTACCTCGATGCGTGCGCTGGTGTTGTCGGGCCGGGTCGCCCACTGGCGCAGGGCAGCGCCGAGTTGCAGCATCAGCTCGGTGGCCTCTTCCTCAAAAATCAGGAACAGCTCGGGGTCAATGGCATCGACCGCATCGAACTGGTCATCATCTTGGGTCGCACGCGCTCGGCCGCGCCTTCCATCACTGCCCGCAAAAACTTCAACCGCATCCACTTCCGCGTCCTCGGGCGAGACCGACACCGGTGCAGAAAAATCAAGCCCATGAATCCGTTCCAGCACGCCAGCGTCAGGTTGTTTCAAAAAGCCGGCGGCAAACTGGTGCAGCAGGTGGCGGATGTCCTCGGATGCAGCCACAAAAACTTTTGAATACTCCAGCGCAACACTCTGGTTGTAGTGTGTTTGCGAATCCTGCAATGCGTGTTCAAGCGCACGCGCTATTTTCGACAACGCTTCAAAGCCAACGGTGGCCGAACTGCCGGCCAGCGAATGCGCCAGCGCTACTACGGAGTCACTGACGGGCTGATGCAGCTCAATGGCCCACTCGGCCACCTCGGTGACCAGCCGCCGAGACCATTCGTCCGCCTCGTTGAGGTAAACGTTGTAAAGCGGGATGCCGATGCGCAAGGCACCAATCACTTTGATCTGGTCGTCGAGGGCTGCATCCGATGCCATAGGGACCATCTCGGCATCTGCCAAGGGCGACTCAGATGATGCGTCTGCAAAGTCTAGCTCATCCAGATCGAACGATAGCTCGACAATTTCAGTATTTTGTGCGGCCAGACTTTCAAAGTCGATGCCATTGATTTCTTCTGCGATCGGCTCTGCCTGCACAGGAGTCGATGCGGCATCGGAAAGAGCGACCTCTTGCGGCTTGTCCAGAGTAAAAAAATCGTCGAAGTCAAAATCGGTTTCAGTCACAACGACCGACCCTGCCAGGGGCGCTACAGTCACTGGAGCCTCGTCAGCGGGCAGTTCAAACGATACAGCATCAGACACATCAGCTGCTGGCAAAGCTGGAGCAGCAGGCACTGGTGATTTCAGCGGCAGCCAACGACCATCTTCCCGCATGGCATCTGCGCTGGCCCGGAAAGTCGATGCCGTCCACGTGCTATCACGGTTGGCAGCGATATCCTCAATCCATCCTGAAAAAGCAGTGAGCGCTTCAGCCGAAAAAGACCTCAGATCTTCATTGGCGGGTTTCTGGTCGGCCAGCCAGCTGTTGAAAAGCTGCTCGACCGCCCATGCGGCTTCGCCGAACTCATTCAGGCCGACCATGCGGGAGCTGCCTTTGAGCGTGTGAAAAACCCGGCGCAAGATGGTTAACTGGCTGATATCACGAGAGTCGTTTGCCAGCGACAAGATGGCCTGCTGGCCGTTGCCTGCAACTTCACGCGCTTCCTCAAGAAAGATGTCTTGCAAATCGTCTTCTTCGAAATCAACCGCGTCCGCCTGCGCTGCTGGCGCAATAGGCGAGGAGTGAGCAGAAGAAGCCAGGCTACTCAATGCGCTGGCGGCAGCAACACTGTCATGCCCGATCACTGCAACGGATGCATCGCGAGCCGTTTTGGAAAACGCTGGCAGCCCAGCCAGCGCTGCGTGTACAGGCAGCATGTCAACCTTGTCCGTCAGCTTGTCGCCAAGGGCCCCGGCATCGGCATCCTGGATGACGGAAATCACTTCTTCGGACAAGCGGTCACCGCCAGTCGTCAGGCTGGCGGTATCGCCGACCTTCTGCGTGCGGCCCATCAGCGGCTTGAGTTCGCCTTTTTCTTCATCGTAGACAAAAAGTTTTCTCGCCAGCGCAGGCTGGTAGTTGAGCATGTCGATCAAAAAGCTCAACGCGCCAAGGTTGTTGCCGAGTTGATCGAAGGTAGCAGCAGAACGGGCAAGTTGCACGTCAACTTCGGTCTTCAGCATTTGCTCGACGCCCTCACGCATACGCAGCACCGCCCGGGATGCCTGGTTCAGGCCCAGCACCGACAAGACACCGCGCATCTGGGCCAGTTGCCACGGCACGTTGGCCAACACCGTCTTGTCCTGCGGATTGCGGAAAAATATATCGAGCGATTTTTCAAGCTCGCCAAGGGAGATGCGCAACTCACCCACCACACTGCCCATGGTCTGTTTGTCACTGACCCGGCGGTAAAGCTCTTCCATCCAGGCTTCAAGAGGCTGCGGCTCGCCGCCCTGCCTGACATTATCAAGGCGCTCGGCCAGATGCCGGGTACGCACTGCCAGTTGGGGATCGTTGGGATCTAGGTCGTCAAATGCCGCTTCCAGATACAGCACCGAGGTCGCCACCTCCATGGACAGCCCAATGGACGGGGCTTGTGCCGAGCGGGCTGTTGCGTCTATGGCCCGGCTCAGTGCCTGCGCCAGAGGTTCACTGGGCGGATGGAGATTGACGAGGGAGTCCGTCAGCAGGCCGAATTGATGAACGATAAGCTGGTATTTATTCGCGTCACCAGCAGACAGGGACGACCATGTTTCTTTGACCAGAACAATTCGCTTACGCGCC
Organism: Polaromonas sp.; assembly: GCA_038902975.1. Classification (GTDB taxonomy): domain Bacteria; phylum Pseudomonadota; class Gammaproteobacteria; order Burkholderiales; family Burkholderiaceae_C; genus Polaromonas. Next base: position 19,837 of record JBCKMZ010000012.1, read on the forward strand.
TGCGCCAGCAGGGCCGGATCAAAACGGCCAAACTGTACCACCTCATAGTCCACTGGCTTGAAACGGGCCAGACCGTAAGTGGAGCGCACAGCCGACAGCACCGGCGTGTCTGCTACGCGGTTTGAGACCGCTTGCGAGCAGAAGAACAGAAGATCCTGTGCAAGCCGCTCTGAAATGGTGACATCACCCTTGCTGAGGGATACATATTGCAGCAGGACGCGAGATGCTGCGCGCTTGACGTAGATATCTGCCGGGAGCAGATCATGGATCAGCGCCTCAAAGTAAGCTGCTGCAATTTTCCAGAAAATCCTGGGCTGGCGATCTGCCTGCCCGGCTGAAAGGCGCAAGCTCAAGTCCTTCAGGGTTGCGGCAGCTTGCGGTGCCTTGCCCCTCATGATCTGGAGCACGCATTGGTCAAGCACGGCACGCGCGCCGTCAGCGTAATTTTGCGGCTCGGCTGTCGTACCCAATTCCGTGCCCAACTCGGGCTCCAGCCAGCGCCAGTCACAAGGCCAGAGGTCGGCCGGATGTATGCGATCAGCACGCACCAGTTCCTGTACCTGCCGATATTGGGGAAACAGCGACACCGGAGAAATAGGCTTGTCCGCCAGCACCCCTTCGAGGTATTCCATCAGGGCGAAACTGGCACTCTCGATCCTGGCGGCAGCATCCTGCGTGCATTGCTCGGGCTGCTGCACAAACCTTTGCACGGCGGCTTCCATGGCCCTGAGCACCAGCGCAGGCGCGGCCAGCCCCACCATCTCCAGCGCACCAACGGCCTGATGCAGTTGCTGCCGCGCAATGCGCAACTGGCTGGCATCAATGGCTGCGAGGTCGGAGCCACGCGCCAATTCGGCGTCGCGCACAAAACGCTTCAAGGCCTTGGCAGCGCCGTCCAGGGATTTCCGAAGCTCATCCAGCACCCAGGCCAGGGGACCGAGATCATTGACAGCCATGTCGAGGTCAGCGGCTTTCGGGTTCTGGGCGTTGGATTGCATAAAAAAACGCGATGGTTCAGACTTTGAGATTCACAGTCAGGTACACAGCGAAATGGGACAAAACCATGAAGGCCAGTCGGCTCAGGCAATCTTGAATCGGGACACCGACTGTCGCAGCTCTTCGGTCATGCGCGACAGCTCACGCACCTGCTGCGCCGTCGAGCGCGTACCTTCTCCGGTCTGCTCGGTCATCGCAAAAATGTGCTGGATATTGCCAGCCACCACGTTGGCGAATGCAGCTTCGCGGGAGGTAGTGCTTGAAATTTGCTCGATCAGCTCTGCCAGGCGGCGCGTCACGCGGTCAATCTCGGACAGCGCAGTACCCGCGTTATCTGACAGCTTGGCTCCTTCGACCACACCCTGGGTGGAGCGTTCCATAGCGGCTACCGCATCCTGGGTGTCGGTTTGAATCGCTTTGACCAGTGCCGAAATCTGGCGTGTTGCATCTGCTGAACGTTCGGCCAGTCGCTGCACCTCCTCGGCAATCACCGAGAAACCGCGTCCGGCTTCACCGGCCGACGCGGCCTGAATGGCGGCGTTGAGCGCCAGCAAGTTAGTCTGTTCGGTAATGTCTGAAATCAGCTCGGTAATCTCACCAATCTCCTGCGACGATTCGCCCAGCCGTTTAATACGTTTGGAGGTTTCCTGAATCTGGTCGCGAATGGCGTTCATACCGTCGATGGCGTTTTGCACCGCGCTCAGGCCTGACTCGGCAGCGCTCAAAGACTGGTGTGCCACCTGGGATGATTCCTGCGCCTGTGTGGACACCTCGTTGATTCGCGATGCCATGTCGAGCACCGACTGGCCAGTTTCACGAATCTCGCGCAGCTGCTCGGTGGATGCCGCCAGCAGCTCGGTGGAAGTACTTTCCACCTGCGCCGTCGTTTGTGCAACGCGGGTCGCCGTGTTCTGCACGTTACCGACCAGTCGACGCAGCTCTTCAACCGTGTAGTTCACCGAGTCGGCAATAGCGCCGGTAATGTCTTCGGTCACCGTCGCCTCCTGGGTCAGGTCACCTTCAGCGACTATCTGCAGCTCGTTCATCAATCGCAAAATGGCCGCCTGGTTGGCAGCGTTGACGCGCTTGGCATCCTGCTCCTGGCCACGCGCTTCAAGCTGCTGCTTCTCGGCAACGATCTGACGCTGGCGACTGTCCTGCATCTGAACACGGGCGATGCCGATAGCGCATAACAATCCAAACAACGCAACGACCACCAGGGCGGCAACCGTGTCGACCTGGTTCAGTGCCAGGTAGGCCAGCACAGCCAGCACCAGCACCGACAGACCCAGCAAACCCAACAAAATACGCTGGTGCTGCGCGATGGTTCTGCGGCCCAAAACTGGCAGCGACAGCAAATCCGGATTCTCAGGCACCACAGCAGCAGGATTCTGGATTTTTTCGATAACGGACATGGTGAGCCTTTTAGAGAAAACGTGACGCGCTAGCGGCTAAATGCTAGGCACCAATAGTCAAAAAATGCGCTTGCTGGGCGAGGGTTTGCAGGTTGATTTCCTGCCAGGCGGCACCGTTGTCGTCAACATACTGGTTGCCAAAAAAATCAGGTGCATCCGGGGCTTTGGCAGAGAAGTCAGTAAAAGCTTCCTGCTTTCGCAAGCCCGCCAGACGGTCGATCAGCAAGGCGCAGTTGATGTCGAGTACCGCATTCAAGGTCACCAGGCGCGACTCTTGGCGTGCAAAGTCGGTTTTGACCGCTGCGGTTTGGCCGCTGACATAACTGGCCAAATCAACCACCCCAAAAAGGCCCCCGCGCAGGTTAGCGACACCCATAAACCAGCTTTGGGTGTAGGGCACTGCCAGGGTTGCCACCCAGGGGAAGATTTCTCCGGCCTGCCCCATGGGAAACAGATATTTGCTGCCGCCCGCCTCTACCGCCAGCCAGGAGGGTGCTACGTCCTGTGTCCGTGCAAGCTGTAGCCTTTCGGCAAGGCGGGTTTGTAATGCTCTGAGGGCTTGTCTATTCGCCATGGTTTATGGGTATCAGCCCAGCGCTTTGATTTTTGCCAACAACTCACCGGCATTGACAGGCTTGGTGATGTAATCACGCGCACCCTGACGCATAGCCCAGATGCGGTCTGTTTCCTGGTTTTTGCTGGTACACATGATGATGGGGATGTCCGAGTAAAGCGGGTCTCGCGTAATGACGCGGGTCAACTGGAAGCCATTTTGGCCGGGCATCACCACGTCCATCAGTATCAGCTCCGGTTTTTCTTCGGCCAAACGACGAAAAGTATCTGCTGCGTTCTCGGCGGTCTTTACCGAGAAACCCTTCTTGCCCAGCAGGTCGGTCAGATACATCAACTCGGTCTTTGAATCATCAACCACCAGAATTTTTTTGATCGCCATCACGCCACCCCTAATTTTGCTAATTTTACGTTAGCCAGTTCCTGCACAGCTTGCAGGAGCTGGTCTTTGGTGAAAGGTTTGGTTAGGTAATCCTGCGAGCCAACCATGCGGCCTCTGGCCTTGTCAAACACGCCGTCCTTGGACGAGAGCATGACAATCGGGATGTTTGAAAATCTGGCGTTGCGCTTGATGATGGCGCAGGTCTGATAGCCATCGAGCCGCGGCATCATAATGTCGCAAAAAATAACATCGGGCTGGTAGTCATAGACTTTTGCCAGCGCATCATAGCCGTCATCAGCCAGCAGCACCTCGTGCCCGCCCTGCTTGAGAAAAATCTCGGCGCTACGCCTGATGGTGTTGCTGTCGTCGATGACCAAGACCTTGAGTCCGGAACTGATGATGCTCACTGTTTTCGCTCCTCTTTTGCAAGATGGCCGGGATAGTTTATATCTGGACCATCTCGAAGTCTTCCTTGCGTGCCCCGCATTCAGGACAAGTCCAGTTCATGGGCACTTGAGTCCAGGGCGTTCCGGCAGCAATGCCGTGATCCGGTGCGCCTGTTTCTTCGTCATAAATCCAGCCACAAATCAAGCACATCCAGGTCATAGTTTGAGTCACAGCTTAAGTGTCCTTCGAATAGAATGCAACAATTGTATAGAGGCAGCGTTGCTAATCCGCGTACAGGGCAAAATCGTAGCCTATGGCAAACCCCACCACCCCCACTCCAGACAGCCGCAAATTGCAGACCGAAGACATTGAAGGCGTGCCGGTCTGCGTCATGGCCTTCAATGCCAGCGATCCCAGCGGTGCCGGTGGGCTGACGGCTGATATCGCCGCCATTGCTTCTGCTGGCGGCCACCCGATGGCCGTGGTTACGGGGGCTTACGTGCGGGACACCGCCGAGATCTACGACCACTTCGCATTCGACGAAGAAGCCGTGACCGAGCAGGCGCGCACAGCGCTTGAAGACATGCCCGCCGGGGCCATCAAGGTTGGTTTTCTGGGCAGCCCTGAAAACATCAGCGCCATCGCAGAAATCGCCTCCGACTACGCCGATGTACCCCTTATCGCTTACATGCCGAATCTGTCGTGGTGGGGTGAAAGCGAGATTGACAGCTACCTGGATGCCTTTCGCGAACTCATGCTGCCGCAAACCACGATTCTGGTAGGCAACCACAGCACCCTGTGGCGCTGGTTGCTGCCGGAATGGTCCAGCGAGCGGAACCCTTCAGCCAAAGACATTGCCAAGGCTGCCGCCGAGATGGGTGTGCCTTATACCCTGGTCACTGGCATCCCTCTGCCGGACCAGTTCATTGACAACGTGCTGGCAACGCCGCAAGCCGTGCTCTACAGCGAAAAATTCGAGCGCTTTGAAGCGACGTTTGCCGGTGCCGGTGACACGCTGTCGGCGGCCCTTGCAGCCTTACTGGCCAACGGTCACGACCTACAGGCCGCCACGTCCGAAGCCCTGACCTACCTGGATCACAGCCTGGATGGCGGCTTTCACCCCGGTATGGGTCATATCGTGCCAGACCGCCTGTTCTGGGCGCAAGCCGATGTGGATGCCGACGACGATGAGCAAAATGCACCCACGCTCGATGATGCCGATCTGACTGTGAACCGGACCAAGACTTCGACCAAAACTTTTTTTGATTTACCGCCCAATGGAACAACCAAACACTGACCCCCACAACGCTGCATCGCGCAACGCCGCACTGTTTGAACGCGCCAAAAAACTGATTCCCGGTGGTGTTAACTCGCCCGTCCGCGCCTTCAAGGCCGTGGGCGGTACACCGCGTTTTGTGCAGCGCGCTAAAGGAGCGTATTTTTGGGATGCTGATGGTCAGCGCTACATCGACTACATCGGCTCCTGGGGGCCGATGATTCTGGGCCACGGCCATCCTGCCGTGCTTGATGCCGTGCAGAAAGCCATGCTTGACGGCTTCTCATTTGGCGCGCCCACAGAGCGTGAAGTCGAACTGGCTGAAGAAATCATCAAACTCGTGCCGTCGATTGAAATGCTGCGCCTCGTTAGCTCTGGCACCGAGGCGACGATGAGCGCCCTGCGCCTGGCACGCGGTGCCACGGGCCGCAGCAAGATCATCAAGTTTGAAGGCTGCTACCACGGCCACTCTGATGCACTGCTGGTCAAGGCTGGCTCTGGCCTGGCCACCTTCGGCAGCCCCACCAGCGCTGGCGTGCCGCCTGAAGTGGTGCAGCACACTTTGGTGCTCGAATACAACAACATCGCGCAGCTCGAAGAAGCCTTTGCCCTGCACGGCAGCAACACCGCCTGCCTGATGATCGAGCCAATTGCCGGCAACATGAATTTCGTGCGCGCCAGGGTGCCTTTTATGAAGCGCTGCCGCGAGCTGTGTACCCAGCACGGCGCACTGCTGATATTCGACGAGGTGATGACCGGCTTCAGGGTCGCACTGAGCGGCGCGCAAAGCGTTTACGCCCAATTAATTCCCGGCTTCAAACCCGACATGACGGCGCTGGGCAAAGTCATAGGCGGCGGAATGCCGATGGCCGCATTCGGCGGCTCCAAAGCCGTGATGGAGCAACTAGCCCCGCTAGGCCCGGTCTACCAGGCTGGCACGCTGTCAGGCAACCCGATTGCTACAGCCTGCGGATTAGCCACGCTGCGCGAACTTCAAAAACCCGGCTTTTACCAAGCACTGGGCGAACGCACCAGCAGCCTGGTCTCAGGCTTGACAGCCGCTGCCAGCAAAGCAGGCGTGCCGTTTTGCGGCGACAGCGAAGGCGGCATGTTTGGCTTTTTCTTGCTCAGCCAGTTGCCGCAAAACTACGCCACCGTGATGACGACTGACAGCCCAGCATTCAACAAATTCTTTCACGCCATGCTCGACGCCGGGGTGTACTACGCACCGGCCCTGTATGAGGCCGGGTTTGTCAGCTCTGCACACAGTGCCGAAGACATTGAAGCCACGGTTGATGCAGCGGCCAGGTTCTTTTCACAGCAATGAAATCGCTACAAATTCAGTAGCTGTTAACTGGTAAGGCCCGTATTCATTGGGTTTCAGGTGCCCTTCAGTGCCTGAAGTGCCGCACGCCCGACAACACCATCACTACACCGCGCTCATCAGCCGCTGCGATCACTTCTTCGTCACGCATACTGCCGCCCGGCTGAATCACGCAGGTCGCACCTGCATCGACCACCACGTCCAGTCCATCGCGGAACGGGAAGAATGCGTCGCTGGCTACGACCGAGCCGTCTAGGCTCAAGCCCGCATTGGCGGCTTTGATGGATGCGATGCGGGCTGAGTCAATGCGGCTCATTTGCCCTGCACCTACGCCCAGCGTCATGCCGCCGGAGCAGAACACAATGGCGTTGGACTTGACGTACTTGGCCACCTTCCAGGCAAACAGCAGGTCTTGCAACTGCGCTGGCGTAGGCTGCAATTTGCTCACGACTTTCAGGTCAGCCAAAGCTACTTTCTGGTTGTCTGCCGTCTGCATCAACAGGCCCGAGCCAACGCGCTTGACATCCATAGCGTTGCGCCCTTGCAGCCAGGGAGTAGCACCTCCCGGCGGCAAATCAATTTGCAGTATGCGTACATTGACTTTGGACTTGAAAACTTCCAGCGCTTGCGGCGTGAAGCTTGGTGCCATCAGCACTTCAACAAACTGTTTTGAAATCTGCTGCGCTGCCGCTTCATCCAGCGTGCAATTGAGGGCGATGATGCCGCCGAAAGCAGACGTCGGATCGGTTTTGAAAGCCTTGCTATAGGCCTCAAGCGCATCGCTGCCGACCGCCACGCCGCAGGGGTTGGCGTGCTTGACGATGACGCAGGCGGACTGTGTAAAACTCTTGACGCATTCCCACGCTGCATCAGCATCGGCAATGTTGTTGTACGACAGCTCTTTGCCCTGCAACTGCTTGGCCAGCACCAGCGAGCCGGGCGCGGGGTGCAGGTCGCGGTACAGCGCGGCCTGCTGATGTGAATTTTCGCCATAGCGCAAATCTTGCAGCTTGACAAAACGGCCGTTGGCCTGATTCGGGAACATGCTGTGGCTGCCGTCGGCCTGGATGCTTGAGAGGTAATCGCTGATCGCGCCGTCGTACTGGCTGATGCGGTTGAAGGCGGCGACCGACAAGGCGAATTTGGTTTTGCTGGTCAGCTTGCCATCGGCCTTCAGTTCGGCCAGCACATTGGCGTACTGCGATGCGTCGGTCAACACGCCCACATCTTTCCAGTTTTTGGCTGCCGAACGCACCATGGCCGGGCCGCCGATGTCGATGTTTTCAATCGCGTCTTCGAGTAGGCAACCGGGCTTGGCTACGGTCGCTTCAAACGGGTAGAGGTTGACGACGAGCAGGTCAATCGTGTCAATGCCGTGGGTCTTCAGGGCCACCATGTGCTCGGGCATATCGCGCCGGGCCAGCAGACCAGCGTGGATTTTGGGGTGCAGGGTTTTAACGCGGCCATCGAGCATTTCAGGAAAACCGGTGTGGTCAGCCACCTCGGTGACGGGCAGTCCGTTATCAAGCAGCAGTTTGGCCGTTCCACCAGTAGACAGCAGCTTGATGCCAAGTGCGTGCAGAGCTTGGGCAAATTCGACGATGCCAGTTTTGTCGGACACAGAAATCAGTGCGTTCATTTTTTATCTTTGATGAGCTTGTGCTCAAGCAGTTTTTTGCGCAGCGTGTTGCGATTCAGACCCAGCCATTCGGCGGCGCGCGACTGGTTTTGGTCGGCGTACTGCATCACGACTTCAAGCAGTGGTTTTTCAACCGCCCGCAGCATCATGTCGTGCATGCGGCCGTCGGGTTCAGTTCCGCGTAAATCCTTGAAATAACTTTCCAGGCTGGCACGCACACACTCTTCTATTAGTTTCTTGCTCATGCAAGCGCTTCCTCTTGTTTTTTATTTACTAACGCCGCTGCCGGGATTCTGTCCATCTCAAAACCCAGCGCGTCAAAAAAAACCATAACCGCCCGAAGCTGCGCCTCAGGCTCTTCCAGCAAATTCATCCGGGCTCTAAAGGCTTCACCACCGGGCAAACTCTTCACATACCAACCAATGTGTTTGCGCGCGCTGCGCACGCCAGTGAACTCACCGTACAGCGCGTAGTGGTCCAGCAAATGGTCAACCAGCAGGCGTTTGACTTCAAGCACCAATGGCGCTGCCAGATGTGTTTGCGTCACCAGAAAATGAGCCACTTCACGAAAAATCCACGGCCTGCCTTGCGCCGCGCGGCCAATCATCACGGCATCAGCGCCGGTGTAAGCCAGCACGTCACGGGCTTTTTCAGCACTGTCGATATCACCGTTGGCTACGACCGGAATACGCAGCGCGGCTTTCACTTCAGCCACCGTGTCGTATTCAGCCAGCCCCTTGTAGCCCTGCTCGCGGGTACGGCCATGCACGGTGACCATCTGGACGCCAGCGCTTTCTGCTGCGCAGGCAATCGTCAAGGCGTTTTTATGCGTTGCAGCCCAGCCGGTGCGCATCTTGAGCGTCACGGGCACATTGCGTGGTGCGCAGGCCGCGACCACGGCTTCGATAATTTCAAGCGCCAGTTTTTCGTCCTGCATCAGCGCCGAGCCAGCCCATTTATTGCAGACTTTTTTGGCCGGGCAACCCATGTTGATGTCGATGATCTGCGCACCACGGTCAATGTTGTAGGCAGCCGCATCGGCCATCATTTGCGCGTCGGTACCGGCAATCTGCACGGCAATCGGCTCGGCTTCGCCATCATGGTTGGCGCGACGCGATGTTTTAAGTGTGTCCCACAGGTCGCGGCGCGAGGTCACCATCTCGCTGACCGCATAACCCGCACCCAGCTTTTTGCAGAGCGTCCGAAAAGGCCTGTCCGTCACACCAGCCATGGGTGCGACAAACAGCTGGTTGGTCAAAGCGTAGGGGCCGATGTTCATGGGAAGGCAATTGTAGCTGCCTAAAATTTCAGCAGCTGAAGGGCCCCGAGCCGTGCTGCCTATACTTCCCTATTGATGGAAGCTTGGACACAACACCTGATCGAACTGCTGGCTCTTCCCGAATACGGGTTGAGCACGGTGTTTATCGTGTCGTTCATTGCAGCGACCTTGCTGCCGCTGAGCTCCGAGCCTGTGGTTTTTGGGCTGGTCAAAATAAACCCCGCCATGTTCTGGCCAGCCGTGCTGGTTGCCACCGCAGGTAACACGCTGGGCGGTGCACTCAACTGGTGGATGGGTTACGGCGCACACCAGGTGGTCGACAAATATTCGCATACGTCACAGCATGGCCGCGCTATGCGCTGGCTACAAAAGCTGGGGCCTAAAGCCTGCTTGCTGGCCTGGCTGCCGGCGGTGGGTGATCCGCTGTGTGCGGTGGCGGGCTGGCTCAAGTTTCCGTTCTGGCCGTGCGTGGCCTACATGGCGATAGGAAAATTTGCACGCTATTTTTTGCTGACGGGAAGTTTGATCTGGGCCTTCCCGGGTGTGTTTATCGGCGTGCTGGCCAAGTAGTTAGAAGCGTTCATTCGGCAACAGGTAACGCCACTGCCCAACTGGTAAACTGCTCATGGGCACGCGGCCTATGCGAATCCGCTTCATCGCCTCAATGCGTAGCCCGACGTTCTCACAAAAATAGGCAATCTGCCCCGGCCTTTCGCCTTTCAGCGCAAAGCGCAATCGGGTCTCGCTTTGCCAGCTCACTTTTGCAGGCGGCAACAACCTGCCGTTAAAAGTAAAGCCGTGATCGATGCGATTGAGCCGCTCCAGCCCGCCGGGTTTGATGCTGCCTGCAACCTCAACAATCACTTCATGCTCCATCACGCTGGCATCTTCACGCAGCTTGCGCGCAACATGCCAGTCTTGCGAGAAGACCAGCAAGCCGCTGGCGGGCGCGCTAAGGGGGGTTAAAAATTCGATGGCGCTGAAATGCTTTCTCAAGGGCCGGATACCCGAGTGGTCTTCGCCCGAGTGATTCGCCGGGGTCAACAACTCCGCAGCAGACAAGGCATCCATGTCTGCGGGTTTGTGCAGCAGCAAGGTCACCGATGCCAACGCCAGCAGGCTGGCATCTTTTGACAGTTCAATGCGCTCGCCAGATACCCGAAACTGCGGCTCTTCAACCACCACGCCATCAACCGTAACCCAGCCGCCAGCGATGTACTGCTCGGCCTCGCGGCGCGAACACGGCAGCATTTCGGCAAGGCGTTTGGCAAGGCGTATGGGTTCAGACATGAAGGCAGCTTGACTTGTTGATTCGGTCAAGACAAAGAAACGCTAGAAAAATAATAGCTGCTCATGCCGAACAGGCGTTCAAGCTTGCGCTTTTCTGTTGAGGTCAAGTCAGACATGCTGCGCTAAGTTTGCTTGTTATCCGAGGCAATCTTTTCCGCAAAGTAAATCTTCGCGGTTGTCCGAGCCAAGTCTTCGGGGGTGCCGCCATAGCTATTGATATCGAATTCGGCCTTTGTTCGCTCGTAGATGTGATACGGCTCCAATTCTCTCGCGGTCAGTAAGATGGTTCTCAGTTGGTGCTCCGTGTTCAGGGTCTTCGCCCGCTCGATCTCCTCCGGCGTGAAGGGATTCAACTTGGACAACAGTACGAACGTCTCGAATCGCTTACGAGGCAGCGCATCCGCAACACGCCGCAGGTTCTCGATGTCTTTCTCGAACTCCTCTTGCCCGATAGGGCCTTGATCCTTGCATTCACCCAGGATAACCACGGTTTTCCTCGGGTAAGGTCTCGGGATGATCCACACAAAGTCCACTTCGCACTCGTTCTGCGTCTGGCCTTTCTTGGTGAGGTCCAGCGATGGAGAGTACACCCCTTCGTGGAGTCCACCGCTGAGAGTGGTCTCCAATTGCTGGAGCGTCAGTGCCACCGGAACGGCACCTTGCGCATTGCGTTCGGCACCCAGTACTCCCGAGCGCCGGTAAGGAGAGAGGTGAGGGTCAGGCCTTTACTTTATATGTAAACTAAAGGCCTGATCCCTGTCCTGTGTTGTTCCCCGATCCGAGTAAATGGGGATCACGATTTCGCCACCCTGCATCTCTCATCAAGCCGCCAGCGGCTCAAAGCGATGTATCTGCGCCAGTACGCCCGACAATTCCTTTGCGGCTTCTTCGGTATCGTAATCGGCCTGTAAGCCCAGCCAGAAGCCGCTCGTTGTGCCGAAGAACGCCGCCAAACGCAATGCCGGAATCAATCGGGGACAGACCACCATTTCGACTCTCAAACTGTCTCCTCGTGTGGCCTCAACCTGAATGATCGCACCACTTCCAAAATTGTCGCCGCCGCTCATGATATTACTGCGCCAGAAATTCCTGCATCGAAAACGCCATACCCGGCACTGCTTCGCGCAATCCAATAGGGACAGCTTCAATAATCACGGCGCAACCATCAACCCAGCCCGTTCCGCAGCAGCCCGCAAGCGCTGATCGAAGACGGCGAAATGCAGCGGCATGCTGGTTTTTTCCTTCAGCCATAACGCGCTCGCCAGGTGAATGGAATCGAAGCCACGCAATCCGTATACTTCGGCGAGATCACCTGCGGCGCGTACTACTGCCGGGATCAGTTCTATGTGTAGCAGGTTTCCCCAGTCAAGATTGAGTTGCGCCAATCGTTGCTGGTGTTTCGCTTCGGTGGAGATTCCCTGCGCCTTGAGCCGGGCGAATGCGGCGCGCGCTTCCGGGTAGGCGACTACCGATGCCGCCATGGCTTCTGCCTCGGCGGCGCAGGCGCGCAGTTCCTTTGAGCCAGGCTCGCGCACGTAGAGTTTGACCCATGCCGAGGTGTCAAGATAAAGAATCAACGCCTATCCTCGACAACCCAGTCTGCAAGACTCACGTCTACCGGCAGCGATTCGCCGCGCGCCAAGCCGGTTGGCTTGCCGCCGTTCCACGAAATGCCGGGTTGCGCCGCCAGATCGTCCAGCGTGGCCTGCCGCTTGATCGGCACGATTTGCGCAACGGGACGGTTGTGAATGCTGATGGTCACGGTTTCGCCAGCCGTTACATGGCGAATGTATTCACTCAAGTGCGCTTTCAATTCCCGGATGCTTGCCTGCATGGTGTAGCTACTTTCTTAAAGTGTGGTCACATTCTACACTTACAAAACAAGCACTGGCAAGGATGCCGCTCATGATGTTACTGCGCCAAAAATTCCTGCATGGAAAACGCAATTCCCGGCACCCCACTAGAACAGGCTTATGCTGCGATCCGTGCGACTTTCGGTTTGGTGCGTTGCCTTGCCTGCCATAAGTCATATCCCGCTTGCATCTCCACCCACATCTCGGCACTGGTTCCCAGTGCAGCTTCCAGGCGTAATGCCATTTCTGCGCTCACACCGGCGCGGCCATTAAGCAGCGCGGAAAGCGCTTGGCGCGTAACTCCGAGCCGTGTGGCGGCTTCGCCCACGCCCAATGTTTCCGGCAGATATTCGCGCAGCACTTCGCCGGGGTGGATGTTTTGAAGTGTGTGTTTGCTTGGTTTGCTCATTGCTTTTGCTCCCTTCCGTTCAGGCGTGCAGGTCGCCCGTGGCCAGGATTTGCAGGCCGATTGCACCTGTGTGCGAAGTGCGTGTGTGGCCAAGGTCAAACCATCCAGTCTTCAAGTTTCAGGCCAGGAATACGTTCAAAGTGACGGGTGTTGTGGGTGACCAGAGTCAAGCCATCTGCAAGGGCGTGGGCGCCGATTTGAGTGTCCAGTTCACCGATGGGCTGCCCGTTGCTTTGCAAACGTGCTTTGAGTGGGCCATAAACATCGGCCGCCGCTGCTGTCCACGGTAATGTTCGGAGTTGGTCCAGCAGCAAATCGATAGCGCGGTGGCGCTTGTCGTTCAGAAGCATACCGCTTTGACCAAACCTCATTTCTGCTCGAACAATGGCTGAAACACCTACTTTTTCGCGATCAATCGCTTCGACTACACGGGCATTCAGACCTGGATGCCGACCCCGAATGAAGTAGCTCAGAATGTTTGTATCAAGCGAATACTCGATCACGGTTTTGCGCCCGGTTTGGGTGTGGGTTCAACCCAATCGGCAAAGGGACTGGGACGCCAGGCATCATCACGCGGCGGAATAAAGTCCTCGATAAACGGATTTTCTTTAATCAGTCTGAGCAACTCTTTGAGGTTGCGTTGGCGTTGGTCGTCATCTTTGGGTTTGAGCGTAATTTCTCCCGTGGCATCATTTTTTGTGATCCATACTTCAGACACGTTGAAGCGAAAAGGCTTGGGCAGGCGTATGGCCTGACTGTTCCCCGTCATAAAGACTTTGGCGGTAGCGAGCATGGCAGCCTCCTGATTGTATATATGAAAACATATCTATTTTATCACCCGCTAGGTGATTAACTCAAAATCATCGTTGCTTTTCACGATCTTGTGGGTGTCCATCAACTTGCCAGGATCGGGTCGGTGGGGCGCTTAGCGTAGCGAAGTCAAGGAGGAGGAGGCAGGCCGAGGGACATTCGCGTAGCTAATTCCATTTCTAAATCATCCCTGTCGTTGTTGTCTCGCCTTGCCGTGCTACAGCACTGCCTGCAGCTCGACGCCTAGACATGAATGATTTGGAAACGGAATAAGTGCCCCGTCGGCCCGATCCCACTTTCGTTTAGCTGCTAAATAAAAAATTCATCACATCGCCGTCCTTGACGACGTAGTCTTTGCCCTCGGCGCGCATCTTGCCTGCGTCCTTGGCGCCCTGCTCGCCCTTGTAGGTGATGAAGTCATTGAAGGCAATGGTCTGGGCGCGGATGTAGCCCTTCTCGAAATCGGTGTGAATCACGCCCGCCGCCTGCGGCCCGGTGTCGCCTACATGGATGGTCCAGGCACGCACTTCCTTCACGCCAGCGGTGAAGTAGGTTTGCAGCCCCAGCAGTTTGTAGGCAGCGCGAATCAGGCGGTTCAGGCCGGGCTCGGTCTGGCCGAGTTCTTCCAGAAACATTTGCCGGTCTTCATCGCTCATCTCTGACATTTCGGCTTCCATCTTGGCGCTGATGGCGACCACCGGCGAATTTTGCGTCGCGGCAAAGGCCTTCAGGCGATCCAGAAAAGGGTTGTTCTCAAAACCATCCTCGGCGACGTTGGCTACAAACATGGCGGGCTTGGCGGTGATTAAAAAGAATTGCTGCAACAGCGGCAGCTCTTCCTTGCCAAAGTCAATCGTGCGCACCGGCTTGGCTTGGTTCAGCGCGGCCTGGCACTTTTCCAAAATCGCCACCAGCTTGATCGACTCTTTATCGCCAGAGCGGGCGGTCTTGGTAAAGCGGTGCAAGGCTTTTTCAACCGCCGTCATGTCGGCCAGACACAGCTCGGTCTGAATGACTTCGACGTCAGAGATCGGGTCTACCTTGCCGGCGACGTGAATCACGTTGTCGTCTTCAAAACAGCGCACCACATTGACGATGGCATCGGTCTCGCGGATATGCGCCAAAAACTTGTTGCCCAGGCCCTCGCCGGTGCTGGCACCGGCTACCAGGCCGGCAATATCGACAAACTCGACGATGGCAGGCACGATGCGCTCCGGCTTGACGATCTCGGCCAGTTGCGCCAACCTCGCATCGGGCAGTTCCACGATGCCGATGTTGGGCTCGATGGTGCAGAACGGGTAGTTCTCCGCCGCAATGCCCGCCTTGGTCAAGGCATTAAAAAGGGTGGATTTGCCGACGTTGGGCAAACCTACAATACCGCACTT
>JBCKMZ010000013.1:0-33866 GCA_038902975.1 Polaromonas sp.
GCTAGCGTCATCGTGGCACTGGGATAGAACCCGTGGGCAGTATCAGATACTTTGTCCCCGACGCGTGTGGGGGGGGGGGTGACAACAGGCTTTATGGGCGCCATAGGGTTTACGCCATATGCTTCAATGGAAACAAGGCATAAAGTGTTGAGTGCCTTCCGTCCTCAATCTGCGCAAATTTTCCCATCTTTTTTATCACATACTTTGAAAAATCAACAGACAGATAATCATGAAAAATATAGTATTAGCCGCAACCCTCTCATTTGTATCAATATCCGTTTTCGCCCAATCCCTTCCTGCAAAAATGACAGGTTGGGCTAATGGTCAGGTCGGCGGCGCGAACAAAACTTACATTGAATTCGTAAAAATGGATGGCGATAAAGCTGTTGTAAAATTTTTCGTTAATAGTGCCTTCTGTGATCATGGAATTGTGGAAGGTATTGCAGAAAAGAAAGAGGGGGGTTGGGAAATCAACGCCCCTGGGAATAAGTGCGCGTCCTGGTTGATTAAGTTGAAGCCGGTGGAAGGCAAGCAAAGACTGGCGGGTACATTTCAAGCGTCTTCAGGTAACTCCGGTACGGTCTATTACGACTGGTAAGCGGATAAGGAAATTCAACCGCATCAGGCCAAATGGATCGTCTGCCCGAAAAAAGACAATCTGGCATCGCGCACGCCTGTTGAACGCATGGGATCGCCAAGTCGGCGCTGTGGTTGGCATTCGCGGGTTTGTTACTTAAAATATAGGCAATACCAGTCATAAATGCCCTCACCCCGAAGCAGTCCAGATTCGTTTAATTGGTGTTGATCAACGCTTCGCAACAGCGTTCAGCAGACGCAAGGATGTATTCATGATGGATAACGCTTCGATCTATGACACTAAGCCTTGGCTTGCCCACTACGGCGAGTCAATCGTCAAGGATTTTCCGCCGCCGCGGCATGCGCATCTGGCCGCTCTGCTGAGCGAGGCTTCGACGCGTTTCGCCAAACAGATCGCCTTCACCACCTGCATGCCCAATGGCATGAATGCGTCGCTGACCTTCGAGCAGGTGCAGCGCCACTCGGATGCGTTCGCGGTCTACCTGCGCGAGGTGGTCGGTCTGTCGGCTGGTGCGCGCGTGGCCCTGCAGACGCCCAACTGCCTGGCCTACCCGGTGGTGGCCTTCGGCATCCTCAAGGCCGGCTGCGTGCTGGTCAACACCAATCCGCTGTACACCCCGGCCGAGATGGAGCACCAATTCAAGGACAGCGGCGCCGAAGTGCTGGTGATCGTGGACATGTTCGCCAACAAGCTCGAAACGATGCTGGCGCGCACCAGTATCCGCAAGGTGATCGTAGTCGAGGTGACGCAATTCTTCTCACCCGTGCCGCGCGGCGTGGTGCGCCTGGTGATGAAGTGGTGGAACAAGGTGCTGCCGCCGATCCGAATCGACCACGTGCGGTTGCCGCAGGCGCTGGCCGAGGGCGAGGCCGCGCGTCTCAAGGCCAAGATCGACCTAGCCACGTACACACGTGATCTCGGTCCGCAGACGCTGGCCGTGCTGCAATACACCGGCGGCACCACTGGGGTCGCCAAGGGCGCAATGCTCACTCATGGCAATCTGCTGGCCAACATCGAGCAGTCGCTGGCGATGGGCCGCTCGCATATTGTGGACGGCAAGGAGGTCGTGCTGACCGCGCTGCCGCTGTACCACATCTTCGCGTTCACTTTCAATTTGCTGTGTTTCTACACGCTCGGCGCGCGCAACATTCTGGCGCCCAATCCGCGGCCGATTCAGAACCTGCAGCGCGCCTTCGACAATTACCCGATCACCTGGATCTCCGGCGTCAACACGCTGTTCAACGCGCTGCTCAACGAAGAATGGTTCACCGCGTTTCCGCCTAAACAGATGAAGGCTGCGGTGGCCGGCGGTGCCGCCCTGCAGCACACGATTGCCGAGCGCTGGGAGAAGGTCACTGGCACCCGGATCGCTGAAGGCTATGGTCTGACCGAGACCTCGCCGGTGGTGTCGTTCAACCCGCTGTCGGGCCTGCAGAAGCCGGACTCGATCGGCATTCCGGTCCCTAGCACCGCCGTGCGGCTGGTGGATGACGCCGGCCAGTGCGTGCCGCCGGGTCAGAGCGGCGAGTTGATCGTCAAGGGGCCGCAGGTGATGGCCGGTTACTGGAACAAGCCAGACGAGACTGCCCAGGCGATCAAGGACGGCTGGCTGTACACCGGTGACGTGGCGGTGATGGACAGCGACGGCTATTTCAAAATCGTCGACCGTAAAAAAGACATGATCCTGGTGTCCGGCTTCAACGTCTATCCGAACGAGATCGAAGACGTGATCGCCGCGATGGACGAAGTGCTGGAAGTCGGGGTCATCGGCGTACCCGATGCCCGAACCGGCGAAGCGGTGCGCGCCTACGTCGTGGCATTGGACCAAAGCTTGACCGAGGACGCGGTGCGGGCGCACTGCCGCAAGTACCTGACCGACTACAAGCTGCCCAAGGCGATCGAGTTCCGAAGCGAGTTGCCGAAGACGCCGATTGGCAAGATTCTGCGCAAGGACTTGCGGGTCGAATACCTGGCGCACAGAGGAGAATAAGCACATGCTGACCGAACTCGAAACCAAACTGCTAGGTGTCATGATGATGTTCATCATGCTAGGCATGGGTGCCTCGCTCACCTTCAAGGACTTCCGTATTGCCTTCAAAAAGCCGCAGGGCATCCTGATCGGTCTGCTGTGCCAGTACGCGATCATGCCGTTTCTCGGCTATGCGCTGGCGGTGGCGCTGGGCCTGTCGCCGGCGCTGTCCATCGGGCTGATCCTGATGGCCTGCATGCCCGGCGGCACCACGTCCAACATCTTCACCTACTTCAGCAAGGGCGTGCTGGCGCTGTCGATCATGATGACGATCTGCTCGACCTTGGTCGCGGTGCTGATGGTGCCGATGCTGCTGGCGTTCTATTCCGGCCTGAGGGGCTTGCCCAGCGAGTACACGATCCCCGCCGGCAACGTGGCGATGATTCTGGTGGTGCTGATCGTGCCGACGCTGATCGGCATCGCCTTGCGCAAGTGGAACCCGAACGTCGGCGCCACGATCGAGCTGGTGGGCGGCGCGCTCGGCATCGTCGTGATCCTGTTCCTGATCCTGACCTGGGTGCCGCGCAACCACCAGCTGCTGGCCGTCACGCCGTGGTATGTGTACTTCGCGGCGATTGGCTTGGGTCTGTTCGGTATGGCGCTGGGCTTTCTGCTGGCACGCGGGCTCAAACAGGACCCGTGCCGCTCGCGCACCATTTCGCTCGAGACCGGCATCCAGAACGGCCCGCTCGCCATCCTAATCGTGGTGCTGACATTCCAGGGCCAGATGCAGCAGGACGTGCTGCTGATCCCGGTGCTGTATTCGCTGTTCATCGTGCTGGTCTCATCGGCCGTCACGGTGTGGTTCCGCCGCATCACTACGCGCGAGGAACTGGCACGCGACCAATCCAAGGTGCCCAGCGCCGCACTATCGGTCCAAGCCGCGTAGGCATGAGCGCAGCTCGAGGCTTATTCCACCTTGGCTTTTTCGGTCAGGCCTTGTTGGAAGGCTGCTAGGCGTTGCTGCTCGAGCTGCTGCGAGATCTGGGGTTTCAGTTCTGCAAACGGTGGCAATTGTGCCGTGCGAATGTCGTCAATGCGAATGACGTGGTAGCCAAACTGGGTCTTGGCCGGTACTTCGGTCGTCTGGCCCTTGTTCAATTTCAGCATGGCTTCGGCGAATTCCGCTACATAGCTGCTGGGGTTTGCCCAGTCGAGGACACCACCATTGGCGCCAGAACCAGGGTCTTTGGATTGTTTTTTGGCGATGTCTTCAAACTTTGCGCCTTTTTTCAGACTCGCAATGATGGCTTTTGCGTCAAGCTCTTTTTCAACCAAAATATGGCGCGCCTTGTATTCCTTGCCGCCGTTGGTCGCTACAAACTTATCGTATTCGGCTTTCAGTTCTGCATCAGTCACCGGGTTTTTCTTCTGGTAGTCCGAGAACAATGCACGAATCAATAGGGTCTGGCGTGCCAGTTCCATTTGCGCCCGGAAATCGTCGCTGCCGGACAAGCCCAGCTTTTCAGCTTCCTGCATGAAAATTTCGCGTGCAATGACTTCTTTGCGAAGCTGATCCTGTAGCTCGGGTGTCAGGGGTTGCCCCGACTTGAGCACTTGCTGGGCCAGCGTGTCCAGACGGGTCTTGGGAACGGCCTTGCCGTTCACAATCGCGACGTTTTGGGCGATGGCACCTTGAGCGCCAAAGGCGATTACGGCTGCAATGGCGGTTGCCAATAAAATCTGCTTTTTCATATGTTTCCTGTTGCTATGAATGTTTGTAGGGTTATTGGGCTCTGACCCCAAAAACTCCATGAAATTGGCGTCTGACCCCAATAACCCTCACTTCGATGGCCAGTGCGTGCAGGCCCTGATCAATGAAATTTTGCAGTGCATCATACACAAGCCGATGGCGCGCCAGGCGGCTCTTCAAGGAATTGGGCGGTGTGGGTCTGCTTGACAGGGTGCTGGGCGTCATGGGGTGGGATTTTGGGCCTTGGGTTCGTCGGATTTGAGGTAAGGCGCAATGTAAAAACCCTGGCCAATGATGAAAACCAGCGGGAAGGCGTAGCCCCAGAGCTTGAAATTGACCCAAACCTCGGTGCTGTAGTAGTACACCACATAGGCATTGAGGAGCGACATGAACGCGCAATACGCGACCCAGACGACGTTGAGCCGGTGCCAGACCGGGTCAGGCAGTTCCATCTGGCCGCCCAGCAGCAGCTTGAGGAAATTCTTGCGCATGACCCAAATCGCCAGCGCCAGGCCGATCGCCATGACGGCGTACAGCAGCGTCGGTTTCCATTTGATGAAGCGCTCGTCCTGCAGTACCAGGGTCAGGCTGCCAAAAATCAGAATCAGGGCCAGCGTGATCTTGTGCATGACCTGCAATTTGTGGTCAATTGCGTAAATCAGACTCATCTGAACCAGGGTGGCGGCCATCAGCACGCCGGTGCCGACATAGATGTCATAAAGCTTGTAGGCACCAAAAAACAACAGGATGGGGAAAAAGTCGATCAGTATTTTCATGTCGGGGTGAAGTGTAACGAAGCCGAATTCATGCAATAGCGCAAACCAGTATCAGTTGGGCCATCGGGGAACACATGGCCCAAATGGGCACCACAGCTTGCGCATACAGTCTCGGTCCGCGTCCTGCCGAACTGGTGGTCGGCGTGCTCTTCAATCGCACCGGGCACGGCCTCTTCAGAAAAACTGGGCCAGCCGCAACCGGCATCGAACTTGGTGGAGGAGTCAAACAGCTTGGCCCCACAGCAAATGCAGTGATAGCTGCCATCAGCCCACACAGCCTCGTATTTGCCGGTGTAGGGGCGCTCTGTGGCCGCATGGCGCGTGACTTCAAAGGCTGCGGTTTCGGCACCTTTTTCGGAGAGGATGGCCTTCCATTCGGCGTCGGTTTTCTGGATTTTCGCGGTCATCGTTCTACCTTTTCAGAGATTCCTTACGAACTGCAACTGATTTCAATGCCAGCAGCCCAATCAGGCGGGAAACCGGCATCGCTGTCATGGCCTGGATGTTCATCAAATGGGGCTTGCAGTAAATTCAACAAGGTATTGACTTTCGAGAAGTCTTTTAGCTTCGCAGCGCGTATGGCTTCTTCGCCCAAATGGTTGCGAAACACGAATTTGGGGTTGTTTTTGAGCATCAAATCAGCCCGTAGGCCTTTATTTATGTGCCTGACACGCTCTGAATATTGTAGCGCCCAGGGATTGAAGGACTCACGCTCAAAGAACAGGTCACGAACCGGCTCATGCCCGCTTTGCGGCGTAAAGGCAGACAGACGCCGCCAGAAAATGGTGTAGTCAACCTTGTTGCTGGCCAGCAGTTTGAAGGCGCTTGCTATGAGTTCCACGTCGTCAGACTGAAGATCGGGTAGCCCAAGCTTGAGGCGCATGCGGGCCTGGAGAGCCTCAGGGAAAACGGTTTTGTAGGATTCGAGCGATGCCAGAGCCTGCTCCTGGTTTTCAATCAGCGGCAGCAGCGCCTGGCCGAGGCAAAACAGGTTCCAGTAGGCGATATTGGGCTGCTTGTTGTAGGCATAGCGGCCCTGGTCGTCTGAGTGGTTGCAGATATGGCTGGGATCAAACGCATCAAGGAACTGGAAAGGGCCGTAATCAATGGTTAAGCCCAGAATGCTCATGTTGTCGGTGTTCATCACACCATGGCAAAAGCCCACCGCCTGCCAGGCCGCCATGAGATGCGCCGTGCGCTCGCTGACGGCCTGCAACAGCGCCGCATAGGGCTGGCTGGCATCGCGGCAGGTGGGGTAAAAACGCTCTATAACGTAGTCAGCCAGCGCTTTGAGTTGAGCGTGCTGATGGTTGTAGCTGAAGTGCTCAAAGTGGCCAAATCTTATAAAGCTGGGTGCGCAACGGGTGACGACGGCTGCCGTTTCGATTTCTTCGCGCCGCACGACTGCGTCGGAGCCCGTCACGCACAGCGCCCGGGTTGTCGGAATGCCGAGACCGTGCATGGCTTCGGAGCACAAATATTCACGGATCGAGCTGCGCAGCACGGCGCGGCCATCGCCACCGCGCGAGTAGGGCGTGCGGCCCGCCCCCTTGAGCTGGACCTCAAAGCCGCCAGCCGTGGTTTCAAGCTCCCCCAGCAAGATAGCCCTGCCGTCCCCAAGCTGCCCGGCCCATTGGCCAAACTGGTGGCCGCTGTAAACGCTGGCCAGCGGGTCAGACCCCGGCAACACGCTATTGCCGCTAAAAGCCTGTAACGCCTCAAGTGCCTCAAGTGCCGCCTGTGACTCAAACCAGTGTTGCTCAAGACCCAGCTCGCGCGCAACGGCCTGATTACGACTGACCCAATAAGGCTCGGGCAGTGCTTGGGGTTGCAAGCGCGTGAAAAAATTTGTTCCCAACGATGCGAAGCGGTTGTTCCATTGCAAAGGCGTATTCAACGGCGTGTCACAGGTTGAAGGCAGATCAGAGGTCATGCACAAATTGTCTCGCAGTGCGGTCTTGCACAGAGCCCGCAGGGTTATCCTGGCGGCGGTCGCTCAGATCGCCGTCCAGGGCATACCGGGAAGCCACTTTTTTGACCCAAAAACCGCCGTATCATGTGGCTTCATTGTTTCCCTTTTCCAGGAGTTATTCATGCTCGGCTTGATGCAAAACCAACAATTATTAATATCCTCTCTGATCGAATTTGCCGAGCGCCACCATGGCGAAGGCGAGGTTGTGTCGCGTCGGGTAGAAGGGGATATCCATCGCTATACCTACAAGGAGGTCGGCCTGCGCGCGCGAAAGGTCGCCAATGCCCTGGATGGTTTGAAGCTCGGGTTCAGTGACCGGGTCGCGACCCTGGCCTGGAACGGTTACCGGCATCTGGAGTTGTACTTCGGTGTCAGTGGCTCGGGGCGCGTTTTGCATACGCTCAATCCGCGCCTGCATCCCGACCAAATCGTCTGGATTGCCAACCACGCCGAAGACACGGTGCTGTGTTTTGACATGAGTTTCCTGCCCATTGTGAAGGCCATTCATGCCCGTTGCCACAGCGTCAAACACTTTGTCGCGCTGTGCGATGCTGACAAGCTGCCGACGGATAGCGGCATTCCCGGCCTGCTCAGCTATGAAGCCTGGATTGGCGCGCAGTCGGGCAACTACCAGTGGCCGTCGTTTGATGAAAACACTGCCTCCAGCATGTGCTACACCAGCGGCACGACGGGCCACCCCAAGGGCGTGCTCTACAGCCACCGCTCTACGGTGCTGCACAGTTATGGCGGAGCCTTGCCCGACGCGATGAACTGTTCATCGCACGACACCATCCTGCCGGTGGTGCCGATGTTTCATGCTAACGCCTGGGGCTTGCCTTACATCGCCTGTATGGTGGGCGCGAAGATGGTGTTTCCGGGCCCGGCGCTGGATGGAAAATCTTTGCACGATCTTTTCGAAAGTGAGCGCGTGACGATAGCCGCTGGCGTGCCAACCATCTGGCAAGGCCTGCTGACCCATATGGATACCCATGGCCTGAAATTCTCGACCATGAAACGCACCGTGATTGGTGGCGCGGCGGTGCCCCTTGCGATGGTCCGCCACTTTGACGAGACCTACGGGGTACAGGTACTGCAGGGCTGGGGCATGACCGAAATGAGTCCGCTGGGCACAGTCAGCAGCTTCAAGGCCAAGCATCTTCAGGGGTCCAGACAAGAGCGCCACGCCGTGCAGGCCAGTCAGGGCCGTGGCATTTGTGGTGTGGACATGAAAATTGTCGATCCCGAGGGCAAGGAGCTTCCCTGGGACGGGCAGCGCGCAGGCGATCTTCTGGTTCGCGGTCCGTGGATCGTCAGCGGCTACTTCAAGGGCGAGGGCGGTGACCCCATCATCAAGGACGCCCAGGGCCATGACTGGTTTCCTACGGGTGACGTGGCAAAAATCGATGCCGATGGTTATATGCACATCACCGATCGCAGCAAGGACGTGATCAAGTCCGGCGGCGAATGGATCAGCTCGATCGAGATCGAAAACATTGCGATGGCGCATCCGGCGGTGGCAATGGCAGCCTGCATCGGCGTGAAGCATCCGAAGTGGGACGAACGCCCCATCATCGCCGTGGTTAAAAAGCCCGGCGCCGAGGTCACGTGCGAGGAACTGATAAAGTTCTATGAAGGCAAGACGGCCAAGTGGCAGATACCCGACGATGTCGTGTTTGTCGAGACCATCCCGTTGGGGGCCACCGGCAAAATGCAGAAAATGAAACTGCGCGAGCTGTTGAAAGACTACAAACTGCCCGCCTGAACACCGAGTTATTGGGGTCAGAGTCCAAATTCGCCGAGCCTTTGGCTCGCCCGCAGGGTGCGGTGCGATGCACCGCAGCGAAATTGGCATCTGACCCCAATAACTCTGCTACCAAGGTCTAGGTGCAATCCCTAGGCACCAAGTGCCGTCAAAACTTGTACGCTCTGAGTATTCGTAAACCAAAGGAGACAATGATGAAATTTGCTATTAAAACCATAACTGCCTGCGTCATGCTGGCAGCATCCAGTCTGGCAATCGCCCAAAAGGGTGAAACTGTCAAGATGGTGCGTATTGATGCCCTCACGGGATTGCTGGGGCCAGTGGGTATCACTCAGCAAAAAACCTACCAGTTTCTTGCCGACAAATACAGCGGTGCAGGCAACCCTGCCGGTGTGAAGTTTGAGATGTCATTCATTGACAACAAGCTCAGTCCAACAGAAAGCCTGACCGCGCTCAAGGCAGCTATTGACCAGGGCATACGCTACATCGTTCATGGTAACAGCTCCTCCGTCGCTCTGGCCTTGTCAGATGCCGTCAGCAAGCACAACGAGCGCAATCCTGGCAAGGAAGTCATCTACATCAATGACTCGGCAGTTGACCCTGACCTGACGAACAGCAAATGTAGCTACTGGCACTTTAGGTTTGATGCCGACACGTCGATGAAGATGGAGGCCCTGTCCAGCTTCATGGTTGACCAGAAGGACGTTAAAAAGGTCTATCTCCTGAATCAGAACTACTCCCACGGCCACCAGGTTGTCAAGTTCGCCAAGGAAACACTGGCGCGCAAACGCCCTGACATCCAGATCGTTGGCGAAGACCTGCACCCACTCGCACAAACGCGTGATTTCGCCCCCTACATCGCCAAGATCAAGGCATCGGGTGCCGACACCGTCATCACCGGCAACTGGGGTTCTGATTTGTCGCTGCTCGTTAAGGCGGCGCAAGAAGGTGGTTATACCGGTAAATTTTTCACCTATTACGCAGCCGCAACCGGCACGCCAACCGCGTTGGGTAGCAACGGTGCGGGACGGGTGTACCAAGTGGCTGTCGGACACTCCAACATTCCAGGCCCCATGGCAAAGATGATGGCTGACTTCAAAGCCAAGTACAAAGACGATCTTTCCAGCGTGCAATTTGTGCATATTTTCGAAACGCTAGGCGCCGCGATGGCTAAGGCTAAATCGACCGATCCCGTCAAGGTTGCCGCAGCAATGGCAGGCATCAAGGTCAAGAGCTTTAACGGCGAGATCGAGATGCGCAAATCTGATCACCAATTGCAGCAGCCGGTGTACATGTCGGTGTGGCAAAAAACCGATGCCAAAAATTCTTACAGCCTTGAAAACACCGGCATGACGCTGGCCTCGGTGAAGGAGTATCCAAACTACGTATCCAGCACGCCGACCAGCTGCCAAATGAAGCGCCCGTAATCAAAAACAATAACGCAACCCAAGAGCCCGAGCCGGTTTGCCGTATCGGGCTTTTTTATTGCTTGCCCAGTCACCAATAGGGAAGGTCACCTTCGATGGAGTTTTTCATCATTTCCATGCTCAATGGTCTGAGCTATGGCTTGCTACTCTTCATGTTGAGCTCGGGCCTGACCCTGATTTTCAGCATGATGGGTGTGCTTAACTTTGCGCACGCTGCTTTTTACATGCTTGGAGCTTATGTGGGTTACAGCGTAGCCCGCTTCGTTGGGTTTTGGCCTGCCCTGGTGATCGCTCCAATAGTTGTCGGGGCCCTCGGCGCGTTGTTTGAGCGTTTGTGTTTGCGCAAGGTACACAAATTTGGGCACGTGCCCGAGCTGTTGATCACATTCGGTTTGTCTTACGTCATCGTTGAGCTGGTTCAGCTTGTGTGGGGGCGGCTTGCCCTCGATTTCCGTCCTCCTGAAGCGCTTCAGGGACCGGTTTTCACCCTGATCAATGATTCGGTCAAGGGGCTGAGCCTGCTCTGGGGCGCTGCGCCTACGGAGTTGTGCCACGCGGCCGACGCCGCCGTGCGAATTGTCTGTTCGCCTTTCCCGGCGACGCGCGGTTTCATGATGCTGGTGGCGCTGGTCATGCTGGCCTCGGTCTGGCTGCTGCTGACCCGCACCCGCATTGGCATGGTGATCCAGGCGGCGCTGACGCATCCGGACGCGGTCGAATCCCTGGGGCACAACGTGCCGCGGGTGTTCATGCTGGTGTTCGGGGCCGGTTCAGCTCTGGCCGGACTGGCCGGCGTGATTGGCGGCAGCACCTTTCTGACGGAACCCGCCATGGCCGCCACAGTCGGCTCTGTCATTTTTGTGGTGGTGGTGGTAGGCGGCATGGGCTCGCTGTCGGGGGCCTTCGTGGCTTCATTGTTGATCGGCGTCATACAGACTTTTGCCGTGGCATTCGACTATTCGCTGGCAACCCTGGCGCAACAAATCGGGTTGCCGCTCAGCGCCGCCGTGCGCAACAACTCCTATGTCAAGCTGACACTTTCACAGGTGGCGCCGATTCTTCCGTACCTGTTTCTGGTGCTTATCTTGATCTTCAGGCCGCGCGGCTTGTTCGGCAAGCGGGAGGGCTAGCGCATGAAAAATCATTACGAATTCGCGCCGCTGAATATCGGGCGCTGGTTGACATGGGGCCTGTTCGCCCTGATTCTTGTCGTCGCTCCGATGCTATTTACCAGCGGCCTGGCTATGACCGTGTTGTCGCAAATGGGCATCGCCATCATCGCCTGCCTTTCCTACAACATGCTGCTGGGACAGGGGGGAATGCTGAGTTTCGGACATGCGGTGTATACCGGTCTGGGCTCGTTTCTCGCCATTCATGCACTCAATGGCGTCAGCAATGGGTCCTTGCCCCTTCCGGTTTCTGCGGTTCCGCTGGTCGGGGGTTTGGCGGGTGTGGGTTTTGCTGTGTTGTTTGGTTATGTCACCACCCGCAAGTCCGGCACGACCTTTACCATGATCACGCTGGGTCTGGGTGAACTGGTCTTTGCCATGTCGCTGATGATTCCGGAATTTTTTGGCGGCGAGGGCGGTGTTTCGGGCAACCGGATAACTGGGACGGTAGCACTGGGCATCACCTTCGGTCCGCAGATTCAGGTTTACTACCTGATCGCCGGCTACACCTTTGTCGCCGTTGCCGCCATGTTTGCCTTCACCCGGACACCGCTGGGCCGTATGCTCAACGCCGTGCGGGACAATCCCGAGCGGGTCGAGTTTGTCGGCTATGACACCCAGAAAGTCCGCTACATCGCCTTCATCATTGCCGGTTTTTTTGCCGGTATCTCGGGCGGCCTGGCGGCGCTGAATTTCGAGATCGTCACGGCGGAGGTGGTCGGTGCTGCACGTTCCGGCGCCTACCTGCTGTTTACCTTTCTGGGCGGCGCCACCTTCTTCTTCGGTCCCATCATTGGCGGCATCCTGATGGTGCTGGCCTTTGTGATGCTGTCCGAGTTCACCCAGGCCTGGCTGCTGTACCTGGGCCTGGTGTTCCTGTTCATGGTCATGTACGCACCTGGCGGCATCGCCAGCCTGGTGATGATGAACCTGCGCGTGGCGGCGTTTGGCAAGCTCAGGCAGCTCTGGGTCAGCTACCTGGCGCTGACCGCCTGCGCGCTGGTCCTGCTGGTCGGCGCCGGCGCCATGATCGAAATGGTTTATCACCTGCAACTCAGCACCACGGTGGGGTCCAAGCTCAAGTTCCTGGGCATCGCGTTGAACGCCGATAGCCTGAACAGCTGGTTCGGCTCGGCATTTGTCATGCTGACCGGTCTCGGCCTGTTTGAAGTGACCCGGCGCCAGTTTCTGATCGAATGGGGCGAAATTCAGGAATACATCGAAAAAGAAATCAAGCGCAGGGAAGCTCTCTAATGACCTACGCACTTGAACTGAAAGACCTGCGCAAAAGCTTTGGCAAGACCGAAATTATTCGCGGCATCAATCTGGCGGTCAAATCCGGTGAGCGTGTAGCTATCATCGGGCCGAACGGTGCTGGGAAGTCCACACTTTTTAATTTGATCAGCGGGCGTTTTGAGCCCACCAGCGGAGATGTATTGCTTAATGGTCAAAGCATTAATGGCAAAAAGCCTTATGAAATCAACCGCCTTGGTTTGTCGCGCAGCTTTCAAATTACCAATATTTTCCCCAAGCTCAGTGTGTTTGAAAACCTGCGTTGCAGTGTGCTGTGGAGCCTTGGCTACAAGTACACTTTTTTCAAATTCCTCGCCAATCTTGACGATGCCAACGACCGTGCTGAAGAACTGATGGAAATGATCAAGCTCGACAAAAAACGCGACGTGCTGGGTATGAACTTGACTTACGCGGAGCAGCGTGCACTGGAGATCGGCATCACCATTGCGGGTGGTGCTGGCGTGATACTGCTGGACGAACCCACAGCCGGCATGAGCCGCTCTGAAACCACCCGTTTTGTCAAGCTCATCAAGGACGTGACAGTCGGCAAAACACTGCTGACGGTTGAACACGACATGGGTGTGGTGTTTGGCCTGGCCGAGAAGATCGCCGTCGTGGTCTACGGGGAAATCATCGCTTACGACACGCCTGAGGCGATACGTGCTGACCAGCGGGTGCAAGAGGCCTATCTGGGATCGTCAGTGGCAGACCAGCAAGCGGGAGGAGACTGATCTTGTTAGCAATAAAAAATCTCCACGCTTACTACGGCAAAAGCCATGTCCTGCACGGTGTCTCATTCAATGTACAAGCAGGTGAAATTGTGGCCTTGCTGGGGCGTAACGGCTCGGGCCGCTCCACCACCGCCAAGGCCATCATGGGTTTGGTCGATTGCCAGGGCGACATTCAATGGAAGGGCCAGCAGATTGCCGGCCACAAGGCCTATGAGATCGCGCATCTGGGCCTTGGTTATGTGCCGGAGAACCGCGATATTTTCCCGACGCTGACCGTGCAGCAGAACCTGATGTTGGGCCAGAAAGGCAAGGGCAAAAGCAGTCGCTGGTCGTTTGACGACATGTACCAGATGTTCCCGCGCCTCAAGGATCGCCAGCACACCGAAGCCGGCGTGTTGTCAGGCGGCGAGCAGCAGATGCTGACGCTGTGCCGCACACTCATGGGCGACCCGGACCTGATCATCATCGACGAGCCGACCGAAGGCCTGGCACCGAAAATCGTCGAACTGGTGGGACAATTCTTTCAAACGCTTAAAACCAAAGGCATCTCGGTGCTGCTGATCGAGCAGAAGCTGACGATTGCCATGGCCATTTCCGACCGGGCGCTGGTCATGGGCCACGGCAGTATCGTGTTTGACGGCACGCCTGACGGTCTGCGCTCAGATGCCTACATTCGAAAAGAGTGGCTGGAAGTCTGAGCGTGGGGTTTTTGGGGTCAGAGTCCAAAGAGTTATTGGGGTCAGACACCAATTTTGCTACGGTGCATCGCACCTCGCCCTCCGGGCGAGCCGTAGGCTCGGCGAATTTGGGCTCTGACCCCAAAAACTCCGCCCTTCGGGTGCGATACTTCGCATCGTAATGAAATTGGCGTCTGACCCCAATAACCCCCCAAGGAATCATCGCTATGACTACTCTTTACGAAATTCACGGCACTGTCGCCGTCATTACGTTAAGCAACCCACCCGTCAATGGACTGGGGCATGTAACCCGTTTGAGCCTGACGGACCATCTGCAAAAAGCCAACCTTGATCCGGCAGTCAAAGCCATCGTTCTGACCGGTGCTGGCAAGGCCTTTTCTGGTGGGGCCGACATCAAGGAGTTTGGCACACCCAAAGCAATAGCTGAACCTAATTTAATCAGCGTCATTCTGGCGATTGAAAATTCTTCCAAGCCGGTGGTGGCGGCCATCCATTCGGTCTGCATGGGTGGTGGCCTGGAGCTGGCGCTGGGCTGTCATTACCGCATTGCCGCACCCGGCTGCAGTGTGGCGCTGCCCGAAGTCAAGCTCGGCCTGATCCCTGGTGCAGGTGGTACACAGCGCCTGCCGCGTGCTCTGGGTGTCGAGCCTGCACTGAACATGATCGTCAGCGGCGAGCCCGTCAAGAGTGAATTGCTGGCGCAAATCCCGGGCCAGAAGCTGTTCGACAGGATAGCTGCGGCTAGCGAGTCACTGGCGCAGGAGGCGCTGGCATTTGCGCAAGCTATCTCTGATACCCGGCCATTGCCACTGGTGCGCGACCTTCCGTGCAAGCATCGCAACGGTGACGCCTACTTTCAGTTCGCGCGCAACATGGTCAAGGGCATGTCGAAAAACTTCCCCGCGCCCCTCAAATGCGTCGATGCGGTCGAGGCAGCCACCAAGAAGAAATTCGATGAGGGCATAGTGGTAGAGCGCGACATCTTCATCAACCTGATGTGGACCCCGGAAAGTCGCGCCTTGCGGCATATTTTCCTGGCCGAACGAGCCGCGTCCAAAATTCCAGATGTACCCGCAGACACGCCAAAACGCGACATCAAATCCATCGCTGTGATTGGTGCCGGCACCATGGGTGGTGGCATTGCGATGAACTTTTTGAATGCTGATATTCCTGTCAAGATACTTGAGATGAAACAGGACGCACTCGACCGGGGCATTGCCACCATCCGCAAAAACTACGAGGCGCAGGTTAAAAAAGGCAAGCTCAAGCAGGACAAGTATGAGCAGCGCATGGCTTTGCTCAGCACCACACTGAGCTACGAAGACCTCAAAGATGCCGACATGGTGATTGAAGCCGTGTTCGAAGAAATGGCTGTCAAGGAAAAAGTCTTCAAGGAGCTTGACCGCGTGATGAAGCCCGGAGCCATCCTCGCATCCAACACTTCAACACTGGACATCAACAAGATAGCGGCCTTTACCAAGCGCCCGCAGGATGTGATCGGCACGCATTTTTTCAGCCCTGCCAACGTGATGAAGCTGCTTGAAGTCGTGCGTGGCGAAAAAACCGCCAAAGATGTGCTGGCCACGGTGATGGCGCTGGGCAAGAAAATCAAGAAAACATCCGTCGTGTCGGGTGTTTGCGACGGCTTTATCGGCAACCGCATGATCGAACAATACGCTCGGCAGGGCGGCTTCTTGCTCGATGAAGGCTGCACCCCCGCGCAGGTGGACAAGGCGATGGAGAAATTCGGCATGGCGATGGGGCCGTTCCGCATGGGTGACCTGGCGGGTAACGACATCGGCTTTGCAATCCGCAAACGCCGCTACCTTGAAAAGCCAGGCATGAAATACAGCAAGACTGCAGATTTGCTGTGCGAGAAAGGCCGCTTTGGCCAGAAGACTGGCGCTGGCTGGTACGACTACATTGCCGGCAAGCGTGATGCGATTCCCAATGCAGAAGTCGTCAAGATGATCGAAGACCATCGCCAAGCCTTGGGTATCACGCCGCGGAAAATTTCTGACGAAGAGATCGTGCAGCGCCTGGTGTATTCACTGGTCAATGAAGGTGCCCGCATTCTGGAAGACGGCATTGCCTCGAAGGCCAGTGACATCGACATGGTGTACCTGATGGGCTATGGCTTCCCGATCTATCGTGGCGGCCCGATGCTGTATGCAGACCAGGTGGGTCTTTTCAATGTCGTCCAAGCTATGCATAGGTTCGCCCAGAATCCGCTGGACGATGCCAACTTCTGGAAGCCTGCCCCCTTGCTGGCCAGGCTGGTTGCTGAAGGCAAGACTTTCAACTAAATCAAGGACTCCATCATGACCTCAGCCCTAATCGTTTCTACTGCACGCACCCCTCTAGCCAAAAGCTGGAAAGGCGCCTTTAACATGACGCACGGCGCCACCCTGGGTGGCCATGCCGTCCAGCACGCCATTGCCCGCGCCGGCATTGATGCCGCAGAAGTTGATGATGTGATCATCGGCTGCGCCACGCCAGAAGGTGCAACCGGCTCCAACATTGCGCGCCAGATTGCCTTGCGTGCGGGTTGTCCCGTCAGCGTATCGGGCATGACAATCAACCGCTTTTGCTCGTCGGGTCTGCAAAGCATTGCAACCGCTGCGCAGCGCATCATCGCTGGCGAAGCCGATATTTATGTTGCCGGCGGCGTGGAAAGTATTTCCTGCGTTCAGCAAGAGGTCAACACCCACATGCTGCGTGATGACTGGCTGGCCAAAAATAAACCCGAAATTTATTGGAACATGCTGCAAACGGCAGAGCAGGTTGCCAAGCGCTACAACATTTCGCGTGAACGCATGGACGAGTACGGTGCCATGAGCCAGCAAAAGGCAACTGCAGCCTTGGCCGCTGGTTTGTTTGAAGCCGAGATTGCCCCCATCACCGTGACGGCAGGCGTGGTCGATGCCGTCATGGGCTTGAGCACTAAACAGGTCACCGTCAGCAACGACGAAGGCATTCGCGCTGGCACCACCAAAGAAGGTATCAGCGGCATCAAGCCGGCTATTCCCGGCGGCCTGATTGCGGCGGGTAACGCCAGCCAGTTTTCGGATGGCGGCGGCGCTGTGGTGATGATGGACGAGAAAGTAGCCAGCAAAAAAGGACTTAAACCGCTGGGCCGCTTTTTGGGCTTTGCGGTTGCCGGTTGCGAGCCTGATGAAATGGGTATTGGCCCGGTGTTCGCCATTCCCAAAGTACTCGCCAAACTGGGTTTAAAAATCAGCGACATCGACCTGTGGGAGCTCAACGAAGCCTTTGCTGTGCAGGTGCTGTACTGCGCTGACAAGCTGGGTATTCCGATGGAAAAACTCAATGTCAATGGCGGCGCAATTGCCGTCGGCCACCCCTATGGCGTAACCGGCCAGCGCCTGACCGGCCATGCCTTAATCGAAGGCAAGCGCCGCGGTGTCAAGCGAGTTTGCGTGACGATGTGCATTGGTGGCGGCATGGGCGCTGCGGGTGTGTTTGAGGTGCTTTAAATGGGCTTTTACAAACCGGGTGCCAACCACCCCACCGACCCGCGGATGGTGCGACTGCACAAAATCATCTGGACGCTGATCTACGTGGGACTGTTGACCATCATTCTTGGTCTTTTCGTCCAGCGCACAGACGATTCCATCGGCTGGTCCATGCTGGTGCTAGGCGCATTGGTGGCTACGGCGGGTTGTGTATTGATTTATGTACGTTCAAAAAGGAAATAAAAAATGGCCCGTACCATTCAACAACTGTTCGACCTGAGCGGCCGGACCGCCCTGATCACCGGCGGCTCACGCGGACTGGGCCTGCAAATGGCGCACGCCCTTGGCGAGGCTGGTGCCAGGGTGATGCTGAGTTCGCGCAAGGCCGAAGACCTGGAGCAGGCAGCGGCGAGTTTGAAGGCCGTGGGCATTAACGCGCAGTGGATGGCTGCAGACTGCTCCAAAGAAGAAGATACGCGACGTCTAGCCGACGAAACCCTCAAGCGCATGGGCGCAGTAGACATCCTCATCAACAACGCAGGCGCAAGCTGGGGCGCACCGGCAGAAACCCATCCGGTAGCGGCCTGGGACAAGGTAATGAGTCTCAACGTGCGGGGCTACTTCATACTGTCGCAGCAAATAGCCAATGCTTACATGATCCCGAAAAAGACCGGCCGCATCATCAACATCGCTTCCATCGCAGGCCTGAACGGCAACGGCCCCGAGATGCAGTCGCTGGCCTACAACACGTCCAAAGCCGCCGTCATCGGCTTTACCAAAACGCTGGCGGCAGAATGGGGCAAGTACAAAATCAATGTCAACGCAATCTGTCCCGGGTTTTTTATGACCAAACTGGCGAGCGGCCTCATCAAGGCGCTTGGCGAAGAAAAAGTGGCCGCCCGTGCGCCTCTGGGGCGACTTGGCGATGATGAGGATTTAAAGGGCATCACACTGCTGTACGCCAGTGATGCCGGCAAGCACATCACTGGCCAATGGCTGGCAGTCGATGGCGGTGTCAGTGTGGTACTCGGAGCTTGACAATCAGCACGGCAGGCGGCAGGACGATGGGGGTCATTTCAACCGATTGATGGCGCCACATAACTTCTTTAGGAGCTTTTCATGCCACGCAACCAACAAATTTTGTTAGACAACCGCCCGACTGGTGAGGCCATCAGCAGCAACTTCAAGCAGATCGAGGTCGACACGCCAGCGCTGCAAGACAACCAAGTACTGGTGCAGCACCACTTTTTGAGCCTTGACCCCTACATGCGTGGCCGCATGGACGACAGCAAAAGCTACGCCGTGCCGCAAGCGCTTGGTAAGGTGATGCAGGGCGGTACGGTAGGTCAGGTGATGGAAAGCAAATCGCCCAAATTCAGCGTCGGTGATAAGGTCGTCGGCATGGGCGGCTGGCAGCAGTACAGCGTCGTCAACGCCGATCAATTGGGCGCGCTGCGCAAGGTAGACACCACCCATGTGCCGTTGTCGTACTACTTGGGGGCAGTCGGTATGCCCGGCGTGACAGCTTGGTACGGCCTGCTCAAAATCATTGAACCGAAAGCCGGGCAAACCGTTAGCGTCAGTGCAGCCACGGGTGCAGTGGGCAGCGCGTTTGCGGCCTTGGCCAAAGCACGCGGTTGCCGCGTTGTGGGCATTGCGGGTGGTCCGGACAAATGCAAATACGCGGTGGAAGAGCTCGGCTTTGACGCCTGCATCGACTACAAGCTGCACAAGGACGCCGCCTCGCTGTCCAAGGCGCTCAAGGAAGCCTGCCCCAACGGCATCGACGGCCACTTCGAAAACGTAGGCGGCATGGTGCTGGACGCGGCGCTGCCCCGCATGAATGCCTTTGGCCGCATCGCCCTGTGCGGCATGATTGCAGGCTACGACGGCAAGCCCGTGCCGCTGTCGTACCCAGTGCTGATTTTGATGTCACGCCTACGCATTGAAGGTTTTATCGTCAGCGAGCATATGGAAATCTGGCCCGAAGCACTCAAGGAACTCGGCACGTTGGTAGGTATCGGCAAGCTCAAGCCGCGCGAGTCAGTGGCTAGCGGGCTTGAAGCCGCACCCGAGGCATTTTTAGGTTTGCTTAAAGGTAAAAACTTTGGCAAGCAAGTCGTCAAACTGATTTAAAAAGGTTGGTAAATGATTACCGACTTCAAAAACAAAACCGCCGTATTAACCGGTGCCGGTTCGGGCTTTGGCCTGGAGTGTGCGCGCATTGCTGCAAGACTAGGCATGAACGTGGTGCTGGTTGATGTGCAGCAGGACGCGCTGGATGCCGCCGCCGCTGAATTACAGGCTGCGCAAGTGCTGGCGCGCCGCGTTGACGTAGCTAGTGCCAGCGAGATGGAGGCCCTGGCCGATGCCGTGCAGCAGCGCTTTGGTGCGCCGCATCTGGTGTTCAACAACGCAGGCGTTGGCTCTGGCGGCTTGATCTGGGAGAGCAGCGTGAAGGATTGGGAATGGGTCATGGGTGTGAATGTCATGGGCGTAGTGCATGGCATACGCCTGTTCATGCCCATGATGCTGGAGGCCGCGAAAAAAGACCCAGCCTGGCAGGGCCATATCGTCAACACCGCCAGCATGGCTGGCCTGCTCAACGCGCCCAACATGGGCATTTACAACGCCAGCAAACATGCGGTCGTCAGCATGAGCGAAACGCTGTACCAGGACCTGGCCCTGGTCACCGACCAGATCAGCGCCTCGGTGCTGTGTCCCTTCTTTGTGGCCACCGGCATTAGCCAGAGCCAGCGCAACCGGCCAGGCGACCTGCCGGCCGCCAAGCCGACCAAAAGCCAGCTGATTGGCCAGGCCATGAGCGACAAGGCCGTGGGTTCGGGCAAGGTCACGGCGGCCGACGTGGCGCAAAAAGTCTTCGACGCAATTGCGGCGAACCAGTTCTACATCTACAGCCACCCCAAGGCAATTGGCTCGGTGCAGACGCGGCTCGAAGACATCCTGCAGGCACGCAACCCGACCAACCCGTTCGCGCACAAGCCCGAAATCGGGCAGCAACTCAAAAGCGCCCTTCGGGATAGTCAATGACTTTGCAGGCGTATCAGCTTGCTTGCACGCGCGGCGAGCGACAGCTGTTCAATAATATCAATTTCGACATCAATGCGGGCGATGCAATGCGTGTCGCGGGCACCAATGGCAGCGGCAAAACCAGCCTGCTGTTCATGCTGTGCGGCCTGGCGTTTCCGGCCACGGGGGAAGTGCGCTGGAACGGGCGCAACATACGCGCGGTGCGCGAGGAATTCGGCAGCCAGTTGATCTATCTCGGCCATGCAAACGGCGTGAAAGACGATCTGGTCGCGTGGGAAAACATTGTCATCGCTTCAACCCTGTCTGGCCATCCGGTCAGCCGCGACCAAGCGTACAGTGCACTCGAACAACTCGGTCTCGGCCGGGCCGCCGATCTGCCGACCCGGGCCCTATCGCAGGGCCAGCGCAAACGGGTCGCGCTGGCGCGGCTGCGGCTCGGCATGGAGACGCCGTTGTGGATTCTTGACGAGCCGTTCACGGCGCTGGATCAGAGCGCAGTGCTCGAGCTGTTCTGCACCTTGAACCAGCACCTGGCGCTGGGCGGCATGGTGATTTACACAACCCATCAGGAAATCAATTTGAGCGCACAACGATTGCTGTGTCTGGACCTGAGTCGGAACGCCTCATGCTGAAGACTCTGAACTGCATCATCCGGCGCGACCTGCTGCTGGCGTTTCGCCGCCGCTCAGACGTGCTGACCACCTTATTCTTTTTTGTCATTGTGGCCACCCTGTTTCCACTCGGGGTCGGGCCGGAGGCGGCCTTGCTGCGCACCATGGCCCCCGGTATTCTCTGGGTGGCCGCCTTGCTGGCCTCGATGTTGGCGCTCGGGCGTCTGTTTGCGCTGGATTACGCGGACGGCACGCTGGAGCAGATGCTGCTGTCGCCCGAACCGCTCACGGTGATCGTGCTGGGCAAGCTGATTGCCCATTGGCTGGTGTCGGGCCTGCCCCTGGTATTGCTGGCGCCTTTGCTGGCAGTTCAATTCGACCTGCCGGGCGAGTCGGTGGAGGTGCTGTTTTTCAGCCTGCTGATCGGCACGCCGGTGTTGAGCCTGGTCGGCTCCATCGGCGCCGCCTTGACGCTGGGCGTGCGCGGCGGCGGGGTGCTGGTATCGCTGCTGGTACTGCCGCTTTACATTCCCGTTCTGATCTTCGGCGCCGGCGCGGTGGGTGCTGAGGCTAGCGGACTCGGCAGCAGCGCGCATCTGCTGCTGCTGGGCGGTGTACTGGCAGGCGCAGCAGCGCTGGCGCCCTGGGCCACGGCTGCGGCGTTGCGCATTTCTCTTGAGTGAGGTGGTGCAGTGCTTGCTTCATCGATGGCCATATCCACGATGCGTCGGGATGTGTTCACGAGCGACTGTATACCTTCTAGCAGCAGCGATTTGGGCAATGCCGAGGGGTACACTAGCGGCTCGCCAGTATCACCGTATAAGCCACCCAGAGCATAATTTTTGGAAACATTACCGCAGGTGTCTATCTCCAACAGCATTCTTTCCGATACACGCGAATCGAGCCGCATGCGCTGGTTCAAATACGCGTCGCCGCAGGCTTTTTTCCCGATTGCGGGAAAGCTGATTCCCGGGTTTGCCGCCATTGCGGTGATTCTTGGCGTGATCGGTCTGTACATCGGCTTTTTCGTCGCGCCGACCGATCACCAGCAGGGCGACGCCTACCGCATCATCTTTGTGCACGTGCCGGCGGCATGGATGTCCATGTTCATCTATCTGATGATGGCATTCTGGGCCGCCATCGGCCTGGCCTTCAATACCCGGATGTCGTCGATGATGGCCAGCGCGCTGGCGCCTACCGGCGCCATGTTCACCTTCCTCGCATTGTGGACCGGCGCCCTGTGGGGCAAGCCAACCTGGGGCGCCTGGTGGGTCTGGGATGCGCGCCTGACGTCCGAGTTGATCCTGCTGTTTCTGTACTTCGGTTTCATGGCGCTTCAGGCTTCCATCGACGAGCCGCGGCGCGCCGACAAGGCTGGCGCCGTGCTCGCCCTGGTCGGCGTCATCAATGTTCCGATCATTTATTTTTCGGTGCAGTGGTGGAATACCCTGCACCAGGGCTCGTCGATCAATTTTACAAGTGCGCCGACCATGGCGATGACCATGCTGGCGGGCATGCTGATCATGGCGCTCGCGTTCTGGGCCTACACCATTGCAATAACCCTGGTGCGCGTGCGCTGCATCATGCTGGAGCGCGAACGGCACACCGATTGGGTCAAGCAATACCTGGAGGCAAAGCCATGAACTGGGGAAGCTGGAGTGAATTCTTCGCGATGGGCGGCTACGCCCTATACGTGTGGGGCTCGTATATCGTCGTCTTCGGCTGCATGGCGGGTGAAGTCCTGTTGCTGCGGCAGCAGGGCAAATCGATCCGCGCACAACTCGTCAACGCGCGCGCAGCCAATGCGCCGCACAAAGGGAAAAAACCATGAAACCTAGGCATAAACGCCTGACCCTGATCGCCACCGGCTTGGCCGCGCTGGCCTTGGCCGCGTGGCTGGTGATGTCGGCGTTCCAGAAGAACATGGTGTTCTTCTTCACACCGACCCAAGTACTGGCTGGCGAAGCGCCGCAGGGCCGCAGTTTTCGCATGGGCGGCATGGTCGAGGAGGGCAGCATCAAGCGCCAGGCTGACGGCTTGACCGTGGCGTTCGTGGTGACCGACAAAGTGCAGCGCGTCAATGTCAACTACCGCGGCATGCTGCCTGACTTGTTCAAGGAAGGCAAAGGCGTGGTGGCGCAGGGCAAGCTGGGCAACAACAACCTTTTTCTGGCCGACGAAGTGCTGGCCAAGCATGACGAAAACTACATGCCCCCGGAGGCCGCTTACGCCATGAAAAAAGGCGAAGAGGCCAAGCAGGTCGCCGGCGTCGCCGCCCCCACCCAGACCAAGGACACCAAATGATTCCAGAACTCGGTAATTTTTCCTTGATGCTGGCGCTGTGCCTGGCGCTGGTGCAGGCCACCGTTCCAATCGCCGGATCGTTTCGACGCAATGAGCGCTGGATGGCGCTGGCGCGACCGGCGGCCACCGGGCAATTCGTCTTTACCTCGATCGCATTGGTGTGCCTGATCTATTTGTTTGTCACCAACGATTTTTCGGTGCTCAATGTCGCCACCAATTCGAACTCGATGCTGCCGGTGTATTACCGCGTCGCCGCCTCTTGGGGCAGCCACGAAGGCTCCTTCCTGCTGTGGACCTGGATGATGGTGTTATGGACCTTTGGAGTTGCTCGGTTCAGCCACCAGTTGCCCGATGAAACCATCGCGCGCGTGCTGGGCGTGATGGGCTGGGTCAGCGTCGGCTTCCTGTCCTTCATGCTGTTCACCTCGAACCCGTTCGACCGCCTGCTGCCGGGCGCAGTGGACGGGCGCGACCTCAATCCCTTGCTGCAGGATTTCGGCATGATCATTCATCCGCCGCTGCTGTACATGGGTTATGTCGGCTTCTCGGTGGCCTTTGCCTTTGCCATTGCGGCACTGATGGGCGGGCAGCTTGACGCCGCCTGGGCGCGCTGGTCGCGGCCCTGGACCATGGCGGCGTGGGTGTTTCTGACGCTCGGCGTTTTCATGGGCAGTTTCTGGGCCTACTACGAACTCGGCTGGGGCGGCTGGTGGTTTTGGGACGCGGTGGAAAACGCCTCCTTCATGCCCTGGCTGGTCGGCACCGCACTGATCCATTCGCTGGCCGTCACCGAAAAGCGCGGCAGCTTCAAGAACTGGACGGTGCTGCTGGCTATCGTTACTTTCTCATTGTCGCTGCTGGGCACCTTCCTAGTGCGTTCCGGTGTGCTGACGTCGGTGCACGCGTTTGCGACTGATCCGAAACGCGGTTTGTATCTTCTGATCTTCCTGGTCATCGTGATTGGTGGCTCGCTGGCGCTGTATGCCTGGCGCGCACCCAAGGTTGGCCTGGGTGGCCGCTTCAGCCTAGTCTCGCGCGAATCCATATTGCTGGTCAATAACGTGTTGCTGATGGCGGCGGCCGGCACCGTGTTGCTGGGCACGCTGTACCCGCTGTTCCTCGATGCGCTCGGTCTCGGCAAGATATCGGTTGGCCCGCCGTATTTTGAGGCGGTCTTCGTCCCCTTGATGATGCCGGTTCTGTTGCTGATGGCAGTGGGCCCCTTCGTGCGCTGAAAAGAAGCGTCCTTCAAAGACGTATTGTTGCGTCTGCGCTGGATTGCTCTGGCGGTACTGCTGATGGCAGCGGCGGCGGCCTTGCTGTTCTCGCCTTCACCGATGGTGGTACTCGGTGTTGGCTTGGCAATCTGGATCTTGCTGGCTACCGCCTCCCACCTGCTGCAGCGACTGCGCCAGGCACCGGTCGGCACCTCACTGTGGCAGCGAATCAACAGTCAGCCGCGCAGCTATTGGGGCATGCTGGTGGCGCACGCCGGCATTGGCGTGTTCGTGATCGGCGTCACATTGGTCAAAGGCTACGATGCCGCCCAAGACGTCCATATGCGTGTTGGCGACAGTACCAGCGTCGCCAGTTATACCTTCGTCCTGACCGACATGAAAGACATCAAGGGCGCCAACTTCACCGCCTTGCAAGGAAGCTTCGAGGTCAGCTACGATGGCCGCAAGATGGCGACGATGAAGCCGGAGAAGCGCTTTTATCCGGTGCAAAAAATGCCGATGACCGAAGCCGCGATCAACCGGGGCTTCACCCGCGATCTCTATGTATCGATGGGCGAGGCCGCCGGTCCCGATTCATGGCTGGTGCGGGTGCAGCACAAACCTTTTGTGGGCTGGATTTGGCTGGGCTGCCTGACCATGGCTTTCGGCGGTTTTCTGGCGGCGTCCGACCAGCGCTACCGCATGGCCTCGCGCAAGCGCCAGCAACTGGCGCAACCGGCAACGGGCGGCGCCGAGCCCATCAACGCTGTTGCATAGGGCCGGACCATGAAGCGTTTTCTTTGGCCGCTGGGCCTATTCCTCGCACTGGTGGTGTTTCTCGGTATCGGACTGCGTTTGAATCCACGCGAAGTCCCATCGCCTTTCATTGGCAAAGCGGCACCCGCGTTCAAGTTGACGCAACTCCATGAGCCCGCCAAAACCATCTCGCCGCAGGATATGCTGGGCCAGGTCTGGCTGCTCAATGTCTGGGCATCGTGGTGTGCTTCGTGCCGCATCGAACATCCGGTACTGATGGAGTTGGTCCGCCAGGGCGTGGTGCCAATTCTCGGCCTCAACTACAAGGACGGGCGTGAAGCGGGGATCCGTTGGTTGCGACAGTTCGGCGATCCCTACTAGGCCTCCGCCTTCGACTCAGACGGCCGCATCGGCATCAACTACGGCGTCTATGGCGTGCCCGAAACGTTCGTCATAGACAAGCTCGGCGTGATCCGCATGAAGCATATTGGTCCGGTCAGCACCGAAGTGATCAATGAAAAAATCTTACCTTTGATAAAAGAGTTGAACCGTGCGTAGATTATTGATGGCTTGTTTGCTGGTGCTATCGACTGCGCTCGCCCATGCCAAGGAAGCGCAACCGGCTGCGGCCAACCCGGCGCTGGAAAAGCAAGTCATGGCGATCGCTGAGGAGTTGCGCTGCCTGGTGTGCCAGAACCAGACCATCGCCGACTCGAACGCCGATTTGGCGATCGACCTGCGAAACCAGGTGCGCGAAAAGCTTGTGCAAGGTATGTCAGACAAGGACATTCTGGCCTACATGGTGCAGCGTTACGGTGATTTCATTCTGTACCGCCCCCCCCCTTCAAGGCGACCACCTGGCTGCTGTGGTTTGGGCCATTTCTTTTGCTGATCGGTGGCCTTGTCTTTCTCGGCCTGAAGTTGCTCCGGGGTCGTCCACACGTTGACGACTTGCCGCAAGCTGAAATGCAGCGCGCCTCGGATCTGCTGCGCACCCCACCGACATGAAAAATAAAAAATGACTGTGTTTTTGATTATTGCGACGCTGTTGCTGGCCGGTGCCCTGCTTTTTATTTTGCCGACCTTGCTGCGCAAAGCGGCGGTGGTGAACCCGCATGCGCTGCGCGATGAGGTCAATCTGTCGGTGCTGCGCGACCAGTTGCACGAGCTCGATGCCGATCTCGCGACCGGGACCATCAATGCGTCGGCCCATGAGAGCGCTCGGCACGAACTCGAGCGGCGAGTGGCCGAAGACGTGCAGCCTGCTACGGCGGGCATGGGCGCCGCAACCGACAAGCGCTGGACGGCGGGGGTGGTCGGCCTGAGCGTGCCACTGGTCGCCATTTCACTGTATCTCGTGCTGGGCTCGCCGGCCGGACTCGATCCGGCCCAGGTCGTCGCACCCAAGGAACAGGCGCACGGATTATCGCAAGAGCAGATTGTGAGCATGATTGCGACACTGGCGCAGCGCCTGCAGAACGAACCCGACAACGCCCAGGGCTGGAGCATGCTGGCGCGTTCCTATACCGCATTGGGCCGCTTCGGCGAAGCGGCTGATGCCTATGCGCGCCTGGTGAAACTGACACCGGGCAACGCGGCCGTGCTGGCCGACTACGCCGACACCCTGGCCATGTCTTTGAACCGCAGTCTGCAAGGCGAACCGGAGAAGGTGATTGCCCAGGCATTGGCCGCCGACCCGAAAAATGTCAAGGCCCTTTCCTTGTCCGGCAGTGCCGCCTTCGAGCGGCGCGACTATCAGGGTGCGGTCACGCAATGGAAAAAAATCCTGGTGCTGGTGCCGCCGGAATCCGACATGGCGCTTTCCACCCAAAACAGCATCCGTCAGGCGCAAGAACAGGCCAGCGTGCCGCGCGCCGCGCCAGTCGCCGGATCCAGGGCGGCGGCAGCCCCTGCGGGCACCGAAGTCGCCGGCACCGTCGAACTTGACGCTGCGCTGCGCTCCCAGGTTGCCGATACCGACAGCGTCTTCATCTTCGCCCGCGCAGCCGAGGGCCCGCGTTTTCCGTTGGCAGTGCTGCGCAAGCAGGTGAAGGATCTGCCGGCAAGCTTTGTGCTCGACGACAGTATGAGCATGCTTCCAAACGCCAAACTGTCGGGTTTTACTATGCTGGTGGTTGGAGCGCGTATTTCGAAATCGGGTAGCGCAACACCGAGTGCCGGTGACTTCGAGGGTGTGACCGAACCAGT
Organism: Polaromonas sp.; assembly: GCA_038902975.1. Lineage (GTDB taxonomy): Bacteria > Pseudomonadota > Gammaproteobacteria > Burkholderiales > Burkholderiaceae_C > Polaromonas. Next base: position 27,772 of record JBCKMZ010000013.1, read on the forward strand.
TCGTCCCGGCACGAAAGGGCTGAAAATCCGGATCAATTCGCAACGCAAGTGAGTCGGTGATTGACTTCAGCGGCGCGGAGCGAGCGTGTTGCTGCCCGCTACTGAACCGAGCAATCCGTTCCCGGCGCCGCTGGAGCCGGGGCGGGTGCCTGCCCCGCACCGTCGGCTGGTTTTGCGGGGTCCGGTGTCGTCGCACCGCCGGCTGGTTTTGCGGGGTCCGGTGTCGCCGCGGCCGCGGCGGCGGCCTGCACCTTCTTCTTCTCATCGAGTTTCGGAATCACGGCCGGCGGCGTAAAGCCGATGCCAGGATCACGCGGCAGTATTACCGGGGCGAGCTGGGGCGGCACATGCGCCACTTGTCCCGCCGCCACGGCCAGACTGCCCTGCGTGTTGCTGGCCTGTACCACGCCAAAGCGCACCGCTAGGTAGGTGCCATCAGCCAATGCCCCGCAATTGCCCTGGCAAACTCGCAGATCGAACTGGGTGCCGCGGATGCCGATGGTCGCGGTTACGGTATTGAGCTTGTAGGCATCCTGGTTGCTACGCTTGCCGATGAACCCGGTGACCGTGCGTAGGCCGCCCTTGAGCATGCTGAAGACAAAGCTGTCCTCGGCCGGTCGCGCCACGGCGAACTTGTAGGCTTCGATTTTGAGTTGGGAATCCGGGCGCAGCACCATCTCGCCGCCATCGGTCATTTCCATGCGGACGTAGGCCCCGGCACCGGTGATGACGGTATCGCCGGGATAGGCCTTGGCCCCGGACGTGCCGGGAATGGTCTTGCCGTCGGCCTTGAGGATAGCGACGGGGCCGGACATGTGGGTCAGCGTGCCATCGGCCCAAGCAGCAGGGATGCTCACGCCCAGCAGGAGTGCTGCGAGCGCTAAACGAAAGTGGCCGTGGCTCATGCGCGGACTCATCGGCATACCAGCACGCTGGCCTTGGGAGCATCGACCTGGACGATCTGGTCCGCCGGCTTCTGCACCGTAGTGTTGGCCACGGTGACGATCAGGATGACCGGCTCGTCGGCCGGTTTGTCTTCCTTCTTGTCGTCGGCCGGTGCGCTGGTCGTGGATGGGTCAGCAAAGGCCGTGACCACGGGGCTGGGCTCGACGGGAGTCGACACGATGGGTTCGTCAGCGGGGGGCTGAACGACTGGGCTTGTCGGCGGTTGCTCCACCGGCTGGATCGCCAGGACTGCTTGGGCTATCGCGTCAATTGTCATTTGTGTGGTCGTCGTTGGGGCGATGCTGCTCGACAGGGTCGGCGTCGCCCCGGTGAAATTGGCGGCAGCAGAGGTGATGGTTCCCGCCGGAGCGCTGACCAGGATGGTGCCACCGGCCGGCACGGTATTCGTCGCGCTGGGCGCCATGGTGATGTTGCCGGCGCTGCTGGTGAAGCTGATGCTGTCGCCACTGATTGCGGCGGTCTGGCTGATGTTGCCGTAGGCGTTGATGCCCACCGGGCCGGTGGTGGAGGTAATGGCGCCGTTGATGTCGATGGTGCTGCCGACGCTGGCGGTCGAGGCCGTCAGTTGGACGCCGGTGTCCGCCTGAATGCCGCCGCTGCCGATGGTGATCGGGCTGCGCACGGTCAGACCGAAGCCGCCCCCGCTGACGGTGACCGCGCCCGCGCCGGACGTGAAGCCGCCAGTGACATCAAGCGCCAGGTTGCCGGTACTGCTGACGGCCGTGTTGCCGAGCACGATCGGCGTGCTGCTGGTGTAGCTCAGTCCGCTAGGGAAGACGATGGCGGCGACGTTGTTGTTGTCGGGAATTGCCCCGCCAGCCCAGTTGGCAGCAGTATAGAAGTCTCCGCTCGATCCGCTGCCCGTCCAGGCAACGCTGGCGAGCTGGGTGATGTTGGCCGTCGTTGCAGCCGTGGTATTGAAAGTGTAGTTGCCCGCGTCGGTGCCGGTGACGCCGATGCCGGTCACGCTCACCGCCTTGGCGATACCCACGTTCTTGTCGCCGAAGTTGGCGGCGGTGTTGGCCACGGTCAGCACGTCATTTGTGACGCGGTTGTCGGCCAGGCTCACCACATCAGTGGTGTTGCCGTCATAGACCTTGTTGCTGCCGGTGGCGGTCACGATCAAGGCTCTGGCGCTGATATCGGCCGTCGTTGTAGCGGTGGTGTTGAAGCTGTAGTTGCCCGCATCGGTGCCGGTGACGCCGATGCCGGTCACACTCACTGCCTTGGCCGTGCCGACGTTCTTGTCGGCGAAGTTGGCGGCGGTGTTGACCACAGTCAGCATGTCATTTGTAACGCGGTCGTCGGCCAGAGTCACGACATCGGTGGTCAAGCCGTCATAGACTTTGTTGGTGCCGGTGGCGCTGACGGTCAGGGCCTTGGGCGTGATGTCGGCCGTCGTTGCAGCCGTGGTGTTGAAGGTGTAGTTGCCCGCGTCAAGGCCGGTGACGTCGATGCCGGTGACGCTCACCGCCTTGGCCGTGCCGACGCTCTTGTCGCCGAAGTTGGCGGCGGTGTTGGCCAGGATCAGTACGTCACCCGCGACGCGATTGTCCGTCAGGGTCACGACATCGGCGGTGGTGCCGTCATAGACTTTGTTGCTGCCGGTGGCGCTGACGGTCAGGGCTCTGGCGGTGATGTCGGCCATCGTTGCAGCGCTGGTGTTGAAGCTGTAGTTGCCCGCGTCAAGGCCGGTGACGTCGATGCCGGTCACGCTCACCGCCTTGGCGATACCCACGTTCTTGTCGCCGAAGTTGGCGGCGGTGTTGGCCACGGTCAGCACGTCATTTGTGACGCGGTTGTCGGCCAGGCTCACCACATCAGTGGTGTTGCCGTCATAGACCTTGTTGCTGCCGGTGGCGGTCACGATCAAGGCTCTGGCGCTGATATCGGCCGTCGTTGTAGCGGTGGTGTTGAAGCTGTAGTTGCCCGCATCGGTGCCGGTGACGCCGATGCCGGTCACACTCACTGCCTTGGCCGTGCCGACGTTCTTGTCGGCGAAGTTGGCGGCGGTGTTGACCACAGTCAGCATGTCATTTGTAACGCGGTCGTCGGCCAGAGTCACGACATCGGTGGTCAAGCCGTCATAGACTTTGTTGGTGCCGGTGGCGCTGACGGTCAGGGCCTTGGGCGTGATGTCGGCCGTCGTTGCAGCCGTGGTGTTGAAGGTGTAGTTGCCCGCGTCAAGGCCGGTGACGTCGATGCCGGTGACGCTCACCGCCTTGGCCGTGCCGACGCTCTTGTCGCCGAAGTTGGCGGCGGTGTTGGCCAGGATCAGTACGTCACCCGCGACGCGATTGTCCGTCAGGGTCACGACATCGGCGGTGGTGCCGTCATAGACTTTGTTGCTGCCGGTGGCGCTGACGGTCAGGGCTCTGGCGGTGATGTCGGCCATCGTTGCAGCGCTGGTGTTGAAGCTGTAGTTGCCCGCGTCAAGGCCGGTGACGTCGATGCCGGTCACGCTCACCGCCTTGGCCGTGCCGACGTTCTTGTCGGCGAAGTTGGCGGCGGTGTTGGCCAGGGTCAGCACGTCGCCGGCCACACGGTCGTCCGCCAGGGTCACGGCATCGGTGGTCGTGCCGTCGTACACCTTGTTCGATCCGGTGGCGCTCACCGTCAGCGTTGCCGGCGTGATCACGCCGAAGCTGCCACTGGCCGTGTTACTTGCTAGTTGGTAGCCAAATACGGCCGCGGCACCATTGCTTGTGCTGGCAATCGTCACATTCGCCGAGACGCCCTTGCCTGAACCGGCATGCTTGTTGTTGTACAAGCCATTCGAACCGGTGAGAACGACTGTGTCGCCGTCAATCGCGCCGGCGGTTCCGAAATTGGCAGGCACAAGCGGCGCGCTGGTGGTTCCATCGTAGGTTTTGCTGACGGTGCCGGTCAGGCTTGGCGTAAGGCTTGGCGCGAAGCTGTAGATGAAGCCATTACCCGTCCCGGGACCCGTGTACGCGCCGCTGTAGCCCAGCCCATAGTGCTTGAAGCCGTGGGCGAGCCCGCCCTTGGTGTCGCTGCCCGGATCGGTGGAGTACACCAGCCAGCGGCCATTAACCGCGTTCAGCACGGACGCGCCCGCGAAATTGAGGAAATTATTGGCTGCAACCAGCACCAGCGCCTGGCCGGTTCCTAATCCTGGCAATGGTGGAGTAGCGTCAAGCGCAAGACTGAGCGCCTGGCCGGTTCCTGATACATCAAGGTTGGCACCGCTATTGAGCATCACGCTTGCGCTGGACGCGCGGGCGAATAGGGAGCCGCCGTACACGATATCCAGCGCGATCCCGCCCGCACCAGCGGCTGTCAAATTGACAGCACCGCTCGTGCCGATAGCGGTATGCACCAAACCGTTCGCATTCATCGCGATGTTGCCGCCCGCAGCGAGCGTAATATCCCCCCCGCCTGTCGCAGTCGAAGGCGAACCGATACGCGCGCCCGAAGCCGTCCCTGCATTGAGGATGACATTGCCGCCGACCTTCATCGTGATGTCGGTCGTCTGCGCCTCCGCGAGGCTGGCGCTACCGATGGCGCTGCCCGTGGCACCGGCGAGGGTTCCACCGGTCAAGGTCACATCGCCATCGACGCTGAGGGTGAGATTGGTCGGTGTCGGAGTGGTGTCGCCACTTCCGCCAATGCGCGCCCCGGCACCGATGCTGCCGGGGTCCGAGCCGCCGCCCGTGAGCGCAAGATCCCCTTGAACTGTGATGTCCTGCTCTGGAGCGATGATCGCCGCAAAATTGTTGATCCCGCCGATACCCGCATTGAGCGACGTGTTGCCCGCCGTGATGGTCTGCTTCCCGCCCCTGGCCTGGATGAGTGCGAAGTTGCCTGCGCCATCCACCCCGCCGCTGTCCCCACCGATCAAAACGATGGTCGGTGACCCCATGATGTCCTGGCTGCCATTGACCGACTGGACCCGAGCAAAGTTGAGGCTGATGCCGGCCCCACCCGTCAGGTTAAGGCTGCCGCCGGCGCTGAAATCGAGTGTCTGTGACGTGCCGTAGGAACGGATGTCGGCAAAGTTGGTGGTGCCGCCACCGCCCTCCAACGAGACCATGCCACCGTCCGTCACCATCACTGTCTGGGTTTTCGTCAAACCGGTCGTCGATGTCGATGAAATCAACTCACCCTGCCGAATCCACGCAAGGTTGTCCGTACCGCCCAAGCCACCGGTCAACGTCAAGGCCGACGCGGTGATGTCTTGGTTGCCCTGCCGTGCAAAGATGTAGGCGCCATTTCCCTGGCCAGCTATGCCACCGGCATCGCCCCCCTTCAACAGGATAGTCGGCGAACCACTGATATGTTGATCGCCCGTGCTGTTCTCGACAAGGGCGAAGTTACGCTGGCCTGCGTTGCCGCCGGTCAGGTTGAGTGTTCCGCCCGTACCGAATGCCAGCCGCTGGTCGGTCCCCGACGAAGTGATCATGGCCCGGCTGCCGTGCCCGGCTCCGACCGTGGTTGCGGTGCTGCTGCCACCGGTCAGGCTGATCGAGCCGCCATTGCCGATGTTGATGACCTGGGTACCCGCAGCGCCGCTCTGCTGGACCATGGCGTAGTTGTCAGTCAGCGTGCCGCCGCCGCCTACAAGGGTCAATGTCCCGTCGGCACCGATGTTGATGACCTGGCTTGCGCTGCTCTGAATGGACGCGTAGTTGCCGGTGTCAAATCCACCGCCACCCGCACCGCCTGTGAGGGTGATGTTGTTGGCGGTAATGTTCTGCCCGCCAGATCCCGTGATCGTGGCACGTATACCCGCGGTGGAGCCAGCCTGGAGATTAATGCCTGTTGCATTAATGGTCTGCAGACCCGTTGATCTCAGTGTGGTTGCCTTTGTAGCCGCGACGACGTTCAGATTGCCGGTGGCGGTCACGTTCATGGCCCCACCCGATTGCACGGTTGAGTCCTTGATTTCCACGTCCACACCATTCAGAGTCACGTCTCCGGCAGCGGTAATGTCACCATTGACGTTGATGCTGCCTGCGCTGGCGGTGGATACCCCACTGCCGATTCCGACCACGCCTGCCCCCGTGGTGCCCAGGCTGGCGCTGCCCGTGACATTGGCGCTGACTGTCCCCGTGCCGGAAATGGAACCAATCAAGGCAGCCGAACCGCTGCCACTGCTGGTCATGGCG
>JBCKMZ010000014.1:0-33434 GCA_038902975.1 Polaromonas sp.
TAAAGCCTCTGGAACCCCTTAATTTGGAGATTTACTATGAAAAAAATCAGCGTCTACGAAGTCCAGGCAGCCTTGCGCACCCAATACAAGGAGACTCCAGAATTGGCCATGGTCACAGACCATGCGCTGACAGGCGGAATCGATCCGTCTGACCCTTTTCATGCGCTGGTAAAGCCGATGGACGGATGCGGGGTTTCTGTGCCTATCGGCGTGCATCGGGCCTTTGGTGGCATGCATGATGCGCCTACCCCTGGTGACATGCTGTGCGCCGCCTTGGCAGCATGCCAGGATTCGTCGGTGAGGATGGTGGCTAATCTGCTGGGGGTCGAACTGATCGCTTTGGAGGTTCGAGTCAAAGCAACCGTCGATGTGCGCGGAGCACTGGCCATGCAAAAGGGTGTCCCGGTGGGCTTTCAATCCATGACGTGCGATATCGATCTCAAGGCCAAAGAGGGCACGCCCCCCGAAATGCTGGAAAAACTCCGCATTGCTGCAGAAAGATGCTGTGTGGTTCTGCAAACGCTGCGTCACCCACCTCCGGTTCAAACCACGTTTCATACCTGACGCGAGCAATGCAACACGGTTAACGGACAAGAAATTCAACCCCATGAGGCCAAGTTTGGCATCGAATACGGCCTCAGGAGTCGTGCTTTCTCTGATGTGGCGATCTGAATTCCCAACAAGGTAGCCGAGCTGTGCAAGGCACTCGCAGGCTTTTTGTTTGACAGCGAAGACCATTTAATTCGCGTCGATATGAGTGAGTTCATGGAAAAGCATTCGGTCGCCCGCCTGACCAATGGCCAGGGCCGTACCGTAGTCTTCCACGCGCTCGACGCGAAAAACATCGAGTCGATTGCCCGCATCCAGCTCAAGGTATTGATGGCTCGCCTGCAAAAGATGGACTTGACGATGGAAGTGTCGGAAGCCGCGATTGCCGAGCTGGCCAAGGTCGGCTTCGACCCGGTGTTTGGCGCCCGACCACAGGGTGATCCCCACTGCCAGGACGAGCACGGCCGGTGTGACCAACAAGGTTTTTAAACGCTACTATATTAATGGGTATGCTGGGGTAAACCCCATGGCGATGCAGGCGTGACGGAAATTAACATGATGGTGCATACTGCAACACACTGTAAAAAAAACGGCTCACTCAGCCTTTCCATAGGCCATACAAGGAGACAAAGACAATGATTACGGCTGAATTTGACTATCACGCCCCTCGCACTGTGCCGGAGGCGATCAATTTGCTGTCGAGCCTGGGAGACGATGCCAAGCTGCTGGCCGGCGGTCACAGCTTGCTGCCGATGATGAAGCTGCGCTTTGCGACGCCAAGCCATCTGATCGACCTGGGCAAGATTCCCACGTTGCGCGGCATCACCCAGGTGGGCAACGAAATCCACATCGGCGCGATGACCACCGAGCACGACCTGCTCAACTCCAAGCTGCTGGCCGACAAGGTACCGCTGCTGGTCGAGGGCGCGGGCTGGATTGCCGACCCGCAAATTCGCTACAAGGGCACGATAGGCGGCGACATCTCGCATGGCGACCCCGGCAACGACCACCCGGCCTTGATGCTGGCGCTGGATGCCTCCTTCGTCTTGACCGGCCCCAAAGGCGAGCGCGTTGTCAAGGCCGACGGTTATTTCCTCGGCATGTATTCAACACTGCTGGAGCCCGGCGAAATCCTCACGCAAATCCGGGTGCCGGTTCCCGCCGCCGGCAGCGGCTGGTCGTACCAGAAACTCAAGCGTAAGACCGGCGACTTCGCCACCGCCGCCACTGCGGTCATGCTGCAGATGAGCGGCGGCAAAGTCACCAAAGTCGGCATAGCGCTCACCAATGTCGGCTCGACCGCCCTCAAGGCCAAGGCCGCCGAAGACTATCTGATCGGCAAGGCCATCGACAGCGCCAGCATCGCCGAGGCGGCACGCCTGGCCATGAGCATCTGCGACCCTGCCGCCGACCAACGCGGCGACGTGGCCTACAAGACCGCCATGTGCGGCGAGATGACGCAGCGTGCGCTGCTGGCTGCGCATGCGCGGGCCAAGTCCTAAATTACAAGAACTCAGGAGTCACAAAAATGGCGAAAACACAAAAAGTGTCATTCAAGCTCAACGGCAAAGGCGTCGAGGTGACGGTTGAGCCGCGCGAGCTGCTAATCCATACGCTGCGCGAGCGGCTGGCGCACACCGGCCCGCATATCGGGTGTGAAACCACGCATTGCGGTGCCTGCACGGTCGATCTGGACGGCATGTCGGTCAAGTCCTGCACCGTGTTGACGGTGCAATGCGACGGCGCCGACATGCTGACCATCGAGGGTCTCGAGCAAGGCGGCGTGCTGCACGCGCTGCAACAGGCCTTCCATGAAGAGCATGGCCTGCAGTGCGGCTATTGCACGCCGGGGATGATCACGCGCTCCTACCGGCTGCTCAAAGAGAACCCGAACCCGACCGAGCAGGAAATCCGCTACGGCATCGCCGGCAATCTGTGCCGCTGCACCGGTTACCAGAACATCGTCAAGGCGGTGCAATCCGCTGCCAAGAAACTGGCCGCCGTGCCGGCCTGACACGGCCCGCACCCGCACCCCCACCCACCAATAAAGCACAGAACACACCGGAGAATTCAAATGGGCAATATGGCTGAACTTAAGGAACGCGAAGACAAACTGCAGGGCATGGGCACCTCGCTGCTGCGCAAGGAGGATGCGAAGTTCATCCGCGGCCAGGGCAACTACATCGACGACGTCAAGCTGCCGGGCATGCTGTTCGGCGCCATCGTGCGCAGCCCGTATGCGCATGCGAACATCAAGGGCATCAACAAGGCCAAGGCCTTGGCCTGCCCGGGCGTCATCGCCGTGCTGACCGCCGATGACCTGAAGCCCGTCAAGCTGGACTGGATGCCCACCCTCGGCGGCGATGTGCAGGCCGTGCTGGCCGATAAAAAAGTCTGCTTCCAGATGCAGGAAGTGGCCTTCGTGCTGGCCACCGACCGCTACGCCGCCGCTGACGGCGCCGCGCTGGTCGAGGTCGACTACGAAGAACTGCCGGCCATCGTCGACCCCAAGAAGGCCATGCTGCCCGACGCGCCCATCATCCGCCCCGACATCGCCGAACGGACCGAACTCAGCCACGGCCCGCGCACCCACCCCAACCATATCTTCACCTGGGAGGCCGGTGACAAGGCCGCCGCCGATACCGCGTTCAAGAACGCCGACGTCACCGTGCGCGAAGAGATCCTGAATCCGCGCGTGCACCCCTGCCCGCTGGAGACCTGCGGCTGCGTCGCCTCGTTCAACAAGGCCACCGGCTACCTGACGGTCTACATGACCTCGCAGGCGCCGCACCTGGTGCGCACCGTGCTGGCCATGCTCTCGGGCATTGCCGAGAGCAAGATCCGCGTGGTGAGCGGCGACATCGGCGGCGGCTTCGGCAACAAGGTGCCGATCTATCCGGGCTACGTCGTTGCCATCGTCGCGTCCATCGTCACCGGCGTGCCAGTCAAGTGGATCGAGTCGCGCATCGAAAACATCGCCACCACCGGTTTTGCGCGCGATTACCACGGCGTGGGCGAACTGGCAGCCGACAAGAACGGCGTCATCAAGGGCTTGCGCTTCACCGCGCTGGCCGACCACGGCGCGTTCAACTCGCACGTGTCAGCCACCAAGCTGCCGGCCGGCCTGTTTTCGATCTGCACCGGCTCGTATGCCATTCCCAACGCCTATTGCCGGGTCGATGCGGTCTTCACCAACAAGGCGCCGGGCGGCGTGGCCTATCGCTGCTCGCTGCGCGTGACCGAGGCCGTCTACCTGATCGAACGCATGATCGACGTGCTGGCGCAAAAGCTCGACATCGACAAGGCCGAAATCCGGCGCCGCAATTTCGTTCAGCCCGAGCAGTTCCCCTACAACACCTCGCTGGGCTGGACGCTGGACAGCGGCAACTACGAGACCGCGCTGGACAAAGTTCTGAAGGCCTGTGACTACGCAGGCCTGCGCAAGGAACAAGCCGCCAAGCGCGCCGATCCGAAATCCCCCACCCTGATGGGCATCGGTGTCTGCACCTTCACCGAGGTCGTCGGTGCCGGGCCGACCAAGATCTGCGACATCCTGGGCATCGGGCTGTTTGACAGCTGCGAGATCCGCATCCACCCAACCGGCGGCGTCATTGCCCGCCTGGGCACCATGTCGCAGGGCCAGGGCCACGCCACCACCTACGCGCAGATCATCGCTACCGAGCTCGGCCTGCCGGCCAGCGACATCGTGGTCGAAGAGGGCGACACCGACAAGTCACCGTACGGCGCCGGCACCTGGGGCTCGCGCTCCACGCCGGTGTCGGGCGCAGCGACCGCGCAAGCGGCCCGCAAGATCAAGGACAAGGCCAAGAAAATCGCTGCCCATCTGCTCGAAGTCGCCGAGGGCGATCTGGAATGGGAAATCGACCGTTTTACGGTCAAAGGCAACCCGAGCCAGCACAAGACCATGAAGGAAATTTGTATGGTCTCGCACACCGGCAACCTGCCTGCTGGCATGGAACAAGGCCTCAACGCCGTGTCCTACTACGACCCGCCCAACATGACCTTCCCCTTCGGCTCTTACCTGTGCGTGGTCGATATCGACAAGTTCACCGGCGAGACCAAGGTGCGGCGCTTCTACGCGCTGGACGACTGCGGCGTGCGCATCAACCCGATGATCATCGAAGGCCAGATCCACGGCGGGCTGACCGAAGCCTACGCCGTGGCCTTCGGCCAGCAGATCCCGTTTGACGAGAACGGCAACCACCTGGGCAACAGCTTGATGGACTACTTCCTGCCGACCTCGATGGAAACGCCGCATTGGGAGACCGACCACACCGTCACCCCTTGCCCGCACCACCCGATCGGCGCCAAGGGCGTGGCCGAATCGCCACACGTCGGCGGCATCCCGTGCTTCAGCAATGCAGTGGTTGACGCATTTGCGCATCTGGGGGTCACCCACATGGACATGCCGCACAGCGCGTCGCGCGTCTGGCAAACCATCAATGCGCTGGGTGTCAATAAACGCTAATGTTAGTTCAGCTTGAGAAGACTTTCCCCATGCCTGCGTCGGCAGAAACCACATGGCTGCTGCTGCAGGACATCGAGGGCGTAGCCAGTTGCATGCCGGGTGCCAGCATCACCGAACGCGTGGACGCCCAGCACTACAAGGGCACGATTGCGGTCAAGTTCGGCCCGGCCAACATGGCGTTTCGCGGCGAGGTTGAGGTCAAATCGATAGCCGCGGCGAGCCGCACGCTGCGCCTGATCGGCAAGGGCACCGACTCCACTGGCAGCTCCGGCGCATCGATGGACTTGACGGCGCGGATCGAGGCGATCGATGCCTCCTCCTGCAATCTGGTTGGTATCAGTGAAGTGTCGATGAGCGGCAAAGCGGCCGCCTTTGGCGGACGCATGATGGGTTCGGTGGCCGACCAGGTGCTCAAACAGTTTGCCGCCAACTTTGCAGCCAAGGTGCAGGCGCTGCAGCCACCCGGCACACCCTCCGCGTCGGGCGGCGCAAGCACTGCCGCCGCACCAGCGGCAGGCGCGGCCCCGGCGTCGACGCAGTTGAATGCCCTGGCCCTGGCCTGGGCCGTCCTGAAGGATTGGCTGAAATCTCTGTTCTCGCTGAAGAAAGCATGAGCGTGGAGCGCGCGCAGGAACTGGCTGCCTGGCAGCAGGATCTGGCGCAGGCCGGCTACATCGCCGAACCCGGCCTGGTCGCTGCGCTGATGCTGATGCAGGATCTCCAGCGCCCCCTGCTGCTGGAGGGCGATGCGGGTGTCGGCAAGACCGAAGTGGCCAAGGTGCTGGCCAGCATGCGCAAAACGCGCCTGATCCGCCTGCAGTGCTACGAGGGCCTGGACGCCCATTCGGCCATGTACGAGTGGAACTACCAGCGCCAGTTGCTCGCCATCAAGCTGCTCGAGCACGACGATCGCGGTATCGCGCAAAAAGAGCAAGACATTTTTTCGGACCGCTACCTGCTCAAGCGCCCGCTGCTGGAGGCCATCACCTGCGAACAAGCACCCGTGCTGCTGATCGACGAGATCGACCGCGCCGACGAGGCCTTCGAGGCCTACCTGTTCGAGCTGCTGTCGGACTTCCAGATCTCGATCCCCGAACTCGGCACGGTGCATGCCATCACCCACCCGCTGGTGGTGATCACCTCCAACGGCACGCGCGAGCTGTCGGACGCCTTGCGCCGGCGCTGCCTGTACCAGTACATCGACTACCCCGACTACGACAAGGAACTCAGCATCGTGCGCACCAAGGCGCCCGAGGTGCCGGCCAAGCTAGCCCAGCAGATCGTGGCCTTTGTGCAGAGCGTGCGCCACATGGAACTGCAAAAAAAGCCCGGCATCGCCGAGACGCTGGACTGGGCCGCCGCGCTGTTGCGGCTGGGCATTTCGGTGATCGACAAGGACGGCGCCGAGAACATCATGCAGACCCTCAGCGCCTTGATCAAGACGCGTGACGACCGCGTTGCCTTCCCGCGCGAAGTCGTCGCCCGGTTGGCTGCCGCATGCTGAACACCGACGCAGACACGCTCGAAGCGCTGGCGAGCACGCGCCTGGCGGGCTTTCCCGGCTTTTTGCGCGCCAACGGCTTTGCCGTCGGAGGCGGCGACGGCGTCGAAGTGCTACGCACCGCCGAGCGCGTGGGCCTGTTTGATCCACATATCCTGCGCTGGAGCCTGCAAGCGCTGCTGTGCGGCCGGATTGAAGAATGGCAGCGCTTCGACAAACTGTTCGACGCCTGGTTCCTGCCCGCCACCAAGTGGCAGCGCCCCGAGAAGCGCGACGCCGCCAAGGGTTTCCTGAGCGGCCACCAGCCGCAGGGTCCGGCCAGCGACCGTGAGGCAGCAGAAGACAGCGAAGACATCCGCCCGCGCCAGACCGCCAGCCGCCAGGAATCTTTAAGCTCGACCGACTTTCGCGCGCTGACCGAACGCGAGCACGCGCTGGACATCGAGGCACTGATGCGCCAGTTTGCCCGCCAGCTCAAGCACATCCGCCTGCGCCGCGAGGCGCGCGCACACCATGGCCGCCGCCTTGACCTGCCCGCCACCATACGGCACAGCGTGGCCAGCGGCGGTACGCCCTTCCATCTGAAATGGAAAGACCGCCGCAAGGTGCGCCCGCGCCTGGTGCTGCTGATTGATGTTTCCCGCTCCATGCTGCTGTACAGCTTTTTCTACCTGCGGCTGGCGCGTGCGCTCAGCGCCGAGTTGTCCGATGTCTACAGCTTCATCTTCCATACCCGGGTGACCGCCGTGTCGCAGTCGTTGCACGACCCCGACCCCTGGCGCGCGCAGGAGCGGCTGCATCTGATCGCGCAGGGCTGGGCCGGCGGCACGCGCATTGGCGAAAGCATCGCTCAGTTCAACCGCGAGCACGCCGCCCGCATTGTGCATTCCCGTACTGCTGTCATTGTCTTGAGCGATGGCTATGATACGGGTGAACCTGCGGCACTGTCCGCTGCACTGGCACAACTGGGGCGCCGCGCGCGGCGAATCGTCTGGTTCAACCCGCTGATCAACCAGCCGGGCTACGCGCCGATCAGCCAGGGCATGCAGGCCGCCCTGCCGCATCTGGACCTGCTGGCACCGGGCGGCGACCTGGCCAGCATCAAGGCGGTATTACCCAAGCTGATCGAGGCGCTGCGATGAGGCTCATCACCCGGGCCAGCGCTTGCTGCGGGTCACACTAGCAATTGGAAGGAGTTTAGACATGGGATGTCCATTTAAAGCCAACGGCCTTTACAGCCGCAGTAGCGTAGGTGCTGTTCTGCTGGCAGCCGGTGCCGGCTTGCGCCTGGGCGGCAGACCGAAGTCGCTGCTCGAGCTCGGCGGTGTGCCGCTGATCATGCGGCAACTCATCGCGCTGTCGGGTGCCGGGGTTGACGAAGTCGTCGTCGTCCTCGGTCACCATGCGCAAGCCATCGAGGCCGCCATCGGGCAGTTCCCCATCACCATAGTGCACAACCCCGCGCCCGACGACGGCCAGGCCTCATCGGTGCGTATTGGCCTGCAGGCGCTGTCGCCCAAGATGGATGCGATCATGGTGGCGCTGGCCGACCAGCCCTTGATCAACGAGCAAGACATCACTGCGCTGATCGGCGCCTACAAGAAGCGCGGCGACAAAGCCATGGTGGTGCCGCGCGTGACGGCTGCCGATGGCAGCACGGTGCCGGGCAACCCGGTGATTTTTGATGCCGCGCTGCGCGACGAGTGGCTGGCAGGCAGCGCCGAGTTCACCTGCCGCAAGTGGCGCGAGGCCCACCCCGAGCGCGTGCAATGGTTCGACACCGACAACCGGCGTTACCGCATCGACATCGACACCCCCGAAGACCTGGCGCGCTTCACCGCCAGCACTGGCCACACGCTGAGCTGGCCGCAAGTTTTTGCCGGCAACGCCATCGCATGATCAAGCTTGGCGACACCGCCCCCTTGCGCCTGACACTCGGGCGCGCGTGTGCCTGGGGGCTGCTGGTGGCGGGCTGGGTCGGCATCGGCAGCTTTGCGCTGCAATTCGCGCCCTCAACCGGCGCAGCGTTTGGGCTGGTGGCCCTGTGGCTGCTGGCGCTGGGCGTGGCCGCCGCGCTTGGCACGGGCGGCGATATCCGTCACGGCACACGCGCTCTTGCCTTGTGCGTCGGTGCCGCGCTCTCCGCCTTTGGCCTGCTGTGGAGCCTGCGCGGCGGCGGTTTGCCCGCGGTGCTGCTGGCTCTGCTGGGCTGGGCCGCGCTCACCGCACTGGCCTCTGGCGTGGTGCGCAGCCTGCGCCTGGCGCGCTCAGCCATGCCTGCGCCCCCCATCGCCGCCGCCAGCCTGGGCGCGCTGTGTGCTGGTCTGGTGCTGGGCGACCCGGGTGATCTGCCGGCGCTGGCCACGCGGCTGGCCATCTTTGTCAGCGTGATCGCCGTCGTGCTCGTGCTGCTGCAGGTCCAAATCGCCGAGCGCCCCAGCGTGCCGGGTTGTCGCGCTGGTTTGTTCGATTGTTCCTTGCCGGCCTGGCCGACCGGGGCCTGGCGCGACACGCTGCAATGGCCCACGCTGCTGGCGGGTCTCGCCATGCTGCCGATGATGGCCGCGCTGCCGCTGATGGCGTCATGGTGCCGCTCCCAGGGCATTGCGCCGCAGACCTTGGTGCTACTGCATCTGGCGGCCATGTTCGGCCCGGCGCTGCTGCTGCGGCAATGGATCCCGCGCTGGTCCCTGCGCACGCTGGCCATCATCTGCACCCTGCTGCTGGCAGCCGGCGCGGCCTTCGCGGTCTGGGCCGCAGCGCCGTGGGACATGCTGGGGCTGGCGGTGACGCACGGCGCGGCCTGGGGCGTGGCCTGGAGTGGCCAATTGTGGGCACCGGAGCGGCGCGGCCAGCAGAGCGCATCGCCTTTGCGCGCTGCCGCTGGCTACGCGGTGCTGACTTTGACCTTCGGGCTGGTGGTCGACCAGATGGGCGCGACTGGTGTGGTCGCGGTGCACGCCGCCTTGGGCGCGGCTGCGGTTTTGGGCTGGTTGTTCAGGGCAGCGGCCAGTGCCTGGTCGCGCAAGCTTGCGGCGTGAGTGTGGCATCCAGCACGGCTACGGGCGCCCTGCAAGTCCTCTGGCCGGTGCCGCTGGCGGTGCACCGTTTCGAACATGCAGCAGAGGTTAATCCGGTTCTGGCGCGCGTCTTCAATGTGATGCGTGCCACTGACCCGAAAGGACCGGGCGGCAACTTTTACGCCAGCGCGGACGATTTGCTCAAACGGGTGGACCTGCCCGAATTCAGTGCCTTGCTGCAATTCATTGCCGCCTCCTTGCAAGCCACGGCCGAGCAAGCCAATGCCGGCATTTGGCCGGCGGGTCGTCACAACCTACAACTAGAGCTAGTCGGGGTCTGGTTTCAGATCCAGAACGGCGCGGCGTTTCATGACATTCACACCCATGGCAATTGCTCCTGGTCCGGGATCTACTACGTGCAGATCGACCCGGCCGGGCAGCGTCAGGGCCACCCCGAATTCGGTGCGCTCAATGGCGCCACGCGTTTTTACAGCCCGATGTTTCCGCTACTAGGCGGCGCCCACATCGACATGGGCAACGCCTTCCTGCAACAGGCCACGCTGGACGTGACGCCGAATGAAGGCGATCTGGTGCTGTTCCCGGCCTTCCTGCCGCACAAGGCCATGCCCTATGCGGGCGAGCGTGACCGCATCATCGTGTCCTTCAATGCGCAGATCCGTGCGCCCGGCGGCGACCAGCTGTTCCACTACGCGGCGGCTTGAAGCCGGCGCAAGGTAGAAAATGCGACGGAAGTCAAAGCTAGACGGGAGAAGATTTCAGGATTTACGGCGATTATTGAGTTTTGTTTGACAATCCCAATGGCAGCTCCTAGTCGAACAGCGTCCGAGCATCTGAGGAAAAAACCTATCCCATGAACACACTAATCTACACCCACACCGCCTGTTTCGAGCATCGTCCTGGCCCGCACCACCCGGAGTCGCCCGAGCGTCTGGAGGCCGTGCTGCAGGCTTTGAGAGCGCCGGAGTTTGCCGCTGCCGTCTGGCGTGACGCGCCACTGGGCTCCTTCGAGCAGGTGTTGCGCATCCACACGCCCGAGTACGTGCAGACCGTGCAGACCATGTCCCCAGCCAATGGCTACCGTGCCCTGGACGGCGGCGACACCATCATGTCGCCCGGCACGCTGGAAGCGGTGATGCGCTGCGTGGGCGCGGCCTGCGCCGGGGTGGACGATGTGGTGGCCAAGGTGGCCGCCAATGTGTTTTGTGCCACGCGCCCCTGCGGGCACCACGCCGAGGCGGACCAAGCCATGGGCTTTTGCGTGTTCAACCAGGCCGCCATTGCCGCGCTGCATGCGCGCCAGCAGCACGGTCTGAAGCGCGTGGCGGTGATGGACTTTGACGTACACCACGGCAACGGCACGCAGAACTCGTTCTACGAGGACCCGGACCTTTTCTATGGCTCCTGCCACCAAGGGCAGTTCTACCCGGGCACCGGGGCGCGCAATGAGACGGGCGTGGCCAACAACATTGTCAACATTCCGCTGGCGCGGGGCTGCAACTCGGCCACTTTCCGCGTGGCCATGACCGACACCATGCTGCCCGCCTTGCGCGAGTTCGCGCCTGAGCTGCTGATCATCTCGGCCGGCTTCGATGCCCACCATCTGGACCCGCTGGGTGGGCTGAAATTCACCGATGAGGACTACCACTGGATCACCCGTGAGCTGATGAAGGTGGCCGATGAAACTGCCGCCGGCCGCGTGGTGTCTGTCTTGGAGGGCGGCTATAGCATGGAAGGTCTGGCCAGCGGCACCGCTGCGCATGTGCGCGCGCTCATGGGTCGCTGAAAGCGATTTTTAGCAAGCCCTAGGTGTCAGCCTGCGTGCGCAGTTGCCCCCGCAGGCTGCTTAGTTCATCCATCAATTGCAGTGCCAGCGCAGCACCCGCTAAGTTCACGCCAAGGTCGCGCTGCAGGCTTAACGCGGTTCTGGCCCGGTGCATCTGTAGCCCCGTAAAACGCCATTGCTCTGGTGCGCTGCCTTCCGGCATCAGCACGCCTTCATCAACCAGATCCACAATCAGGGCCACCTCCGCCTTGCAGGCGCTACAGAGGTCGTTCAGTGTCAGCCCTGTCTGCTCTTCGAGTATGAAAGCCGTGATGTAGGTTTCGTGGGTTTGGCTTGTGTAGCTGGTCATATCTAGTCTCCAATAGCTTGTAATGCGGCACGCGGATCAAACGATTTGAATGCGCCTGCCATATCGGCATATGATTTTTTCGCCTCGTCGCTGTTGGCGGCAGGCAGCACCAGCTTGAGTACAAAGTAAAAATTTCCTGGCGTTTTACCGGGCAGACCACGCTCTTTCAGGCGCAGTTTTCGGCCCGCGCCTGAGCCCGCCGGTATTTTGATTTCCACCCGGCCGGTTGGCGTAGGTGCTTCAATTTCCGCGCCCAGCGCAGCCTCCCACGGGCTGATGGGTAAGTCCATGTAAACGTCAATGCCTTCTGCGCGGTAGTGCGGGTGCGGCAAAAATTCAACGTCAAGATAAAGATCGCCCGGGCTACCCTGGCCGAAGCCCGGCCCGCCCTGTGCAGCCAGTCGAATGTGCTGACCCGCGCGTATGCCCTTGGGGATTGAAAACTCAATCGTCCGGTCTTGCATAGCCCCATCGGCACCTTGCCCACGCAGGTGCAATGAGCGCGCCGCGCCCTGGTAGGAGTCTTCGATGTTGATCTGGATTTTCGCGTGCTGGTCTTGGCCGTGCATGCTGAATTCGCCTTGACCCTGTTGGCCGTGGCTGCTTCTACCACCACCGCGCGCGCCACCCACACCCCGGAACAGCGAGTCAAAAAAATCGCTCTCGCCAGAGCTTGCAAAATCTTCAAAGTGCTGACCACCTCTAGCGCCTTGGCCGCGCTGTGCGCGTTGCTGATCCCAGCCCGGCGGCGGCTGAAATTTTTGCCCAGCCTGCCAGTTGGCACCGAGCTGGTCGTATTTGGCGCGTTTTTCAGGGTCTTTTAAAACCTCATAGGCCTCGGCCACTTCCTTGAAGCGTGTCTCGGCATCTTTTTCTTTACTGACATCGGGGTGGTACTTGCGCGCCAGCTTACGGTGCGCACGCTTGATGTCTTCAGGCGTGGCACTGCGCTCAATGCCCATGATTTTGTAGTAGTCCTGATATTCCATGTCGGGCCTTGCACTGTAAGACGTTCATTTACCAATGAAAAAGGCCGCTAAGTGTATGTCCTTAGCGGCCTTTTTCATGCGGTATGGTGGAGCTGGGGGGATTTGAACCCCCGTCCGCAAGCCTTTTTCGGGCAGATCTACATGTTTAGCGGTCTGATTTAAGTCTCACCACCTGTGTCGCGCAGTCGCACGCTACACAGGACGCCAGCACCCTATTTTCTTGCCCCGGGTTAAGGTACCCAGCCCGAGGCCAGCCGATGAAATTATCTTTACAGCCTGGAACCCTTAACTTGCGCTAAGAACCCCTTGCCCAGCCCATCGGCCTGCTGTTGTAAAGCTCACTGGCAATTAAGCAGCGAGTGCGAAACGTTCGTCGTTTGCAGTTAGTTTTTTTGAATCAGTTTTACGAGCACACTCAGCTCGACATGCACCACACCGCGTCCGAACCCACGTCGAAACCAATGCAGCCCCAAGCGAGTAGTTTAAGCCATTCGCGGTAAATTCAATAGCTTCAACAGCGCTGCCGGGGACTCGATGGTGGCATCGGCCTTCCAGCCTGCGGTATCGACCGCTGTACCAAGGTAACCATAGGCTGCGGCGACAGTGGGCATACCGGCGGCACGGCCTGCGACGATGTCGCGTTCGTCGTCGCCAACATACACGCATCGCCCAGGCGCGACATCGAGTTGGCGTGCGGCTTCAAACAAGGGGGCGGGGTGGGGTTTTGAATGTGGCGTGGTGTCGCCACTGACGATGGATTGTGCGGTGTTGAACAAGGGCATGGCCTTGGTCAGCGGCAAGGTAAAGCGGGCGGACTTGTTGGTCACCACGCCCCATTTGAGGCCTGCTTTACTGAGATGTTGTATCAGTTCTGCAATGCCATCAAAGGCAAGGGTGCGCTCGGTCAAGCAAGCCTCGTAATTGGCAAAAAATTCTTCTTTGAGAGCTTCGAAATCCGCGTCTTCAGGCGTGAGGCCAAAAGCGATGCCAATCATGCCTCGCGCCCCCGCACCCGCCATGGGCCGATAGTGCGCAAGCGGCAGTGACGTGAGACCGCGATCAGTACGCAATTTGTCGGCTGCTGCGCCCAGGTCGGGTGCGCTGTCTATCAGGGTGCCGTCTAGGTCGAACAGCACGGCATCTATGTTGGCGAACATCCTGATTTCAGCCTTGACTCTTGAGGGTCGCAAACATGTAGTTGACGCTGGTGTCTGCATCAAGCCAGTAGTGCCGAGTCAAGGGGTTGTATTGCAGACCCCTGGTTTGTTGCAAGGCTAGCCCGGTTGCGCGGCAATAGCCAGCCAGTTCGCTGGGTTTGATGAACTTGGCGTATTCGTGTGTGCCGCGCGGCAACAGGTTCAAAACGTATTCAGCCCCAACAATGGCAAACATGAAGGCCTTGGCGTTGCGGTTGATAGTGGAAAAAAAGACATGGCCACCGGGTTTGACCAGCGCTGCACAGGCTTTGACGATGGACGACGGATCGGGGACGTGCTCCAGCATTTCCATGCAGGTCACCACATCAAAGCTGGCGGGCTGCTCCAGCGCGAGGGTTTCAGCGCTGATTTCCTGGTATTGCACGCCTTCAGTCTGGGCTTCGAGCGCGTGAAGTTGTGCTACTTTCAAGGCCTTGGTGGCTAGGTCAATTCCCAACACGTCGGCACCTTTGCGCGCCATCGCATCGGCCAATATACCGCCGCCGCAACCCACATCCAGCACGCGTTTGCCGTGCAGAGGCAGCAGATTTTCAATCCAGGCCAGGCGTAGCGGATTGATCTGATGCAAAGGCCGGAACTCACTCTCCAAATCCCACCAGCGATGGGCTAGGTCAGAGAATTTGGCCAGCTCGGCGGGGTCGAAATTGGTAGTGGTGGACATTGGGGCACTTCTAGAAATTCAGATTTTCAGGATAAAGTGCAAGGCGCGTGGAGCGGAGCAACCGGAATGTACTTAAGGTACATGAGGATTGCGAGCACCGCGCAACGCAGCAATTTGCCTGAAAAATGAATTTATAGAGGTGCCCATTGTTCGATTATCGCCCCGGCATAAAAAAACCGCGCCGTAGCGCGGTTTTTTGAAATAGTCCGGAAGGATTACTTGTTGGCGCGTGTACCAACCACTTCGATTTCAACGCGGCGGTTTTTAGCTTGACCTTCTTTAGTCTTGTTATCAGCCACAGGCTGCTTCTCGCCCTTGCCTTCGGTGTAAACACGGTTTTTCTCGATGCCCTTGGACACCAGATAAGCCTTCACTGCTTCAGAGCGCTTGACTGACAGCTTCTGGTTGCCGGCATCGCTACCAACGGAGTCGGTATGGCCCACGGCAATGATGACTTCCAGGCTAATGCCCTTGACCTTGCCAACCAGGTCATCCAGCTTGGCTTTGCCTTCTGGCTTGATGACAGACTTGTTAAAGTCAAAGAACGTATCTGCGGCATAGGTGACTTTGGTCGCTGCGGGAGGAGCCACCACTGCAGGCGCAGGAGGACGGGGTGCAGGTGTCGCAGCAGGTGCAGGTGCAGGTGCAGGTGCAGGTGCAGGTGCAGCTCTCGGAGCAACTGCCGGAGCAGGTGCTGGAGCAGCTTTTGGAGCCACTATCGCGCCATCGCAACCAGGAGCAGCGGTAGCAGGTGTCCAGTTGGCATCGCGCCAGCAGAGCTCATTGGTGCCGTTTTTCCAGGTGATGCCATTGGCGCTCACCCAGTTATCAATGGTCTGTGCGCCAGCGGCGGTTGCAAGTGCTGCGGTAGCAAACAACATTGCCACTTTGTTGAGTTTCTTCATGGTTTTCCTCTAGAGAAAAGCCGCAGACTGGCTGCGATTAAGTTATACGCCCTGAATGACCATCACTCAAAGCGTTACAACCATTGTGCCATAGCCTTTTGAAGGCACAAGCCCACAATAGCGGTCGTCTTACACAGACATCAGAATCTTTAGCGTTTGTTGCTACTCCACCACAATCGGGACACCTTAAACTCAGGCCTTAAAATCAGCGACCTGCCCAGAGCAGACCGCGACAAATTTCACCCAGGCCTCTCATGACCCAGTTTGCAAAAGAAACCCTGCCCATCAGTCTAGTAGAGGAAATGCGCCGGAGCTACCTTGATTACGCGATGAGCGTGATTGTCGGTCGGGCCCTGCCCGATGCCAGAGACGGGCTTAAACCAGTTCACAGACGCGTGCTGTTTGCCATGCGTGAGCTGAACAACGACTGGAATCGCCCCTACAAAAAATCGGCCCGTATTGTGGGCGACGTGATTGGCAAATATCACCCGCATGGTGATAGCGCGGTCTACGAAACGATCGTCCGCATGGCGCAGGATTTTTCGCTTCGCCACATGTTGGTTGACGGCCAGGGAAATTTCGGTTCCGTCGATGGTGACAACGCGGCAGCCATGCGTTACACCGAAATCCGGATGTCCAAGATTGCACACGAACTGCTTGCTGATCTGGACAAGGAGACTGTGGATTTTGGCCCCAACTACGACGCTAGCGAGAATGAACCGCTGGTCATGCCGGCCAGATTCCCGAACCTGCTGGTCAATGGTTCGTCGGGGATTGCCGTCGGCATGGCGACCAACATTCCGCCGCACAACTTGAACGAATCCATTGATGCCTGCCTGCATCTTCTTAAAAATCCCGAGGCATCCATCGATGAGCTGATGGAAATCATTCCGGCACCAGACTTTCCAACAGCTGGCATTATTTACGGTATCAACGGAGTCAAGGACGGCTATCGCACCGGACGCGGCAAGGTGGTGATGCGTGCCAGGTGCCATTTTGAAGACATCGACAAAGGCCAGCGCCAGTCCATCATCGTTGACGAGCTCCCCTACCAGGTTAATAAAAAGACGCTTCAGGAGCGTATGGCCGAGTTGGTGCACGAAAAGAAAATCGAAGGCATCAGCCACATCCAGGACGAAAGCGACAAGTCCGGCATGCGGCTGGTGATTGAACTCAAGCGCGGGGAAGTGCCCGAGGTGGTGCTGAACAACCTGTACAAGCAGACCCAGTTGCAGGACACCTTTGGCATCAACATGGTGGCGCTGATTAATGGCCAACCCAAGCTGTGCAACCTGAAGGATTTGATTCAGGTCTTTTTGTCGCACCGTCGGGAAGTTGTCACGCGGCGCACTGTGTTCACACTGCGCAAGGCGCGTGAACGTGGACATGTACTAGAAGGTCTGGCCGTTGCACTGGCCAACATTGATGATTTCATCGCCATCATCCGTAACGCACCGACACCGCCCGTGGCAAAAGCCGAGCTGATGCTCAAACCGTGGGACAGCAAACTGGTTCGGGAAATGCTGACGCGCGCCCGGGCCGACGGTGGCGTGGTCAACGCCGATGACTACCGACCAGACGGGCTTGAAAAGCTCTACGGCATGGGCAGTGATGGCATGTATCGATTGTCAGACACCCAGGCGCAAGAAATTCTGCAAATGCGCCTGGCCCGCCTGACCGGCCTTGAGCAAGACAAAATTGTGGCTGAATACAAAGAAGTCATGGCAGAAATTGACGACCTGCTTGATATTCTGGCCCGGCCAGAGCGTGTGTCCGTCATCATCGGCGAAGAGCTTTCAGCCATCCGCCAGGAATTTGGTCAAACCAAACTGGGTGCGCGCCGCAGCCAGATCGAACACAGCTCGTTTGACCTGAGCACCGAAGACTTGATTACCCCGACCGACATGGTGGTGACGCTGTCGCACACTGGCTATATCAAGAGCCAGCCGCTGTCGGAATACCGCGCGCAAAAACGCGGTGGGCGCGGCAAGCAGGCCACAGCCACCAAAGAAGACGACTGGGTTAACCAGCTCTTCATCGCCAACACGCATGACTACATCCTGTGCTTTTCCAACCGTGGACGGCTGTACTGGCTCAAGGTATGGGAAGTACCGGCGGGCTCGCGCGGCTCGCGTGGCAGGCCAATTGTCAACATGTTCCCCTTGCAAGAGGGTGAAAAAATCAACGTTGTATTGGCGCTTACCGGTGAAAAGCGCAGCTTCCCGGCAAACCAGTATGTGTTCATGGCGACATCCATGGGAACGGTGAAAAAGACGGCGCTGGATGAATTTAACAATCCGCGCAAAGGTGGCATCATCGCCGTCAATCTCGACGCTGGCGACTATCTGATTGGCGCTGCGCTCACCGATGGCAAACACGATGTCATGCTGTTCAGCGACGGCGGCAAGGCGGTACGCTTTGATGAGGAAGACGTTCGCCCACTAGGCCGCAATGCAAGGGGCGTACGCGGCATGTCGCTGGAAGCCGGGCAAAGCGTTATCGCCATGCTGGTTGCGGAAGACGAGCAGCAAAGCGTGCTGACCGCCACCCAGAACGGCTACGGCAAGCGCACTTCCATTACCGAGTACACACGCCATGGCCGCGGCACCAAGGGCATGATTGCCATCCAGCAGAGTGAGCGCAACGGCAAGGTTGTTGCTGCGACGCTGGTTCATACTGACGATGAAATCATGCTGATTACCGACACCGGTGTGCTGGTGCGCACCCGTGTGAGCGAAATCCGTGAGATGGGCAGGGCTACACAAGGCGTAACACTCATCGGACTTGACGAAGGCTCACAATTGAGCAGCCTGCAGTGCATCGTTGAAAACGACGCTGCGCTCGACGAGAGCAACCCTGACAAGAAAAACGGTAATCCCGATGCAGATGCTGGAAAAAGCCAGCAGCCCTCCGAATCACCCAGCCAAAACCCGGAAAGCAAGGAATGAAAAAACTATTGGCCGCCATTGCTACCGTGGCCAGCAAGCCTGCAGCCAAGAAATGACCTTCAACCTCGCCGACCTGCGGATTCAGATTGATGCCATAGATCAGGAGTTGCTGACCCTGCTGAATCGCCGTGCGCGTGTTGCCGAACAGGTTGGAGAAGTCAAAAAACGTGAAGGCTCAGCGTTTTTCAGGCCCGACCGCGTTGCCAGAGTTATAGAGAAAATACAGCACGCCAATACCGGGCCACTCAAAAGCGAGCACGTGGCAGCCGTGTGGCGCGAAATCATGTCGGCCTGCCTGGCTCTTGAAGCGCCAGTACGCGTCGCCTATCTGGGTCCTGCCGGCACCTTCAGCGAACAGGCGGCATTGCAGTTTTTTGGAGCCAGTATTGAGCCGGTTCCCTGTGCCAGTTTTGATGAGGTGTTTCGCGCAACGGCTTCTGGCAGCGCACATTACGGCATCGTACCGATTGAAAACTCCACCGAAGGTGTTGTCTCCCGATCACTGGATCTGTTCCTGACATCGCCTTTGCACATCATTGGCGAACTCAGCTTGATGGTCAGACACAATCTGCTGCGCCTGTCAGACTCTATGGATGGTATTGAATCGGTTTACGCCCATCCGCAGGCGCTGGCGCAGTGTCAGGGCTGGCTGACCAGTCATCTGCCGAATGCCACGCGGCACGCGGCATCCAGCAATGCAGAAGGAGCGCGGCTGGCTGCCACAAATCCGGCCTGGGCAGGTATAGCCAGCGAACGTGCCGGCACACAATTTGGCCTGCATACAGTCGCACCTGGGATTCAGGATGAAGCCTTTAATCGCACACGCTTTGTGGTGGTATGCCTGCCGCAAACCCTGCCACCACCGCCCCCATCCGGCAATGACTGCATCAGCTTGGTGGTGTCGGTCACCAACCGGCCCGGTGCCGTACACGACATTTTGGTTCCGCTCAAGGAGCATGGTGTTTCGATGACGCGCTTCGAGTCACGCCCGGCCCGCTCCGGCCAGTGGGAATATTATTTTTACATTGATTTGCAGGGCCATCCGTCACAACCTCACGTCAGTGCTGCCTTGGCAGAGCTACAGCAGCTCTGCGCTTTTTACAAGGTGCTGGGCATCTACCCGATTCATGTTTGAACAATTGGGTCTTATCGGTTGCGGGCTGATGGGCGGCTCATTTGCGCTTGCGCTCAAGCGCGCGGGTCTGGTCAAACGCGTCGTGGGCTACAGCAAATCGCCGTCCACTACCGAACGCGCACGCCTGATGGGCGTGATTGATGTGGAGGCAGCGTCAGCGTTGCTGGCCGTATCTGGTGCCGACATTGTGCTGCTGGCAGTACCAGTGTCCGCAACCGAAGCTACCTTCAAGGCCATCCGCCACCTCATCACGCCCAATACCCTGCTAATGGACGTTGGCTCGACCAAATGTGACGTGGTCGATGCAGCGCGCCGCGTGCTGCGCGATCATCTGGGCTGTTTTGTGCCAGCCCACCCCATCACCGGCAAAGAGGTTTCTGGCGTTGAACATGCGGATGCCGATTTATACAGAGGCAAGCAGGTCATCCTCACTCCCATTGAACGCACTTTCACCGTGCAGTTGCAAAAAGCAGTCGATGTCTGGACCGCCCTTGGCTGCCATGTCATCAAGATGTCCCCGCAGGCGCATGATGCCGCGTATGCAGCGGTAAGCCACTTGCCGCACCTGATTGCTTTCGCACTGATGAATGGCATCATTGGCCAGTCTCGCGGGAAGCAATACCTCTCGCTGGCAGGCCCAGGGTTTCGGGATTTCAGCCGGATTGCCGCGAGTGATCCAAAAATGTGGCGCGATGTGCTGATTGCCAATCGGGAAGAGTTGCTCGACCAGTCAAAAATATTCCAGCAAGCCCTGCAGTCGCTGGAAAAGCTGATTGCCAGCGGCGACGGCGATGCGCTTGAAAACCTGATCAAGCAGGCCAGCGAAACCAGTGCCAACCGTGCCAACTGGCGCATTGCCAGCCCCAAGCCGAAAAGTTAAGTCGCCGCCATGTTCGACATTGCGTATCTGGACATCCCGCCATTGGCCACAGCGGGCGGCAAAGTCCTTCTGCCGGGCTCCAAAAGCATTTCCAATCGCGTCTTGTTGCTGGCAGCTTTAAGCCACGGCAAAACCACGCTCCATGATCTGCTGGCATCTGATGACACTGCCGTCATGCTGGAGGCGCTTGAGCAGCTGGGCTGCAGCATTGAAAAAGGCAGTAACACCGTCACCATTGGCGGTCTGGGTGGGCAAATGGTCAACCCCAAAGCTACGCTTTTCATGGGCAATGCAGGCACCGCCATGCGGCCCTTGACCGCCGCATTGGCGCTGCTGGCGCTATCGGGCGGTGAAGGCGGTAAAGGTGGTGAGTTTGAACTGTCTGGCGTGGCGCGTATGCATGAGCGCCCGATTGGTGATCTGGTGGATGCCTTGCGGCAGCTAGGCTGCGGCATTGACTACCTTGGTAACCAAGGTTTCCCGCCGCTTCGCCTCTACGCTGGGCACTTAAAGCTCGACGCACCGATCAAGGTTCGTGGTGATGTGTCAAGCCAGTTTTTAACTGCACTACTGATGGCGCTGCCGCTGGTTGCAAAGGACGACATCTGCATCGAAGTTGTAGGCGAGCTGATCTCCAAACCCTATATCGAAATCACGCTCAACCTGCTCAGGCGTTTTGGCATTGATGTCCAGCGTCCCCTTGGCGCAGATAACTGGCAGAAATTTGTCATCCCGGCAGGCAGCCAGTACCAGTCGCCTGGCAGCATTCACGTAGAAGCCGATGCCTCGTCTGCCAGCTATTTCATAGCGCTTGGCGCAATTGCTGCGGGCTCCGCTGACTCCTTGGATTCCTTGGGCCGGGCTGAGATTGAAATCCTGGGCGTAGGCGCAAACTCGATTCAAGGCGACATACGTTTTATTGAAGCGGCTCGCATGATGGGTGCGCAGATAAGCACCAGCCACAGCAGCTTGCGAATTAGCCGGGGTGCATGGCCGCTCAAGGCGATTGATCTGGACTGCAACCACATCCCGGACGCAGCCATGACACTCGCCGTGATGGCGCTTTATGCTGATGGGACGACCACGCTGCGCAATATCGCGAGCTGGCGCGTCAAGGAGACCGATCGCATTGCGGCAATGGCGCGCGAGTTGCGAAAACTTGGCGCGATAGTTGAGGAAGGAAACGACTACCTCACGATCACAGCGCCGACAAAATGGCAAACCAGTGCCATCCACACCTACGACGACCACCGCATCGCCATGTGTTTTTCGCTGGCAGCGTTTAATCCAGCGCGCTTGCCGATACGCATTCTGGATCCCAAGTGCGTGGCCAAGACTTTTCCGGACTATTTCGAAGCCTTGTTCGCCCTTACCCAAGCCCGGACTGTAGACATTCCGGTCATCTGCATTGACGGCCCGACAGCTTCCGGCAAAGGCACGCTGGCCGCCCTGTGCGCGCACCGGCTGGGCTACCATTACCTCGACTCTGGTGCCTTGTACCGCTTGAGTGCCTATGCCGCAGCGCAAGCCGGAATTTCGCTGGATGACGGCGACGCGGTAGCCCGCATCGCACGCGATCTTCCGGTCCGTTTTCAGGGCGGTCGCATTTTTCTCGCCGGCACCGACGTGTCCGATGCCATTCGTTGCGAAGCAGCCGGTATGGCCGCCTCGAAAGTGTCCGTCCACCCCCAGGTGCGCGACGCGCTGATGGCGTTACAGCGCAACTTTCGGACCTTACCCGGTCTGGTCGCAGATGGCCGCGATATGGGCAGCGTTGTTTTCCCCGATGCAGCACTGAAAATTTACCTCATCGCCAGCAGCGCCCAGCGCGCCGAACGTCGCCATAAGCAGTTGATTTCAAAGGGGAATTCAGCTACAATCCGGCACGTTCAGCAAGATTTAGAGGCTCGGGATGCGCGCGATATGTCGCGAAAAGCAGCCCCTTTAAAACCTGCTGATGACGCCGTGCTGTTAGACAACTCCTATCTTTCGATTGAAAAGTCGGCAGATCAGGTGATTGACTGGTGGCAGGGCAAACGGCCCTTCTGATCCCCGTCCGCGCCTTTATGGCGCATTGGTCAGAAGGTTTTTAACGCAACCCGCAGCTTTCAAAAGCTGCCTACAAAACCGCAAGCGGAATCAAAACTTTTAGCAATTTCGCTAAATGAACCCCGCTGTGTGGACCAGGAAAATCAATGTCTGAATCTTTTGCCGATCTATTCAACGAATCACTCCAGCGCTCTGAAATGCGCACCGGTGAAGTCATCACCGCTGAAGTCGTACGCATCGACCACAACCACGTTGTCGTCAATGCCGGACTCAAATCCGAGGCCTATATCCCCCTCGAAGAATTCAAAAACGACCAGGGCGAACTTGAAGTCCAGGTCGGCGACTTTGTGGCCGTGGCCATCGACTCGGTCGAAAACGGCTATGGTGACACCCTGCTGAGCCGCGACAAGGCCAAGCGCCTGGCATCGTGGATGAGCCTGGAAAAAGCCCTGGAATCCGGTGAATTCGTCACCGGCCAGACCAGTGGCAAGGTCAAGGGCGGCCTGACCGTCCTGGTCAACGGCATCCGCGCTTTCCTGCCCGGTTCGCTGATCGAGACCCGCCCCATCAAGGACTTGTCTCCCTACGAGAACAAGACCATGGAATTCAAGGTCATCAAGCTCGATCGCAAGCGCAACAACGTCGTGCTGTCACGCCGCGCAGTGGTCGAAGCCAGCATGGGCGAAGAACGCGCCAAGCTGATTGAAACCCTGAAAGAAGGCTCTGTCGTCAAGGGCATCGTCAAGAACATCACCGAATACGGTGCCTTCGTCGATCTGGGCGGCATTGATGGCCTGCTGCACATCACCGATATGGCATGGCGCCGCGTGCGTCACCCAAGCGAAGTGGTGACGGCTGGCCAGGAAATCATCGCCAAGATCCTGAAATTCGACACCGAGAAAAACCGTGTCTCGCTGGGTCTGAAACAAATGGGCGACGACCCGTGGATGGGCGTGAACCGCCGCTACCCGCAAACCACGCGCTTGTTCGGCAAGATCACCAACATCGCCGACTACGGCGCGTTTGTCGAACTCGAGCCCGGCATTGAAGGCCTGGTTCACGTGTCCGAGATGGACTGGACCAACAAGAACGTGGCCCCGAGCAAGCTCGTGAACCTCGGCGATGAAGTCGAAGTCATGGTCCTGGAAATCGACGAAGACAAACGCCGCATCAGCCTAGGCATGAAGCAGTGCAAGGCCAACCCATGGCAGGAATTTGCACAGGAAACCAAGCGCGGTGACCGCGTCAAAGGCCCGATCAAGTCGATCACCGACTTCGGTATCTTTGTGGGCCTGGCTGCCGGCATCGACGGCTTGGTGCATTTGTCTGACCTTTCGTGGAACGAGCCCGGCGAAGCCGCTGTTCGCAACTACAAAAAGGGCCAAGAAGTTGAAGCGATTGTGCTGGCAGTTGATGTTGACCGCGAGCGTATCTCCCTGGGTATCAAACAGCTTGATTCCGACCCGTTCACCACCTTCGTGTCGATCAACGACAAGGGCGCGATTGTGACCGGCAAGGTCAAGACAGTTGACGCCAAGGGTGCTGAAATCGATCTGGGCGAAGACATCATTGGTTACCTGCGTGCCAGTGAAATCAGCCGTGACCGCGTTGAAGACGCGCGCAACGTGCTGAAAGAAGGCGACGAAGTGACGGCAGTCGTGGTCAATGTGGATCGCAAGACCCGCAACATCCAGCTGTCGGTCAAAGCCAAGGACAACGCCGACCAGCAGGAAGCCATGGCTACCCTGAGCCAGCAGTCCGCACGCGAAAGCTCTGGCCTGACCAACCTTGGCGCACTGCTGCGCGCCAAGATGGATAACGAGTCCAAATAAGTTCTCCCTGCACCCATGACCCGAAGCGACTTAGTAGAAGATCTGGCCAACCGATTCGGCCAGCTCACACAGCGCGATGCCGAGTACGCTGTCAAGACCATTCTTGATGCCGTCAGCGACGCGCTGGTACGTGGCCACCGGATTGAAATTCGTGGTTTTGGGAGCTTTTCTGTCAACCGGCGCTCGCCCCGCATGGGCCGCAACCCACGCTCGGGTGAGAGTGTCGCAATTCCTGAAAAACGTGTTCCGCACTTCAAACCAGGCAAGGCCTTGCGTGAAGCCGTGGATGCCCGTACCGCAGAACTGCTGGCTTCGAAAGCATCAAAATAAGAGTTATTGGGGTCAAACACCCACTCTGTGCTGACTACAATCACCTGCGAAACGTCAAGAGGGCACTTCTAGAAATTCAGGTTTTCGGGATGAAGTGCAAGGCGGACGGAACGCAGCAACCGCAACGTACTCAGGTACGTGAGGATTGCGAGTACCGCCCAACGACGCAATTCGCCCGAAAAATGAATTTATAGAAGTGCCCAAGAGGTGACCCCTAGTGAAATACCTGATGTGGCTGCTTAAAGCAGCCATTTTTTTTACGCTCTTTGCTTTTGCGCTGAATAACCAGCAAGCTGTTGCCGTCCATTTCTTTTTTGGCACGCTCTGGAAGACACCTTTGGTGCTGGTAGTGCTGGCTGCTTTTACTTGCGGGCTCGCGCTGGGCGTGCTGTTCATGATGCCGCGCTGGTGGAAGAAGCGCAAGGCAAGCCGCCTGAATTCAGCATCTGGCCAATACCCTTCTGCAAGCTTGAACTCCACATCAATTCCCCGTCATGGACTTTGACTTAACCTGGTTCATCTGGATTTTGCTGGGTTTTCCCATCGCCTTCGCGTTCGGCTGGCTGGCATCGCGTGTTGACCTGCGGCAACTGCGCATTGAAAACCACCAGGCACCCAAAGCCTACTTCC
Source organism: Polaromonas sp. (assembly GCA_038902975.1). Classification (GTDB taxonomy): domain Bacteria; phylum Pseudomonadota; class Gammaproteobacteria; order Burkholderiales; family Burkholderiaceae_C; genus Polaromonas. The sequence goes on from JBCKMZ010000014.1 coordinate 25,289, forward strand.
GTGGATTGAATTTCCTGCTCAACGAGCAGCAGGACCAAGCCATAGACGCATTTATTGAAGCCGTTCAAAACGACCCTGACACATCCGAGCTGCACTTCGCACTGGGCAACCTGTTTCGCAGGCGTGGCGAGTACGAGCGTGCCGTGCGCGTACACGAGCACCTGATGTCGCGCGGCGATCTGGCACAGCCCGAGCGCGACCGAGCGCAGCACGCATTGGCACTGGATTTTCTCAAGGCCGGCCTGCTGGATCGCGCCGAAGCTGCATTACGTAAATTGGAGGGCACCAGCTATGAGGAAGAAGCCCGGCTGACCCTGCTGTCCATCTACGAACGCTCAAGCGACTGGCAGCACGCCACAGATATTGCCAGCAAGCTCGACAGCGCCAGCCACGGCAGTTTCAGTGTCCGACAGGCGCACTATCTGTGCGAACAAGCCAGCGCCGCCATTGCAGCCGGTGATGCAACCCTAGCGTTCGAAGCCCTGCACCTCGCCTGCCGCACCGCTCCAACTTCTGCACGTCCCCTGATTGATCTTGCCAAACTGAACCACCAGCAGGGCCAGCACCAGGCCGCGTTTGATGCGCTTCTGAGACTCGAAAAAACAGCCCCGCAGGCACTACCTCTGGCCGCCAGTTTGCTGGTGCATATCGCACAAAATTCACAAAACTACGTCTTACTGGAACCTAGCATTGATCTGCTGAAAGCGCACTACGCGCGCGCACCCTCGGTGGACGTGATGCAGGCGATTGTCCAGCTCGACAAAGATCCTGACTCAAGCCGACACTGGTACATCCAGCACCTTGAACGTGAAGCATCACTGGTCGCTGCGTCGCTATGGATTGCGGGCGAAATCCTGGGGTCTGATCAAAACCACAAGCTGGTGCAACGCGCACTCGACCAGGCCACCAAACCCCTGCTGCGCTACCGCTGCGCCGCCTGCGGCTTTGAGGCCACCCAGCACTTCTGGCACTGCCCGGGCTGCCAGGCCTGGGACAGCTATCCGGCCCGGCGAATAGAAGAGCTCTGAACAATAACACCACCACCATGCCCCTCAGCAGACAATTAACGCAAAAAAAAATCTCGTCCGCCCGCGTACTGGTGGTCGGCGATACCATGCTGGACCGTTACTGGTATGGCGCGGTAGACCGCATATCACCCGAGGCACCGGTTGCGGTCGTGCGGGTAACGCGCACTGAAGAACGCATGGGTGGTGCTGCCAACGTGGCCTACAACATTGTCACGCTGGGTGCAAAAGCTTCGCTGCTTAGTGTGGTGGGTGAAGACCAAGCCAGCTACAGCCTAGAGGCACTGGTTGCTAAGACCGGCATCAGGCCCTACTTCGTCCGTGATGTGCGCCTCAAAACGACGGTCAAGCTGCGTGTGATTGGCAGGCAGCAGCAACTCATCCGGCTTGACTTTGAAAACACCCCTGAAAACGAAGTGCTGGCATCCCAGTCAGCAACTTTTGAAAACCTCTATCCGCAGCATGATGCGGTGCTGTTCTCGGACTACGGCAAAGGCGGGCTGGTGCACATCACGCTGATGATTGACCAGGCCAGAGCAGCAGGCAAGGTGGTACTGGTCGATCCCAAAGGATCCGACTACGCCCGCTACAAAAATGCAACCGTCATCACGCCCAACCGCACTGAATTGGAGCAGGTCATAGGCAGCTGGACTGATGAAGCTGATCTTCAAATCAAGGTACACAAGCTGCGGGCCTCACTCAACCTGCAAGCTCTGCTGCTAACGCGCAGTGAAGCTGGCATGACGCTGTTTGATGACCATGGTGAGTTACACGTACCTGCCCTTGTGCGCGAAGTGTTTGACGTAACGGGCGCAGGCGACACCGTCATTGCCACACTTGCAGCCATGGCGGCCACTGGCATGAGCCTGCGCGAAGCAGTACCCATTGCCAATCGTGCGGGCGGCATTGTGGTTGGCAAGTTCGGCACAGCCAGCGTCAATTACAACGAACTGTTTGGCAATAGCTAAAACCACACCAAGCAAGGACATTTTATGAAAATCGTAGTCACTGGCGCAGCAGGGTTCATCGGCAGCAACATCATCAAGGGCCTGAACGCGCGCGGCATCGACGACATCATCGCGGTGGACGACCTGACTGAAGGCGACAAGTTCCGTAACCTGGCCGACTTGCAGATTGCCGACTATGTCGATGCCGACGAGTTTTATGAAGCCTTTGCCGAAGGCGCGTTTGGCGCGGTAGAGGCGGTCTTTCACGAAGGCGCGTGCAGCGACACCATGGAGCTTGACGGCAAGTACATGATGGACAACAACTACACGCTGTCGGTGGATTTATTTCAGTCCTGCCAGGAGCAGGGCACACGCCTGCTCTATGCATCTTCAGCCGCAACGTATGGCGGTTCCGACACCTTCAGCGAGCAACCTGAGTTTGAAAAACCGCTCAATGTCTACGGCTACTCCAAGCTGCTGTTTGACCAGAGAATGCGGCGCGATCTCGGCGCACGGTTTGAAAATACCGACACACAAGTCGCAGGCTTTCGCTACTTCAACGTTTACGGTCCGCGCGAGCAGCACAAGGGTCGCATGGCCAGCGTCGCCTTTCACCAGTTCAACCAGTACCAGCTTGATGCCAAGGTCAAACTGTTTGGCGCGCACGAGGGTTACGCCGCCGGCCAGCAAATGCGCGACTTTGTATTTATCGACGACGTGGTGGCCGTCAATCTGTGGTTTCTCGACCATCCCGAGAAGTCCGGCATCTTCAACCTCGGCAGCGGCAAGGCGCAGCCATTCAACGATGTGGCGATTACGGTGGTTAACACGCTCCGAAAAAATCAAAACGATGCGGCCCTCTCGCTTGAGGAAGCCGCTCGCGGCGGACTGATAGCCTACATCGCCTTTCCGCCCGCCCTGGTCGGCAAATATCAAAGCTACACCCAGGCCGACCTTCGTCTGCTACGGGCCGCAGGCTGCGACCACAGCTTCGCCGATGTGCAAACCGGTGTGACAGCTTATATGCACTGGTTAAGCCGCCAAAAAAACTAAAAACCCGGGGATTGAGTCAACCCACCTGGAACTTGACCGTTAGTTACTAGGAGCCTGTCGGACTTTTTCAAGGTGGCTCATGTTTCGAATTTAATTCAATCCCTGAGGAGTTTTTATGTTCAAGAAATTGCTGGCGTTTGTCGCCGCCATGTACATGGCCCTATCGTTTGCCGCTGTTGATGTCAACAAAAGCAGTGCCGCCGAGCTTGACAGTATCAAAGGCATTGGCCCTGCGATGTCTGCCAAGATTGTTGAAGAGCGCAAAAAAGGCAACTTCAAAAACTGGGACGACTTCATCACTCGCGTCAGCGGTATTGGCGAGAAAAATGCCGCCGCCTTCTCAGCCGGTGGTTTGACTGTCGGTGGTGCCGCTTTTGCAGGTGCTCTTGCTGCTGCCGCAAAGCCAGAAGCCAAGAAGGAAAAAGATGCCAAGCCAACGGCCAAAGATGCAAAAGACGACAAAACCGCAATCGCCAAGCCTGCTGCCAGCGCAGCAAGCGCCGCCAAGAAGTAAATCTGCTTGTGAGTTATTGGGGTCAGACACCAATTTCGCAGCGGTGCGAAGCACCGCCCCCGGAGGGCGAGCCGTAGGCTCAGCGAATTTGGGCTCTGACCCCAAAAACTCTCGGATCAACGTGCAGTGATGGGCTTCACGTCACGCTGGACAGAGCCGGTGAACAACTGGCGTGGGCGGCCGATCTTGTACTCGGGGTCGCCAATCATTTCATTGAGCTGTGCCATCCAGCCGACGGTACGCGCCAGTGCGAAAACCGCCGTAAACAGGCTGACCGGAATGCCAATGGCACGCTGCACGATGCCGGAGTAGAAGTCCACGTTGGGGTAGAGCTTGCGCGAGACGAAGTAGTCGTCTTCCAGCGCAATCTTTTCCAGTGCCATGGCCAGCTTGAACAGCGGGTCGTTTTCCAGGCCCAGTGCGGCGAGTACTTCCTTGCAGGTTTCCTGCATCAGCTTGGCGCGCGGGTCGTAGTTTTTATAGACGCGGTGACCGAAGCCCATCAGTTTGACGCTGGAATTCTTGTCTTTTACCTGCTTGATGAACTCGCCAATTTTCTCGACACCGCCATTTTTCTGGATGTCACCCAGCATATTCAGCGCAGCCTCATTGGCACCGCCGTGCGTGGGGCCCCAGAGGCAGGCCACGCCGGCCGCGATGGCCGCGAACGGGTTTGTCCCCGACGAGCCGCACAGGCGAACCGTCGAGGTCGATGCGTTTTGCTCGTGGTCCGCATGCAGAATGAAAATCCGGTCCAGCGCCCGCTCGAGCACCGGGTTGACCTTGTACTCTTCGCACGGCGTGGCAAACATCATGTGCAGAAAGTTGCCAGCGTAGCTCAGGTGGTTCTTCGGGTACATGTAGGGCTGGCCCATGGTGTACTTGTAGGCCATGGCGACCAGCGTCGGCATCTTGGCAATCAGGCGGATCGCTGAAATCTCGCGATGCTGCGGATTGTTAATGTCTGTGCTGTCATGGTAGAAGGCCGACAGCGCGCCGACCAGGCCGGTCATGATGGCCATCGGATGCGCGTCGCGGCGGAAACCGCGCAGGAAGAACTGCATCTGTTCGTGGGCCATGGTGTGGTTGGTCACGCGACTGACAAAGTCTTTCTTCTGGTCCCCATTGGGCAGCTCTCCGTAGAGCAGCAGGTGGCAGGTTTCCATGTAGTCGCAATTCGTCGCGAGCTGTTCGATGGGGTAGCCGCGGTACAGCAGTTCACCCTTGTCGCCGTCGATGTAAGTGATGGCCGACTGGCAGGCCGCCGTCGACATGAAACCCGGGTCATAGGTGAACATGCCAGTCTGCGCATACAGCTTGCGAATGTCGACAACGTCCGGGCCAACGCTGCCCTTGTAAACCGGCATTTCAATGCTGGGGCTGCCGTCGCTGAACGACAGGGTGGCTTTGTTATCGGCTAGTTTCATTTTGCTTCTTTCTTGTCAAATCAAGGGAGGGTAGCCACGCTACCGTTTGCGACGGGGCGCAGCAGGTTTAAAACTTCCAGGGCTTCAGGAGTGGATGCATGGGCTTTGGAGTCTGCTTCTAGCAGTTCAAGGGGCTCTTTTCTTTTTAGCAAAAGATCCAGCAAATCATTGTCAGACAACTCCATTAAATCATTCATGCCTTTAGCCTGTCTGACGGTCAAGGTGCTGTCGTGTCTGGAAAAAAACTTTTCAATCAGCAAATCGTTTTCCAGCAGACCACGACGGCAGCGCCAGTGCAGCTTGCTCAAAGCGCGCTCGTCTAACAGAGTGTCTGCCGCCTGCATACCGATTTGCGATCAGACTGCGCGCCGAACCATCATCTCTTTGATTTTACCGATCGCTTTGGTCGGATTCAGACCTTTGGGGCAAACATCAACGCAGTTCATGATGGTTTTGCAACGGAACAGGCGGTACGGATCTTCAAGATTATCCAGGCGCTCGGCGGTAGCTTCGTCGCGGCTGTCGGCGATAAAGCGGTAAGCCTGTAGCAACCCGGCCGGGCCGACGAACTTGTCCGGGTTCCACCAGAAGCTGGGGCAGGCTGAGGTGCAAGCGGCGCACAAGATGCACTCGTAGAGGCCGTCGAGTTCGTCGCGCTCTTCCGGGCTCTGCAGGCGTTCTTTTTCAGGCGGTAGGTTGTTGTTGATGAGGTAGGGCTTGATCGAGTTGTACTGCTTGAAGAACTGCGTCATGTCAACAATCAGGTCACGCACCACGGGCAGACCAGGCAGCGGCTTGAGGGTGATAACAGCTGGCAGCGTGCGCATATTGGTCACGCATGCCAGGCCATTTTTGCCATTGATGTTCATCGCGTCAGAGCCGCAAACACCTTCGCGGCATGAGCGCCTGAAGCTGATGCTCGGGTCTTGCGCCTTGAGCTTCATCAGTGCATCGAGCAACATGCGTTCGCTGCCGTCAAGCTCGACCTCTATGGTCTGCATGTAGGGCTTGGAATCGGTATCGGGGTCGTAACGGTAAATCTTGAAAGTACGTTTTGCCATGATATTTTTCGCCTTTTAGAAGCTGCGCACAGTCAGGGGGATGGACTCGACCGTCAGTGGTTTCATTTGCACCGGCTTGTAGGTCAGCTTGTTGCCTTGGCTGTGCCATAGTGTGTGCTTGTGCCAGTCGGTGTCATTGCGGCCATTCGGGTGCGCTGGCGTGTCGCCGTAGTCATCCACCGAATGTGCGCCACGGCTTTCGCGCCGGGCGGCAGCCGACACGATGGTGGCCTGGGCGGCTTCAATCAGGTTTTCAACTTCCAGCGCTTCGATACGCGCGGTGTTGAAGATTTTGGACTTGTCTTTCAGGCCGATTTTGTGTACGCGCTCACGCAGCGCGGCGATTTTGGTCACGCCCTCATCCATGGCCGCCTGGGTGCGGAACACACCGGCATGGGTTTGCATGGCCGTGCGGATGTCGTTGGCCACGTCTTGCGCGTATTCGCCATCGGTAGAGTTGTCCAGGCGCGCGATGCGGGCCAGCGTTGCGTCGGCTGCGTCCGCAGGCAATGCCTTGTGCGTCGTGGTTTTATTGAACTCGACAATGTGGTTGCCCGCCGCACGGCCAAACACCAGCAGGTCGAGCAATGAATTAGTGCCCAGGCGATTCGCACCGTGTACGCTGACGCAGGCGCATTCGCCCACCGCGTACAAACCATTCACAACTTCGCTCTTGTTGTCAGCGTTTTGCGTGATGACCTGACCGTGGATGTTGGTCGGGATGCCGCCCATCTGGTAGTGGATGGTGGGCACCACGGGGATGGGCTCTTTGGTGATATCAACATTGGCAAAGTTGTGACCAATCTCGAACACCGAAGGCAGGCGCTTCATGATGGTTTCCGCCCCCAGGTGTGTCATGTCGAGGTTGATGTAGTCCTTGTTCGGGCCGCAGCCACGGCCTTCCTTGATCTCCTGGTCCATGCAGCGCGACACGTAGTCACGCGGCGCCAGGTCTTTATAGGCGGGTGCATAACGTTCCATGAAGCGTTCGCCATCGCTGTTGCGCAAAATCGCGCCTTCCCCCCGGCAGCCTTCGGTCAGCAGCACGCCAGCGCCGGCCAAGCCAGTCGGGTGGAACTGCCAGAATTCCATGTCTTCAAGCGGAATGCCGGCGCGTGCCGCCATGCCTAAGCCATCACCGGTGTTGATAAAAGCGTTGGTCGAAGCCGCAAAAATACGACCGGCACCGCCGGTGGCCAGCAGCGTGGTTTTGGCTTCAAAAATATGCACATCGCCGGTTTCCATTTCAATCGCGGTCACGCCGACCACGTCACCAGCGGCATCACGAATCAAGTCCATCGCCAGCCACTCGACGAAGAAGCTGGTTTTTTCTTTCACGTTTTGCTGGTACAGCGTGTGCAGCATGGCGTGGCCGGTGCGGTCAGCGGCGGCGCATGCGCGTTGGACTGACTTTTCACCATAGTTGACGGTGTGGCCACCAAACGGGCGCTGGTAAATCGTGCCGTCGGGGTTGCGGTCAAACGGCATGCCCATGTGCTCCAGGTCATACACCGCCTTGGGCGCTTCGCGGCACATGTATTCAATCGCGTCCTGGTCGCCCAGCCAGTCAGAGCCCTTGACGGTGTCGTAGAAATGGTAGTGCCAGTTGTCTTCGCTCATGTTGCCGAGTGATGCGCCAATGCCGCCTTGCGCCGCAACCGTGTGCGAGCGTGTGGGGAACACTTTGGACAGCACCGCGACGTTCAGGCCGGCGCGCGCCAGTTGCAGCGAAGCACGCATACCGGAGCCGCCGGCACCGACGATGACCACGTCAAATTTACGCTTGGGAAGTTTGGAAGTTACGGTCATTGTTGAAAGTCAGTCGCAGTAAAATAGCTGAAGTGAAACGGCGACTTATCAAAGCCGCCACAAGACCTGAATCGCCCAACCAGCGCAGCCAATCAGCCACACCAGCGTGAAGACCTGCAAGCCTAGCCGCACACCCACGGGCTTGATGTAGTCCATCCAGATGTCGCGCATACCCACCCAGACGTGATACAGCATGGCGATGATGATGATAAAGGTTAAAACTTTCATCCACTGAGATGAAAAAATGCCCGCCCAACGGTCGTACCCGACAGGGCCCTTGGTGAAGATGACTTGCGCCAACACCACCAAG